>CAYZAD010000219.1:0-5028 GCA_964476315.1 uncultured Rhodobacterales bacterium
ACCACGTCACCCAGGAAGTCGAGAAGCACGTAGTCGAAATCCCAATCGTGGAAGCCCAGCTTTTCAAGCAGTTCGAACCCGTGAATGATCCCGCGACCACCACAGCCGCGACCGACCTCAGGTCCGCCCAGCTCCATCGCGAAGACACCACCGCGCTTGAAGCAGACATCGCCGATCTTCACCTCTTCCCCGGCCAGTTTCTTTTTGGTGGAGGTTTCGATGATCGTCGGGCAGGCCTTGCCGCCAAAGAGCAGCGATGTCGTGTCCGACTTCGGGTCACAACCGATCAGCAGAACGCGCTTGCCCTGCTCGGCCATCATGTGGCTGAGGTTCGCCAAAGTGAAGGATTTGCCAATCCCGCCCTTACCGTAGATCGCGATGATCTGGGTTTTCTTCGTCGCCTCTGCCGGGATGACATCCGCCAGGTCTTCGTTGGCTTCGTCACGCAGACGTTGGTCGAAGTCTTTCAGGTTTGGCACTTCGTCTTTCATTACTGCGTCTCCCAATTCAGGATCATTTTCAGGCAGGACGGATCTTCGAACGCGGTGCGATAGGCACCCGGCGCATCCGATGCTGCCGCTTGATGTGTGATAAGGCCGTCAAGGCTCAGCGCGCCGTTTTCGACCAGCGTGCGCGTGGCGGTCAGGTCATCGCGGGCCCACTCGGCGGCGACCCTAAACCGTGCTTCTTTCATGAAGGCGGGCGGGAACGAGAATTGCAGCGGGGCCGTATAGAACCCTGCGAGAACGATCTCTCCGCCTTTGGAAATGCGTCCGACAAGATCGTTCAGAAGACCGCCATTGCCGCTCGCATCGTAGATGGAGCTGTAGTCACGGCGTTCATCCTTGTCGGGATGCACGACCTCGTACCCTTCGGCACCGGTCGCGCGATCCGGGTCGATTTCCCAAACCGTGGGCGCAGGGGCACCGGCCGCGAGTGTCAAACGCGCCAGCAACCGTCCAAGAACGCCATGTCCTACGATGAGGTCAGGCACGGCCTTGTCCAAGCCAGCCATCGCGTGGCGCGCGGTGGCTGCAAGGGCAAGCAACGCACCTTCGGCACCGTGTGCGGGATCAATACGCGTCACGCGCTCTTGATCCGTGACCAAACGACGGGTGGCACCGCCAAAAAGCCCGAACACGCCGTCATAGCAGTTCGCGCCCGGCACAAAAACGTGGTCGCCAACCTTGTAGCGACTGTTCGCGCCCGCTTCGACGACTTCTCCCGAGGCTTCGTAACCGGGGATTAACGGGTAACCCATGCCCGGGAACGGTGGCATATCGCCGGACCAGAACAGTTTCTCGGTCCCCGTGGAAATACCGGAATGGGCAATTTCAACCACCAGGTCCTCTGGGCCCGGATTGGTCAGCTCAACAGTCTCCAGCGACAGGGTCTTGGGCGCGTTTAGAACAACGGCATTGGTCTGCATCCTTACCTCCTGCGGCGGCTCACGCATCGGTCAAAGAATCGAATCTTGGGTGACGCGCATGTTGGCTTGTAGTGTCAGTTTAATCTTACACTCTTATCTGTCAACTATAATGGACACATTGGAGTGTAAACTTGTTTCTTCATTCGCCCGGGGCTGGTTTGACCGCCGTCAAGGCCGTCGTGACGAACGGCCGACGTGACGGATACGCCTTCACAGACGCAAAACCTGCTTGTTTGCAAAGGGCCGCGATACGCGATGCACTGCGGACAGTACCGGTCTGCATGGCCATGCAATAAAAGCTGAAATAGACATCCCCGGCGATTTCGGGCTTTGCACCACCCGACATCGGTTCTGACACGAGCAATGTGCCCCCTGGCGGCAAGGTGTCATGAATCTTGGACAGGAGCGCCGCGACAGTGTCATCCTCGTGGTCATAAAGAACGCGGATCAGGGAAATCGTGTCGGCTCCAACGGGCAAGGGATCGTCACGGAAAGACCCCGGAACAAACTCAAGGCGATCCTTGGCTGAAGATGCCGCGATACGGGCATTGGCGTTCGGGCCAACTGCAGGAAGGTCGAATACCGTTGCGGTCAATGCCGGATATTTCAGGCCAGCTGCTTCTGCGAAGACGGCATAGCCGCCGCCGACATCAAGCAACCGCTTGGTGTTCGAAAGCGCGACAGTCGCCAGCGTGTCTGCCGCGACGATTTCCTGCGATCGCGCCATGAGGTCGGAATACCGGTTCGAGGTTTCCGCGTCGGTGGCGTTGTCCGCACCGAACACATAGGGCCAGAACTGCGCCAACTCGGTCTCAACCTCACCACGCAGGAGGGCCACCGGATCGTTGAGATCGCGATAGAAGGCGGCATGATGGCGGATCATGTCTTCGAGACCGGGCACCCCGACAAGAGCAGCCCCCTTGCGGGCCAGACCATAGCGGCCCTTGCGGTCAAGCGTCAGAAGCCCCATCGCCGCGCCGGCTTGCAGGACGCGCGTCATCCGATCCACAGGCAGAACACACAGCCCCGCCAGATCAGACGCCGTAAGCGCCCCATCCATCAAACGGTGCATCACGCGGAGTTCAACGAGGGCAAACAGGGCCTGCGATTTCACAAAGCCCTGCACGATATCGAACAGTTCGGCCCCGTCTTTGGCCGCGACACCACGGGTCAGCGGAAAAGATGACGCCCAGCGCTGGAATCCCGGACGCGCAACAAGACGCATCAGGCGCGTTTTCAGGCCAACTTTCGGTCGTATCGAAGGCGACGGGCTATCGGACGCAAGCGCCATTTATCCGGCTTTGGCGGCGTTGGTTTTTACAACCGGCATGATCGCTTCGGCCTGCAACCGGACCATTTCCGCCAGCTTGGCCTCACCCGGGCATGAGGGGATGGACGATATCGCACCACCCAGAATGTCT
The DNA here is from genome assembly GCA_964476315.1 of uncultured Rhodobacterales bacterium. Classification (GTDB taxonomy): domain Bacteria; phylum Pseudomonadota; class Alphaproteobacteria; order Rhodobacterales; family Rhodobacteraceae; genus Marivita. Next base: position 2,851 of record CAYZAD010000219.1, read on the forward strand.
TTCAATCGCTTGGTCGCACCATCGACACCAAGCTGCGCGACGGCGTTCGGACGCCCATGCAGATCGTCCTGACCGGCGGGCTTGCCCAACGTGTCACTGTCATAAAGCGCGTCGCGCAAATCGTCTGCAACCTGGAAGGCCTCTCCGATGCGGGCACCCAGTTCGAACCACGGCTCTTCGTCCTGTCCTGCAGCAATCGCACCCATCTGTGTCGCTGCAATGAACAAGGCCCCCGTTTTGGATCGATGATAGGCGGACAGGTCGATCACGGACTCGCTTTCCCAGCCCTGGCCGGCACAAATCCCGTTCGGCATGCCGGATTGATGTGACAGCGTGCGGATCAACCGGACCACGCGATCCGGGGAATGCACGGCAGCACGCGCCAGAACCTCGAACGCAAGAATAATGAGCGAATCGCCTGTCAGAACCGCGAGCGGTTCTGAATAGGCCCGATGCACCGACGGCTTTCCGCGCCGCAGATCGGCATCGTCAAAGCAGGGCAGATCGTCATGCACGAGGCTGGCGCAATGCATCAGTTCCAACGCAGAGGCGGCAGCATCCGTCACCTCTGGCGCATCGTCACCGCAGGCCATCGCCACAGACAACAGGATCGTCGGTCGAATGCGGGCACCGCCCGGCGTACAGGCGTAGTGTAATGCTTCGGACAGCTTGCGAGGAGCGCTTCCATCCTGTCCGACGCGAATGGCTGACTCAACAGCGGAATTGATGCGGGTGTGAAGTCCCATCGGACGCTCCTTTACAATGTGTTGTCATCTTTATCTGACACACTAGTGTAAATCATACTGGACACTTGGCAATTGTGAGTCAACAATTCGATGATGAAAAACCCACGCCATATTCGTGACCGCGTGATTGTCATCGGTGCAGGCATCGGTGGTCTGGCCAGCGCGTTGCCGCTTGTTCATCGCGGATTCGATGTCACGGTCCTTGAACGCCACGGCGCACCGGGCGGGAAGATGCGGCAAATCGACGGTGTCGATGCCGGGCCGACCGTGCTGACCATGCTGGATGTGTTCCAATCCCTGTTCGACGACGTTGACGAAACGCTGGAAGATCATGTCACGCTGATCCCGCAAGACATCCTTGCCCGGCATTGGTGGCCGGACAGTGGCCCGTTAGACCTGTTTCCCGATCAGCAGCGCAGCGCAGATGCTGTGGGCCGTTTTGCAGGCGCAAGGGCCAAGGCAGAGTTCCTGACCTTTGCGCAACGCGCGGAACGCCTGTTCGCAGGGTTTCACGGGCCGATGATGCACAGCCCTGAACCGAAACTCGCGTCGCTGACGACCCATGTCATGCGCAATCCGCGCCTGATCCGGGACATGGCGCCGGGGCAAACCCTGAAGCAACTTCTCCGCTCGAGCTTTTCGGACGCCCGTTTGCGTCAGCTTTTTGGGCGATACGCGACCTATGTCGGCGGATCACCCGATAAATCCCCTGCCCTTTTGGCCCTGATCTGGGACGCCGAAGCACAAGGCGTCTGGTGCGTAAAAGGCGGGATGCACGCCTTGGCTGCATCGATTGCAGATCTGTTCATATCAAAAGGTGGCACAATACGGACAAATGCGCATGTCGCTTCGATTGATACAGATGCAGACGGGGTAACCGGCGTCACGTTGAAAGACGGCGAACGGATATCTGCAGACCAGGTGATCTTTAACGGAGACCCTCGAGCCTTGAGCCTTGGCCTGCTTGGGTCGGGACCAAAACCCGCGGCACCGATCACATCCAAACGGGCCCGCAGCCATTCGGCAAATGTCTGGAGTTTCAAGGCAACGCCTTCTGACATCCCGCTTGTGCATCACAATGTCTTCTTCTGCGATCCCGGGAAAAACGAGTTCGCCGAAATCGCCAAAGGTCAGATCCCAAGCGACCCAACGCTGTACATCTGTGCCGAAGATCGCGGGCAGGACACACCTGCGCCTTCGGAAGAACGTTTTGAAATCATCATGAACACGCCACCGCTGACCGATCGGCCAGCCCAAACCGCGGATTATGAAACATGTCACACACGGACTTTTCCCCATCTTCGAAACTTTGGGCTGACCTTCTCTCCGGAGCCGGGTCCAGACGCGTTGACGACGGCGAAGACCTTCGACGATCTTTTCCCCGGCAGCGCCGGTTCGCTTTACGGGCAGACCCCGCACGGGATGACAGCGG
>CAYZAD010000220.1:0-5026 GCA_964476315.1 uncultured Rhodobacterales bacterium
GCAGATAGGCATAGTGGCCCTTGCGGTTCTTGTTGATCTTGTAGGCCATCGTCTTGACGCCCCAGTATTCGTGATCAACCAGCTTGCCGCCGTTGTCGGCAAGGACGGTGCCGAAATGTTCGATAAGGCCTTCGGCCTGCGCGTTGGACAAGTCCTGACGCGAAATAAAGACATGCTCGTAAAGGGGCATGTGGACTCCAGTTTCTGTTCTGGCGCATTTCAAAGGACAGGCGGTGCATCCTTTCGCACCTGCCCACGAGAGCCTGCGCGGTAAGATCGTCTTGCGAAAGGAAGCGCCCGTATACACGGATTGCCCGCGGGATCAAGGCCAAGCACGCGGGCAGGTCAGAGTGATGCGCATGCGGCGTCTATCTGCGTCGCGTCACCATCGCCGCCATGTTCCCGGTCACGATCTTTTTGCGCATGTCCACGGCGATCCCGGCCAGCAACGCGTTGGCAATCTCCGGCCGGTCTTTCCTCAGCCGATCGACTTTGTCCAGTTCCAGGCGCCAAACCTGCGCGGGTTCTGACAGAACCACGGTCGCCGATGCGCGTTCGGACCCGACAAGGGACATTTCGCCGACATAATGCCCGGCTGACACCGTCGAAATCTCCTGGTCATCGACACGGATCGCGGCGTTGCCATGGGCGAGGTAGGTCAGGAATTCGGGGCGTTCGCCCTGGCGTGTCAGAACGGTTCCCGCCGCGAGGCGTTCCCACCGGCCCATGTCGAGCAGGTCACGGCACCGTCCGGGCGACAGCCCATGCAGCCGATGGGCCAGAAACGCCTCTTCATCGCTTGAAAACTGCGCCCGACGATCACGGTGCCAGAGCAGGTAGAGTTGGACGACATTCACCAGAAGCAGCAAGCCTTCCCAGAACACGCCGACCGGGTTGCGCAGCCAGATCAGGTCATAGGCGATCCCGGTCAGGGCCGAGGCGATGACCAGAATGCGCAACAGGGAAATATCCCGCATCATCATCGAGATGACGAGCAGAACGTAGGACAGGTGTCCTACAAAACCTCCTGTGGAGAAGGCGGCGTCGATCCAGTGGTCCAAGGGAAGCCAGAACTGCCTGTTTCACATGCGATACCGAACGGTAGGCTGGATTATCCCTTTCGGCAAAGCCTAAAATCGGCAGGTCGCGCAGCAACCTGCGCTTTGGTGCCTGACCCTCGGGTCCTCTGCGCGACGGCCCCGACAATGCCTTTTGCCCGCCCGCTCTTTGCCCAGAGATTGGCGCATTTCGCAAACAGACTGTTGCCAGATCGCGAACAGTGATCTGACGTGTGGGAGAGTGAAATGGTTGAGTTCAATGACACGAGATACGGCGCTGTGCGCTCACATTCCGGTTTGGGGCGATGGGCGCAGCGATTGTTCGGAATTGCCTGCCTGTTGGCTGTTCCGGGCATTCTGGTCTCGACCATAGGTGCCTTGCCCGAGGCGCGTATCCTCGGGCTGGCACTGTCGCTTGTCATCGCGGCGGTTGCGGGCTTCTGTCTTGTCGGTCGACGCTGACAGGCCGACCCTTCGGGCGCTATGACATGAAGGCGCGCTTATGTCCCCCGTTGTGCCGTCAGCGCGACATCGATCATCACCTCGAAGGCCAGCTGTGCCGGATCGGTCATCCCCTCACCGATCCCGAAGGCCTGCCGGTCCAGCGTGCTCGCGCCGGTCATCCGCGCCACATCGCCGTCAAGCATAAGGGTGAAGGGCAGGGCAACGGGGCGCTCCACACCCTTGATGGACAGGGTGCCGTCGGCAACATACCCGTTCTGGGTGTGCAGGATGTCGGCGGTGAACCGTGCTGTCGGGAACGTGGCGGTGTCAAAGTAATCCGGGCCCATGGCCTGGTTGGTGACCGATCCCAGCGACAGGGACGCAATCGCGATCTCGACCGTCACAGTCCCGGCCTGACCGTCCGCAACCGTGTCGTCGAACGTAATGCTGGCGGTCCAGTCCGCGAATTCCCCGCGCACTTCCGACCCCATTTGCCTGATGGCGATCGCAAGTGAGCCATCCGTCACGCGCCAGTCGCTTTCGACCTCTTGCAAAGCCACCGCCGCCGCGACGGAGCCTTTCTGGTAGACGCCCAGCATACCGCCGATGCTCAGCGCCACGGCCCAGACCGCCACGGCCAGTGCCGCAGGGGCGCGGTGTTTGCGCCCGGCAGGCGGGGTGTCGGGGGTTGCCGTGCCAAACCACATCCGCGCCAGCGTGCCGTCCTTGTCGATCACGCTGTGTTTGACGGCACCGGCAATGTGCAGAACCAGCGACAGCAGCAGGACCCGTTCGAACACCACGTGCAAGCCTGCGGCAGCCTCGGCGAGGACCGTGCTTTCGGGGACAAGCGGGAGGTTCTGACCGAAGGGCCACCAGATCGGCGCGAAACCTTCGGTCGCCGCATGATGCACCCAGCCCGACAACGGCACCAGCACAAGCGATCCGTACAGCAACCAGTGCACGATTTCGGCCAGCAGCGTTTCAGACCTGCGCTCCGGATGCAGGGGCGCGGGTTTGGGCTGTGACAGCGCCCACGCGATCCGCAGCAGCGCAACGAAGAACACCGCGATGCCCACCGTCTTGTGCAGCGAAAAAAGCCATGCCTTGCGCGCCAGTTCCTCGGCGGTGTCATGGGGCAGATCATTGGCAATAATGCCCAGCGGGATCACCAACAGGATGCCGAGGGCCGTCAGCCAATGCAGGCTTTTGGCGACAAAGCCGTATCGTGCAATCGTGTTTCCGGCGGTCATGGTGGCACCTCTTCATATCGGGTTGCGACTGAGAGATATCGGGCGCGGCAGAGGGCGCAATCTTCGCAGATGCACAGAAACCCTGCGCGAACGTTGCGCCGAGGCATGACGGGCTGTAAGGGGCGTGGGAGCACGTGAAGACGGAGACGCAGTATGAGCCGAGCCTTTCTTTTTCCCGGACAGGGGGCGCAGACCATCGGCATGGGCCGTGACCTGGCCGATGCCTATCCCGCCGCCCGGTTGGTGTTCGACGAGGTGGACGATGCGCTGGGAGAGAAACTGAGCGCGCTGATCTGGAACGGCGAACAGGACGACCTGACGCTGACCCAGAACGCGCAACCGGCGCTGATGGCCACGTCGATGGCGGCGATGCGGGCGCTCGAGGCAGAAGGGGTGTCGGTGACCTCGGCGGCCTATGTGGCCGGGCATTCGCTCGGGGAATACTCGGCATTGACTGCGGCGGGGGCGCTGTCGGTTGCCGATGCGGCGCGGTTGTTGCGCGCGCGCGGTGCGGCCATGCAGGCTGCGGTGCCGGTCGGGGAAGGGGCGATGGCCGCAATCCTCGGTCTGGATCTGGGGCAGGTGCAGGCGGTTGCGGCCGAGGCCAGCGCGGGCGAGGTCTGCGCGGCGGCGAATGACAACGATCCCGGGCAGGTGGTGGTCTCGGGCAACAAGGCTGCCGTGGAACGCGCGGTTGTCCTGGCCAAGGAGGCGGGCGCGAAACGGGCGGTGATGCTGCCGGTCAGCGCGCCATTCCACTGCGCCCTGATGCAACCGGCCGCCGATGCGATGGCGCAGGCGCTGGCCGATGTGGAGATCACGGCGCCGAAGGTGCCGGTCGTGTCGAACGTGCGGGCCGAGGCGGTGGACGATCCGGCCCTGATCCGGTCCCTGCTTGTGGAGCAGATCACCGGTGCGGTGCGCTGGCGCGAATCCGTGGCGTGGATGGTGGGGCAGGGCGTGGAGACGTTCTGGGAAATCGGTGCGGGCAAAGCGCTGATCGGCATGGTGCGCCGTATTGATCGGTCTGCCGCGACACGTGCGGTCGGGTCGGCGGCCGACGTGCAAGCGGCGGCGGAAGAGGCAGAAGCGCAGGCGGAGGCCTGAGCAACAACACCGATAGCGGTGCGGCGCACCAGAATTTACTGGCGAGCGCCAGAATCTTCGTACGAAGATTCTTTGCGCCCAGAGTTGAGAAAACATGAAGAGGGACGGAAGATGTTCGATTTGACAGGCAAGACAGCGCTGGTGACCGGCGCATCCGGCGGCATTGGCGGGGCGATTGCGAAAACCCTGCATGCCGCGGGCGCAACCGTCGGGTTGTCCGGGACGCGGACTGGCCCGCTAGAGGCGCTGGCCACAGAGCTGGGCGACCGCGCCTATGTGCTGACCTGCAATCTGAGCGATGCCGAGGCCGTAACCGCCCTGCCCAAGCAGGCCATCGAGGCGATGGGCAGCATCGACATTCTGGTCAACAACGCGGGCATCACCCGTGACAACCTGTTCATGCGCATGTCGGACGAGGAATGGCAGTCGGTGATCGACGTCAACCTGACCTCGACCTTCCGACTGTGCAAAGGCGTGCTGCGTGGCATGATGAAAGCGCGCTGGGGTCGCATCGTGAACATCTCGTCTGTCGTGGGGGCAACCGGCAATCCGGGGCAGGGCAACTATGCCGCGGCCAAGGCGGGCATGGTCGGCATGTCCAAATCACTGGCCTATGAAGTGGCCAGCCGGGGCATCACGGTGAACGCGGTTGCCCCCGGCTTCATCGAGACCGCGATGACCGATAAGCTGACCGATGATCAGAAATCCGCGATCCTGACACAGATTCCCTCGGGGCGGATGGGAACCCCGGAAGAGATCGCGGCTGCGGTGCTTTATCTGTCCAGCCCCGAGGCCGGATACGTCACCGGAACCACTCTGCACGTCAATGGCGGCATGGCAATGCTCTGAATTTGCAGGGGAAACCGGCATTTCGCAAGTGCAGAAACGGTTGATTTTCCGACAAAAAACCGTGCCGAAATATCCGATGCAAAGCGTTTGCCATCCCGGTTCCATATGCTATAGGCGGCGCAGGTTTTGGGCCCGTGGTTTCACGATTGCGGACCCTCTCGGCTTTACCGGGATCCGAAACCGCCGCCCATTAGGGCATGATTGAATTCCGCCCGGGCGAGGGCTAACCCGGCCTTTAGCGCCGACGAAACTGTGAGGACGAAAACATGAGCGACGTCGCAGATCGCGTTAAGAAAATTGTTGTCGAGCACCTTG
>CAYZAD010000221.1:0-5013 GCA_964476315.1 uncultured Rhodobacterales bacterium
GCGGGTTCATGATGCCCGAGCTTGCCACCACTTCGCCGGTGTCGAGATTGGTCAGATGCGCCGCGACGGTGGTGGAGCCAAGGTCGATGGCAAGGCCGTAAAGCCCGCCTTCGTGCAGGCCCGGCCATGCCGCGATGATCTGCGGCGTGGCGTCATGGGACGTCTTGTGGAGCGCCACGGTGATGTTCCAGTCGCCCTTGCGCAGGATGGGCTGCAGCGCGGTCAGCACCGGGAAGGCGCAGGTGACGCTGTCGATCTCCCACTGATCCCGCAAGGCGCGCGCGACGCGTTCCAGATCGCCGGTGGGTTCGTGCATGTCCGGCTCATCGACCTCGATATAGTAGAGCCGTGTGGCCGGGTCCATTTCGATGACCCGCGCGCTGGCGGCTTTGCGCACGACCTGCCGGTGCACCTGGCTTTCGGGTGGCACGTCGATCACGATGTCGCCCAGGATCTGCGCCTGGCAGCCCAGCCGCCGCCCCGGTTTCAACCCGCGCTTTTCGTCGTATCGGGCTTCGACCTTGTTCCACTCGGACAGCGCGCCGTCACGGGCGGTGACCCCGTGTTTGGGGAATTCGCCGTAAGACGGCGTGATCTGGCATTTCGAACAGATGCCGCGCCCGCCGCAGACGGAGTCGAGATCGACCCCAAGCTGCCGGGCGGCTGTCAGCACGGGGGTGCCCACGGGGAAGTGCCCACGTTTGCCAGAGGGGGTGAAGACGACGAGAGGGTCTTGATTCGACATGGGAATCCCTTGGTGTTCGATTGCGGTGGATCATAGGGGCGCGTCGCCGAGGAAAAAGGTGATTTGCGTCATAATGTTTATGCAGAGCGTCATGGTCCGGTGGTGGCGCGCTTTGCGTTGACCGGTGTGGCCGGGACATGCAACGCTGCTGCGCATGGGCACGGGTCCGGGGGGCAGGATGCGACGGTTGCTGGTATTGATGTTCACGCATGGGGCGGCGCTGGCCGTCGGGTTTGGTCTGGGCGTGTATTTCCTGCCCATCCTCACCGCGCCGCCGTCACCGGATGCAGAGGTGTTGCAGGCCGAGGCGGCGAATGCGCAGTTCTCGGCCGAATTGACGCGGGATTTGCGCGGCAGCGACCGGTTGCATTGGGGGGAAGGCACGATCAGCATCTCGTCCGACATGATCGTGCATGAAGGGCGTCTGGCACCGGGGCCGGATTACCGGCTCTACCTGCTGCCCCAATTCGTGGAGCACGAGGACGAGTTCGAACCGATCCGCGATCAGGCGGTGATGCTGGGCAGCATCAAGAGCTTTGAAGGTTTCTTGCTGGAGGTGCCGGACGGGATCGACGTGACGGCGTTCAACACCGTTCTGGTCTGGTGCGAGGCGTTCGGCGAATTCATCACCGCGGCACAGTACCGGTAACGCCCCTGACCCCGCACCGTCACCGGACGGGCAGGGGCAAGGGATCGGATCTGTGTTTGAGAAAGCGGCGCCGCTTGTGGTGGCTGACGGTTCTCTCGACGTCCGGACCTCTGTCCGGGACCTGTACTTCGGGGAGTGCCGAAGCCTGTTCAGACCGGTCTCTCATGGTCGGCCTTTCGGCGATTGAGAGAAATGTCAGTTCCGTGGTGTCGCGGCATGGGAGTGACCCTTCCCGCTCGATGCGCATCGTGGGTGAGGGTATGCCCGCCAAGGCGTTAACAAAGGCGCAACCCCGCGTGCGGGGCCGCGTTGCGCGCCGTTGGCTGTCCTGCCCGCGACCGGGTCAGCCCACATCGAACGGGTTGTCGAGAACACCCACGATCGGCATCAGGAATTCGCCCGTGGCCGGGTCGAGCGCGCTGGCATAGAACGCATCGACGGCGTCCACGGCATCCCACATGCTTTGCTGTGTTCCGACGTAGAGTTCCATCGTTGCCGTTGCATTGGCCACATCCGACATGCCGCGATGCACGGCGAAATAGGCACCGATATCGGTCTTGGTGGACAGGTAGAGCCGGTCAAGCGCCTGCTGCTCGAGGAATCCGCCGGTGGCCCCGTCATAGGGATCGGCCTGCGCCCCGAGGATCACTTCACGGATAAACTGGTCCTGCGGGACCGCGCCGCTGTCCAGCACCTCGATCCAGAACGCGCGGCCGTCGTCATCGGCCTCCCGGCCCAAGACGTTCTGGTAGACAAGATCGACGATATCACCGCTGGTCATGTCATCGGTGAATGTGTCGGCGGTTTCCTCCTGCTGCATGAACAGGGCCGCCATTTCGTCAAGCGACGTGCCGTCGGCATAGGCATTTGCCCAGAACGCAAGGCCAATCGCGTCAGGCGCGCGGTTGAAATAGGCGATGTAGAGTTCGATGATGCTTTCAAGGTCATCTTCGCCCACGCCCGGGGCGCGCCCGAACAGGTCAAGGTTCATCGGTGACCCGCCGAACGCGTCCAGTTCGATCGCAAAGTCGAGACGTTCGATGTTTTCCAGCAGGTCGACACCTTCTCCGACGGGCCGGCGGTCGACGAGCAGGGTTTCATTGGGACCGATCAGCAGGGTGAAGCTCGACTGTTCTCCGGCGAGGAACACCGTGTCCGTACCGGGGCCGCCGTTCAGGATCTCGATGGATTGATCCGGAGCGAGGATCACTTCGCCATGGTCGCCGATGGCCAGCATGCCGGCTTCGGGCGGGTTCAGTTCGCCATAGTTCGGTCCGCCCGAAAGGACGTCGTCGCCGCCAGACGCCGTGATGGTGTCTTCGCCAAGGCCCGCGAAGATGACATCGTTGTTCGTTGTGCCTACAAGCAGGTCGTTTCCATCTGTGCCATCTATCGTGACGATCACTGTTTCAGACATGGTTTCCTCGAGTTTATGACCAATCCGGAATGCCCAAGTGACATTCTGAAATTAGAATATAACTCTCTGCGCGAGGGAAATTGACATGTGTCAAGCGCGGCGGAATTCCGCGCGGCGGTCTAAACCGGGGTGCGCCGGGGCGCGCGCTCTGCCAGCCAGCGCAGGATTTCGCCCCGGTTGCCGTCGAGATCCGGGGCGGCGGGTCGCACGGGTGGATCATTGAGGTTGGACATCTTGATGGGATTGCCTGCCGCCTTGAAGGCGGGGCGACCGTTGCGGTCAAGCACATCCACAACCATGTTTCGGGCCAGGATCTGCGGGTCGCGCAGCACCTGTTCGACGTTCTGGATGGGGCCGCTCGGAATGCCCGCGGCGGCCAGTTTCGCAATCCAGTGGGTTCGGGTCTTGTCGATGGTCACCGCCTCGATCAGGCGTTTCAGCAGACGCGCGTGTTCCACCCGTGCCGGATTGGTGGCAAAGCGCGGATCGTCGGCCAGTGGCAGGTCAAGCGCCACGCACAGCTTTTCGAACAGCACGTCATTTCCGGCGGCGATCACGAACAGGCCGTCCGAGGCGTGGAAGGTTTCGAACGGTGCGATGGAAGGATGCCGCGCGCCGGTGGGTGCGGGCGGGGTGCCTGTGACCGTGGTGATGGCGATGGCGTGCTCGAGGATGGCCAGTTGCGAGTCGAGCATCGACACATCCACCTTGCGGCCAAGCCCCGTGCGTTCGCGGTCCAACAGCGCCGCCAGCACGCCCTGGCTCAGGTACATGCCCGCCACGATATCCCCGATGGACGCGCCCACGCGCACGGGGTCGCGCCCTTTTTCGCCGGTGATCGACATGACCCCGCCGCGCGCCTGCACCACCATGTCGTAAGCCGGGCGTCTGGCCTCGGGCCCGGTCTGGCCAAAGCCGGACACGGCGCCGTAGATCAGGCGGGGGAACTGCGCGTGCAGGTCGTCCCAGCCATAGCCCAGCCGCTCCATCACGCCGGGGCGGTAGTTTTCGAGGATCACGTCGGCGCGGTCCAGAAGCTGTTCAAAGATTTCGCGGCCAGCGTCGGATTTCAGATCGAGCGCGATGGATTTCTTGCCGTGGTTGAGAGCCGCGAAATAGGCGGATTTGCCGTTGGCGAAGGGCGGGAAGGCGCGGGTGTCATCGCCGGTCCCGGGGCGTTCCACCTTGATCACCCGGGCGCCGAGGTCGCACAGCGTCATGGAACAGAACGGTCCCGCCAGGACATGGGTCAGGTCGAGGATCGTTACGCCGGTAAGGGGATGTGCCATGGGGTGCCTGCCGAGTCGGTGTTTTCCCCAAGTGAACGAAGACCGGCGTTCGAGTGCAACACGGCTGCAATGCGGCGGGCGACAATCGGCCCAAGGCCGAGTGCGCATTAAGCGCCGCGTTGCGCCCGTGCATGGAAAATGAACCCAAGCAGGTTCATCAGCACCTGTGCTGCGAGGATCGAGGTAGAGCCTGTCGGGTCGTAATCCGGGGCCACTTCGACAAGGTCGATGCCGACGATCTCGTGCCGGTTGGCCACCTGTTGCAGCAGTTCCAGCACGTCGTAATAGAGGAACCCGCCATGGCTGGGCGTGCCGGTGCCCGGCGCGATGGAGGGGCAGAAGGCGTCGATGTCGATGGTGATGTAGACGGGTGCGCCGTGGGGCAGGCGGCTGGCCACACCTTCGGGGCCAAGGGCGCGGGCCTGCCGGACCGACAGGATGTCCGACCCGCGGGCACGGGCGTCCTCGTAGCCTTCACGGGCGGTGGAACTGACATTGCGGATGCCGACCTGTGTCAGGCCGCTGACCCAGGCCTTTTCGGACGCGCGGCGCATCGGGTTGCCGTGGCCGTTGCGCACGCCGTGGCGTTCGTCGACGAAATCGAGATGAGCGTCGATCTGCAGGATGTGGAACGGCTCCGCGCCCTCAAACGCATCAATGCAGGGAATGTTGATCGAATGATCTCCACCGATCACCACCGGCAAAGCGCACGCCGCGCGGATCGCCTCGACCCCTTTGCGGATATTGGCGTGGCTTTGCACCGTATCGGTATGGACAATGTCCGCATCGCCCAGATCGACGATCCGGGCGTCAGCAAGATAGGTCACGTCGTCTTCGTGGTCATAGGCCCCGGCATGACCGAAGCTGAAGAGCGTCGAGGCCTCGCGCACGCCGCGCGGGCCGAACCGGGCAC
>CAYZAD010000222.1:0-5008 GCA_964476315.1 uncultured Rhodobacterales bacterium
GTGCCGATCACCATCTTACCCACACGCGGCGCGCCGGTTTCTGCCAGCAGCGGCTTGAGGATGGCCATGCCACCCTTCATCGCGTTGGCGGCCAACAGCACTTCGGGGACAAACAGGATACCGTCGCGGAAATCCTTGCCGACGATGGTCATTCCGCCCACGAGTGCCTTGGTCAGGATGTCGTAAGGCTGCCAGCCCCGTTCGAGCAGGATATTGACCCCTTCTTCGATCTCTTCCTTGAGACCATCGTAGAGGTCGTCGAACATCTGTTCGACAAGCTCGTCATCATCCAGTTCCGACAGAACGATATCGTCTTCTTCGTCAGCCATTTCAGATACTCCTGATGCCAGCCGGTCGGCCGGGCATGATTTCGTTTGACTATTCGTGGTTTTGCGCCGGGCTCACTTGCTGAAATCCGACATGCTCAGGCGCGCAACCGACGAAACAGGGTGGTGCCATTGCTCCACAGCGTCTGGACTTGTGAATGTTCCGTTTTTGTTCTAGCGTTGCGCCATGACAGAACGGCTCAGACATGTTGCGCCAGAGGCAAGGCGCGGGCGGGGTGCTGCCAGCCGCGATACGGGGCGATACGAACGGTTTTGCCGTGCTGATGAAAGCGATGGATGGGACATCGCAGAAGACATGCCGGTCTTGCGCACCGAAGTGTCCGAAGAACGGCCGCGAAGCGTTATCAACTATGTGAATTCGCCGGATTTGTCTTTCGACCGCACCCTCAACCCCTACAGGGGGTGCGAACATGGCTGCATCTACTGTTTTGCGCGCCCGTCGCATGCCTGGCTTGGCCTGTCGCCCGGGCTGGATTTCGAAACCAAACTGGTCGCCCGCCCGGATGCGCCGCAGGTGCTGGCGCGGGAATTGCGCGGCAGACGATACAGGGTCGCGCTGATCGCCATCGGAACGAATACCGATCCCTATCAGCCGATCGAGCGGGATCGCGGGGTCATGCGGGCTTGCCTCGAGGTTTTGCGCGACTTTCGACACCCGGTGGCGATTGCCACCAAGGGCACGTTGATCGAGCGTGATATCGACATTCTGTCCGACATGGCGGCGCAAAACCTTGTGCATGTCGGCATGACCGTCACAACGCTTGACGCCCAACTGTGCCGCAGGATGGAGCCGCGCGTTCCCAGTTCGGCGCGGCGTTTGACGACGATCCGCAGGTTGACCGATGCGGGGGTTCCTGTGCGTGTCATGGTCTCGCCCATTGTGCCCGGATTGACCGATCCCGAACTCGAAAGCATCCTTGGGGCCGCGCGGGATGCCGGTGCGATTGCCGCAACCTGGGCAATGTTGCGGCTGCCGCTGGAGGTGGCCCCTTTGTGGGAGGACTGGCTGGAAGAGCATTACCCGGATCGCAAGTCCCGTGTGATGTCGAAGCTGCGCGAGATGCATGGCGGCCAGGTGTACGATTCCCAATGGTTCAAGCGTATGCGAGGCGAGGGGGCCTATGCCCAGCTGATCGCGCACAGGTTCACCAAGGCGCGCAAGCGTCTGGGGCTTGACCAGGCGCTGCCGAAACTGGACTGCGCCTTGTTTGCCCCACCTCCGCAAACAGGCGATCAACTGTCCTTGTTCTGAAACCGGCGATACCTGTCGGGTGATTGGTCGTTTCGTCCGTGTTTCAGGCACGCCGCCGCCCGCGTCTTTCCCGCTTGGGCGCGCCGCTTTGGTCGCCCGTGCCATCATTGTCTGAACTGAAGGGGCCGATCTCGGCTTCGATCACCTCAAGTGAGGGCGCCGCAGATTTTGCCGTGGTTTCCAACGCATGCCGCATGGCGCGCAGGTGGTCCGGCATCGTGCCACAGCATCCGCCAATAATCGTGGCACCCGCGTCGCGGGCCAGGACGGCATAGCGCGCCATCAGCTCGGGGGTGCCATCGTAATGAATGTGCCCATCGACGTATTTCGGGATGCCGGCGTTGCCCTTTGCGATCAACGGTCTTTCTGTGCCTGACGCGGCAAATCCGAGGATTGTACGCAACAGGTCAGACGCGCCAGTGCCGCAATTCGCGCCAAATGCCACGGGCGGGTTCGGCAAGCTGTCCACCAGCTCAACCATGGCCGAAGAGGTCACGCCCATCATCGTGCGCCCGGCGGTGTCAAAGCTCATGGTGCCGCACCATGGCATGTCTGCCCGGGCAAAGGCTTCGGCGGCCGCGCGGAATTCCTCGGGTGCGCTGATCGTTTCGACCCACAAGACATCTGCGCCGCCCATCTTCAGCCCTTCGGCCTGCTCATGAAAGATTTCGACAGCGTCGGCGTGTGACAGCGTCCCAACCGGTTCCATGATTTCGCCCGTGGGGCCAACAGACCCTGCCACGACAATGTCGCGTCCGGCACGGTCGGCAACCTCGCGACCCAGCTCTGCCCCAATTCGGGACAATTCATGGGCGCGATGGCCCGCATCGTGCAGTTTCAGCCGTGCGGCATTCGCACCGAACGTATTGGTCAGGAACAGATCGCTGCCCGCATCGACCGCGCCTGAATAAAGCGCGCGGATCTTGTCCTGCTGTGTCTCATTCCAAAGCTCTGGCGCGTCACCGCTTTCCAGGCCCATATTGAACAGGTTTGTCCCGGTCGCACCGTCAGCCAGAAGCCAATCGCGCTCGGAAAGAAGGTGTTGCAGCAGCTGTGACATGGCAGGACCTGGACGTTGGGGATTTCGTCCGTGCCTGACACATCACATCTATTGAGACAAATTCATAATTCTCAACACGATTATGAATTCGTGTCACACCAATTCGGTTTCCACGCGTGAGGACGCTTCAAGCGTGCGGTGCACGGGGCATTTGTCCGCGATCTGCAACAGCTTGTGACGTTGTTCGTCATCGAGATCGCCACTCACCGTGATGCGGCGGCGAAAGAGGTCGATGTTCTGTTCCGTCTGTGTGCTTGCATCCTGCGCATGCACCTTGTCGTGGCTGACATCGACCGACACGTGGGTCAGGGGCCAGCCTTTTCGGCGGGCATACATACGTAGGGTCATCGACGTGCAGGCCCCAAGACCGGCAGCCAAAAGCCCATAGGGCGACGGCCCGCGATTGGTGCCGCCATAGGCCAGCGGTTCGTCCGCCAAGAGGTGATGCGGCCCAGCTTGAACGTCTTGCAGAAACCCGTTCACGTCAGCCTCCGAAACGCGCACCACGCCCTCGGGCGCACCGATCGGAGGCGCGGGTGGGGTCAGGCCCAGATACCGTCCGACCCAGGCCGAAATCACGTCTGCGGCGTATTCCGCATCTTCCGCGCGGGTGACAAGGTGATCGGCATCGTCCAGCGTGACAAAGCTTTTCGGGTGCTTTGCCGCCTTGAAGATGTTGGTGGCATTTTCGATGCCAACCACCGCATCGCGCGGCGCATGCATGACCAACAGCGCGGATTTCAGGCGTCCGATGATCGGTGCCAGCGCCTGTCCCTCGACATCGTCGACAAAAGCCTTGCCAATGGTGAATGGGCGCCCGCCCAAATCCACCCGGGCCTGACCATGGGCCCGGATGTCGTCAAGCGCGCCCGCAAAGTTATGCATGACGTGACCCGGATCAAACGGTGCACCGATGGTGACCACGGCCTTGATGCCGTCCATTTCACCCGCCGCCCGCAACACCGCTGCCCCGCCCAGCGAATGTCCGATCAGCATCGACGGTGCCATGTCGCGATCCCGCAAGTAGCTGGCCGCAGCATGCAGATCGCTGACATTTGACGTGAATGTCGTATTGGCAAATTCGCCCTTGGAATGGCCCAAACCGGTGAAATCGAACCGAAGCACCGCGATGCCCATGGCGGACAATCGCGCAGCGATGCGTCGCGCCGCCGGAATGTCCTTGGAACAGGTGAAGCAATGCGCAAAAAGGGCGGTGGCCAGATGTGGACCGTCAGGCAGATCAAGCCGCGCCGACAACGTGTCGCCGGAATGGCCGGGGAAAGTGATGCGTTCGGTGGTCATGGTTCAGTGTCCTTGGGGCCGGGGCGGGGTGGCCCGTTGGCTGTTGCGTGTGGGACAGAGAGTGTGGCGCATGAGGCCGCGAAGCAAGCTATGTGTCGGAGGCGTCACGGGATGGTGAGAGCTGCGCAGTGGACGGTGATCTGTGTTGCAATTCTGCTTGCGGCCGCCTTTGTGGGCGGTTTTGCCGGGCGATGGCACGCGGCCGGTGACAGCCTCGCGGTCTTCAGGGTGCCGATTGCCATTCTTTTGGGACTGGTCGCGATCTGGTCGCCCTGGCCGGCTGCCTTGCGCTGGTCGATCGCGGTGATCTGCATCGCTGCAATGGCACAGGTTGTGGCACAGAAATACACGTCGCATCCGCCGGGGCCGATCCTTGTCTATCAAAAGAACCTTTTGTTCGAAAACGATCAGGTCGCCGCGTTGGAAGCGGATATCGAAGCGGCCAATCCCGACATCATCGCCCTTCAGGAACTTACGTCGCGCAATGCATCTCTGGTGCAGAACCTGCGCCGGGCCTACCCACACCAGGCAAGCTGCGCACTGACCTCCTGGGCGCGCGTGGCGGTGCTGTCGCGTTGGCCGGTGGACGGGGAAATCTGTGTTGAAAACCGCGGGCTTGTGGGTGTCAGGGTCATTTCTCCGGATGGGGCGTTCTGGGCGTTCAGTCTGCACGCGTCATGGCCCTGGCCTTACGGGCAGGCCGCGCAATGGAGAGACCTGTTGCCGGTGCTGGCATCGCTTGACGACCCGATTGTCCTTGCCGGTGATTTCAACATGGTTCCGTGGTCGCACGCGCTTCGGCAAGTGGCGGCAATAACGGATACATCCCGCGCCGGGCCGTTATTTCCGACCTTTCGTAAAATGGGGGCTCCGCTGCCGATTGATCATGTCTACGCCCCCGAGGGCGGACGGGCGGGCATTCGGCCCCTTGCTGGTTCTGACCACTTTGGCGTTCTGGCCGAGGTCGTGGTGTTCGAATAGCCGTTACGTCCCCATCAAGGCGGGATCGAACGGGTATGTGGTGAGGTTCTCGTACCCGTCCTCGGT
>CAYZAD010000223.1:0-4981 GCA_964476315.1 uncultured Rhodobacterales bacterium
AACAAGGTCGTCTGCCGCGATCATCGGCGCCTCATTCTCATGCGGCCCGCATCGCCGCGGGCCTTAGCCCTGACCTTGCGCCTCCATGAGCGCGCGCAGAAGCTTTTCTTCGGACAGGTCGTCATCTGCCGGTTTGTCGGGCTCGCCCCCCATGAGAAGCGCCATCGCGTCTTCTTCGGGTTCGTCGACTTCGATCTGCGTCTGGTTCGATTCGATCAGGCGTTCGCGCAGTTCATCGGCGGATTGTGTTTCCTCTGCGATTTCGCGCAGGGCCACAACCGGGTTCTTGTCGTTGTCGCGATCCACGGTGATTGCCGCACCGCTCGATACCTCGCGGGCGCGGTGTGCCGCGAGCATCACCAGCTCAAACCGGTTCGGTACTTTATCAACGCAATCTTCAACCGTGACGCGGGCCATGGAACACTCCAATTCATCGGGCAGACGTTAGAAGCCCGTCAAATATCGTCTGAGATGCCCGATTACAACCCAATAACGCCTATAACACAAAGATCTGAGCCAAGTCTTCGGCAGGGAGCGCCGCGCACATGTCACGGACCGATCGTTTCAGGACGGGATGCACCCAGTCGGCGGCAACGTCGCACAGCGGAACAAGCACAAAGGCACGGTCCTGCAGGCGCGGATGCGGCAGAATGAGCTGATCGGGTTGTGTGCGCCGTTGTTCCTCTGGCGGCAGGTCGCGCCAGGCCTCGAAGGTCTTGAGATCCGGCAACACCGAATCCTGCGCTGCGATCAGGTCAAGGTCGAGCGTGCGCATGCCCCATCGTTCGTTCCGTTCGCGCCCGAACTCCGTTTCTATCTGATGCAGATGGGCCAACATGTCCTGGGCCGTCAAGGGCGCCCGCAAGCGCGCGGCGGCGTTCACATAGTCCGGCCCGGCGCCCGCCGGAAAACACGGCGTGCGATAAAACCGGCTGACCTCTTCGACCGTTACAGAGTCCGACGGCAACGCGGCCAAAGCCTTGTTCAGCGTGTCCGCCGGAGAGGCTGTGCCAAGCGGCAGATTGGCACCCAGCGCGATAAGAAAAACATTCATTTTCGACCATATGTGACGCGGCGTTTTGGATTCGCACCTTGCCATGTATACTGGATCCATTAAATCATCGAAGTTCGGTTCGATCATGAGGCTTTCGGATAAACCACTCCCGATTGCGGTCGAGCCTAAACATTTGAAAGGCTTTTTTGATGTTTTACAAAGATGAGCGGTTGGCGCTGTTTATCGACGGCTCCAACTTGTATGCGGCGGCAAAATCACTCGGTTTTGACATCGACTACAAACTCCTGCGTCAGGAGTTCCTGAGACGTGGCAAGATGCTTCGGGCATTTTACTACACGGCTCTGCTTGAAAACGACGAGTACTCTCCGATCCGGCCCCTTGTCGACTGGTTGCACTACAATGGCTTCAACATGCGGACGAAGCCGGCGAAGGAATACACCGACAGCCAGGGCCGCCGGAAGGTCAAGGGCAACATGGACATCGAACTGACCGTGGATGCGATGGAACTGGCGGATCACGTCGATCACATCGTGCTGTTCTCTGGCGACGGCGATTTCCGGCCACTGGTGGAAAGCCTGCAGCGCAAGGGCGTTCGGGTCTCGGTCGTGTCGACCATCCGAAGCCAGCCGCCGATGATCGCGGACGAGCTGCGGCGCCAGGCTGACAATTTCATCGAACTGGATGAATTGCGCGACGTGATCGGGCGTCCTCCGCGCGACCCGATGCCGGATCGTTCCCCTGCGGCAGCGGAACAAAGCTGATCGTGCTGCTGCGCCGATCGCCCCATGTGGAGTGACCTTCTCGCGTTAGGCGGGCTCTTCGTTGTGGCGTTCGGCGCAGCCACCATATTGCCGTTCCAGTCAGAGATCGTGTTCATCGCTCTGCAACTGGAAAGCGGGATCAATATCTGGTGGATCATCGCCTTTGCGAGCGTGGGCAACATCCTCGGTTCGGGGCTGAACTACGCCCTTGGGCTTTATATCGAGAAATTCCGCGGGCGGCGCTGGTTTCCCGTCACCGAAGACCAGTTGGGGCGGGCACGCGCCTGGTATCAGAAATACGGCGTCTGGACCCTTCTTGTGTCTTGGCTGCCGCTGGGGGATGCGCTGACCATCGTGGCGGGCGTGATGCGCACGAATGTCTGGCTGTTCTTCACGCTGGTCGGCATCGCCAAGACCACGCGCTACATGGGGGTGGCGTGGCTGACCGCGGTCACGCTGACCTAGTTTCCAGCGCCCGACGCCCGCAGGTTGATGTCATTGTGGATCTCGATGACGTCCTCCGGCCATGTGCTTTTGATGAACGCCATCACGTCAAGAATGTCGTCCTCTGACAGCACGTCACCGAACCCGGCCATGTTGGACCGGTAGTTGCCGCCGATCAGCGCTTCTGTGCCTTCGGTGACGATCTGCACCAAAAGGCTGTCTGGGTGATGCCATGTGTGCCCGGTTTCGTCATGCGGCGGCGCGGGCAGATAGCCGTCTGCATCCGGCGTTTTCCAGTCTGGCTGCCCTTCGAGATCTACACCGTGGCACGCGGCGCAGTACTCCTGGTAGAGGGCAGACCCGTTGGCGACACGCGCCGCGTCCTCGTAGGGAAAAAGGCCCGCCGCCCCGGCAGGCGTGCCGAGTGTCAGCGCGAAGACGATAGGCAAAGCGTGGTATGGCATGTGTGATCTCTTACATGGTTGGTGCCTGCGTAAACAGGGTTCCGGTGCTGGAGTGTCAAGTCACAGCGGTGTGAGGCTTGCCATGCGGTGGCACCTTTCGGTGTTACGGCTTCAACGCGTGTCCGCGTCCCGGACCAAGGCTTTGGGCCGCGCGGCCGATGCCAAAGACCATCAGCAGTGTCGTCGCGATGAAATAGGCGGCCACCGCGATGAACTGGCGTTCGATCCCGACGCCCATGTCGATCAGGACCCCGGTCAGACCCGGGCCAATGGCAGAGCCCAGAACCATGACCGCAGTGGCCATCGCCTTGATCGAGCCGATATTGGCGGTGCCGTAGAACTCTGCCCAGAACGCATTTGGCAACGTGCTGTTGGCCCCGGTTGTCATGCCCAGAAAGACGAACCCCAGGGCAAGCGCCCATGGCCCTTCGCCAAGCCCGAAGACAAGGAAGGCCGCCACCATGGGCAGTTGGTAGAAGGGCGTCAGGCGGGCAGTGCCCAGCCTGTCGAGCGCCCAGCCCGACACCAGCATCGCGACAATGCCGACCGCCGTGTAAAGCGGAAAGAACGTCACAAAGGTCAGGTGCGCCACGCCCTTGACTTCGGACAGGTGCACCTGGTGGAAAAAGAATGCCGTGTTGAAGGCGGAGGGGCCCAGGATGGCGGGCACCATGCACCAGAACAGCGGATGGCGCAGCGCGTCTGCGCGTTTCCAGTGCCGGGCGGACATGCCCAGCGACACGTCGCTTTCGGCCCATGATGCGGGGGTGCGTTCCTGCGACAGAAGCCACATCAAAAGAGGCACCGCCGCGACACAGACCGCCGCCGCCATCAGCCAAAGCGACTGCCATGCCATGACCGTCATCGCGGCGACAATCACCATCGGAACAAAAGCTTCGCCAAAAGCAAAACCCAGGGACGCAAGCGACAGGGCGCGGCCCCGCGTCGCCACGAACCAGCGCGCCATCGCGACCACGGCGATGTGCGAACACATGCCCTGTCCGAACAGCCGCAATGCGAAGACCGTGACCGGCAGCGCCCAGACCCAGGGGTTGAGCGCCATCGCCATGCAGGCAAGGGCCAGACCGACCAGAACAACCGGGGCCAGCCGTCGCACGCGGAATATATCCGTCAACGTGCCCGCCCAGACCATCACCACGGCCGAAGCCATGGTCCCAAGCATGTACATGCTGCCCCATGCACCGTGGCTCAGGTCGAACGCGGTGCGGATTTCGCCGGCGAAAAGCGAAATGAAGTAGGTTTGCCCGAAGGACGACAGGAACGTCAGCATCACGCCGGCGGACAGAAACGGGGCATTTTCGCGAATATAGGCAGTCAGCTGCATCCTTGTGCCATGCCCTGCCGGGTTGCGTCTGACAAGCGCAGAAATGCTACGCGGTCTTTACGGGCGCGGCGCTTGGGCTTACCTGTAAGGCCAAGCTGACAGGACATTTGCACCATGACCAAACCGCCGCTTTCGCTGTACCTTGCCGCACCCCGGGGCTTTTGCGCCGGTGTCGACCGGGCGATCAAGATCGTCGAGATGGCGCTCGAGAAATGGGGCGCGCCGGTCTATGTGCGGCACGAGATCGTGCACAACAAATACGTGGTCGACGGGTTGCGCGACAAAGGGGCGGTGTTTGTCGAGGAACTGGACGAGTGCCCCGACGACCGCCCGGTGATCTTTTCGGCGCATGGTGTCCCCAAGGCGGTGCCCGCCGCGGCCGCCAAACGTGAGATGATCTATGTCGATGCGACCTGCCCGCTGGTGAGCAAGGTGCATATCGAGGCGGCGCGCCATCACGAGAATGGTCTCCAGATGATCATGATTGGCCATGAGGGCCATCCCGAAACAGTCGGCACGATGGGGCAACTGCCCGAAGGCGAAGTGCTGTTGGTGGAAACGGTCGAGGATGTGGCAACCGTTCAGGTGCGCGATCCGGAGCGTCTGGCCTTTGTCACACAGACGACCCTTAGCGTCGATGATACGATCGACATCGTCGCGGCCCTTCAGGCGCGGTTTCCCAAGATCGTCGGTCCTCACAAGGAAGACATCTGCTACGCCACGACCAACCGTCAGGAAGCGGTCAAGGCGATGGCCCCGAAATGCGACGCCATGCTGGTGGTCGGTGCCCCCAACTCGTCAAACTCGAAGCGCTTGGTCGAAGTGGGCAGCAAGGCAGGATGCGCCTATTCGCAGCTCGTTCAACGTGCGCCCGACATCGACTGGCGGGCGCTGGAGGGGATTGCCAGTGTCGGCATCACCGCAGGGGCCAGCGCGCCGGAAGAGCTGATCA
>CAYZAD010000224.1:0-4976 GCA_964476315.1 uncultured Rhodobacterales bacterium
GTTTTGCAATTTCTTGGCCGGATTGCGCGCAGGGTCAAGGGCAGGCGTGCAGTAATGCACGCCACAGCCGGGTTTGTTGTGTCTGGGACTCAGGCTTCGAGCGCTCTGCGCAGCAATTCCACATCTTCTGCGATCTGCGCGTCTTGTTTCTTGAGCTCTTCGATGCGGCGAACACCGTGCATGACCGTGGTGTGGTCGCGTCCGCCAAAGTGCCGCCCGATCTCGGGCAAGGACCGGGTGGTCAGTTGCTTGCACAGGTACATGGCGATCTGGCGCGGGCGGGCGAAAGTGCGCACGCGTTTCGGACCGACAAGATCGGTGTGCCGGATCAGGTAGTGGTCGGCGACCTTGCGCTGGATCTCTTCGATGGAGACCTTGCGTTCGGACACGCGCAGAATGTCGGTCAGGCATTCCTGTGTCAGGTCCATCGTGATGGGTTTGCCGACGAGCGATGCAAAGGCAAAGAGCCGCGTCAGCGCGCCTTCGAGGATGCGCACATTGCTGACGATCCGCGCCGCGAGGAATTCGAGGATGCCCTTTTCGACCTCTAGGCTTGGATACATCTGGCTGTACGTTTCGGACTTCGACTGCAGAATGCCGAGTCTCAGTTCGTAATCGGTCGGATGAAGGTCGACGACCAGCCCGCTTTGCAGGCGGGACCGGATGCGGTTTTCAAGGTCCTTGATCTCATCCGGAGCGCGATCTGCGGAAATGATGATCTGTTTGTGCTGGTCCACAAGCGCGTTGAACGTGTGGAAGAATTCTTCCTGCGTGCTGTCCTTGCCTGCGATGAATTGCACGTCATCGACCATCAGCACGTCGACAGAGCGGAACAATTCCTTGAAGTCCATCATCTTGCGGTCGCGCAAGGCTTGTACGAACCGGTACATGAACTGTTCGGCAGACAGGTTCAGCACGTTCAGATGCGGATGCTTTGTGCGCAGCTCCCAGGCGATGGCGTGCATCAGGTGCGTTTTGCCAAGACCAACGCCGCCATAGAGGAAAAGCGGGTTGAAGGTGACCGGGCCGCCTTCGGCGACGCGGCGCGCTGCGGCATGGGCCAGTTCGTTCGGCTTGCCGACGACAAAGCTGTCGAAGGTGAACCGCTTGTCGAGGGGGGAGCCGTTCAACGCATCGCTGGACGTGGCGGCCGGGGCAGGTTTCTGCGCTTCGGGAACGGCGGCAGGTGCCTTTGCACTATTTGCGACGGTCTTTTGGCTGTTCGTTCGCGTGTCGAACACCACCCGCCTGACCATGGGGTCGACTTTCGTGATCGTCGTCAAAATCATGTCGCCATAATTCTGCGACACGTAGTTGCCAAAGAAGTTGGTGGGGACTTCGAATGTCACGATGCCGTCGTTCGAACCCATGTAGACCAGAGGTTCTATCCAGCTTTGGTAGCTGTTGCGGCCAAGAGTATCGCTGAGTTCATCCCGAATTGTGCCCCACTGTTCGCTGGTCATGTTGTCCCTGTTCCCATTGCCCGCATGCCTTGCGACACGCCATTTCCCTTGCGGAGCAGCCAACGCTCCGTTTGCGACACACGCTTGGGAAAGATCCATTCCAGCCGTTTGGACGTTACCAAACACGCAAAGAACATGGTCGGGAACACGCACTTTCATGGCGTTCGCAGCGACTCGTTTCTCAATATGGACAAGGCATTCGATACACTATCAAAATGCAGTGCCGGGTCGGTTTCGAGGCAGTTTTTTGGTTCTACTTCGACCCGGCGGAGCCTGTCCCCCCAGTGCGATGTGACTCGCAAGGCAGAGATTACCAGCCGGGATTTGAGGCCATCAACAGTTCTTATTTGTTGACTCGGCAAACTTCCGAAAAGAATCTCAAACCGGTGCAAAGCTGCGCAAGCGCCATAAAAAAACGCCGCTCCGGGTGGGGCGGCGTCTTGATTTTCAAGAGCGGTTTTGCAAGCCGCCGATTCTTAGCCGAGCGCTTTGACGCGGGCGGCCAGACGGGACACTTTGCGGGACGCGGTGTTCTTGTGGAACACGCCTTTGGTCACGCCGCGCATCAGTTCGGGCTGTGCTGCGCGCAGGGCAGCGGTTGCTGCTTCCTTGTCGCCAGAGGCGATTGCCTCTTCCACTTTGCGAAGGAATGTGCGGATGCGCGAGCGGCGGGCTTTGTTGACGGCAAAGCGCTTTTCGTTCTGACGCGCGCGCTTTTTGGCCTGGGGCGAATTTGCCATGTGATTCTGTCCTTGGTCTTTGGTTCGAATAGGGGTGCGCAATGAAAGCCAGCCCGGGTTCAGAACCGGAACGAATCTTGCCAAGCGGGCATCACACGCATTTCTGGGGCGCGTATAGCCCCAGTTGCCGTTCGTGAAAAGGCCTTATCTGTCGCGGAACTGTGCTGTGCGTTTCTCAAGGAAAGCTGCCATGCCTTCCTTCTGGTCTTCTGTCGCAAACAGCGAATGGAAGAGACGGCGCTCTGCCAGAAGGCCTTCGCTGAGCGTGGTCTCGTAGGCGCGATTGACGGCTTCCTTCACGGCAAAGGTGGCCAGCATCGATTTCTCGGCGATCTTGGCCGCGGCTGCATGTGCTTCTTCCATGAGTGCCTTGGCCGGAACCACGCGGCTGACGAGCCCGGCGCGCTCTGCTTCTTCGGCATCCATGAAGCGGCCGGTCAGGTGCATGTCCATGGATTTCGCCTTGCCGACAAAACGGGTCAGGCGCTGGGTGCCGCCAATGCCAGCGACCACCCCAAGATTGATTTCCGGCTGGCCGAACTTGGCGGTGTCGGATGCGATGATGAAATCGCACATCATCGCCAGTTCACACCCGCCGCCCAAGGCATAGCCCGACACCGCAGCGATGATGGGTTTGCGGGTTTTGCAGACGGCTTGCGATTCCGATCCGAAGAAATCGGACATGAACATTTCGACAAAGCTCTTTTCGGACATCTCCTTGATGTCCGCCCCGGCCGCGAACGCCTTGGAGGAGCCTGTCAGCACGATGCAGCGCACCTTTTCATTGGCATCCGCGTCTTGAAGCGCATCTGCCAGTTCAGACAGCAACTGGCTGTTCAACGCGTTCAATGCGTCCGGCCGGTTGAGTTTGATGGTGGCGATGTGATCTTCGATGTCGACGATGATCGTCTCATAAGCCATGGGCAAGGGCTCCGTTCGGTGACCTGTGACGCGCAGCCTTACGCATGTGATGCGCGCCGTTCAAGCTATCTTTGGCAGGTCGGACAGTAGAAAGTGGAGCGCCCGGATTGCACGATCCGGCGGATTCTTGAGGCGCATTCGGGCGTGCGGCAGGCCTCGTCTTCGCGTCCGTAGACATCGAAACTATGCTGAAAATATCCAAGTTCTCCATCGGCTTGCCGGAAATCCCGCAAAGAAGACCCGCCTGCGGTGATGGCGTCGTTCAGGACGTCCCGGATGATGGGAACAAGTTTGGCGACACGCGCTTTCGAAACGCGGCACGCCGGGCGCGTGGGATGAATTTTTGATCGGAAAAGCGACTCGCACACATAGATATTGCCCAATCCTGCGATGATCTTCTGATCCAGCAAGGCTGATTTCATGGGCGTGTTTCTATGGGCAAGTGCCTGGATCAGGTAGTCTTCGTTAAAGCCATTCCCCAAAGGCTCGGGTCCGATCGAAGCGAGGAGCGGATGCGCCTCTGCGGTTGCGGTCGACAGCAGATCCATCGCCCCGAAACGGCGCGGATCATTGAACGTGATGCGCGCGCCATTATCCATGTGGAGGACGACATGATCATGTTTTTCGGGTGACGGGTGGTCGTGCACGAACTGGCCAAGCGGATCGCCCGAGATCAACATGCGCCCGGACATGCCCAGATGCACCAGCAGCGTTTCACCGCTGTCGAGATCGGCAAGGATGTATTTCGACCGTCTTCTTAGCCCAAGAACGCGTTTCCCTTTGAGCCTTTCCGCCATGCCGACGGGGAATGGCCAGCGCAGATCGGGGCGGTTGACGTCGGCCTGTGCTATGACGGCCCCTTCCATGGCAGGGGCGAGTCCGCGTCTGACGGTTTCGACTTCGGGCAGTTCGGGCATCGGGTTTCCTGCGACGGCTGGCGGTGGTTGGTTGTCAATTGGCAAGAAACGTTCCCGCGTCAAGGCGGGCGCTTTCACCGGGTGTCGAGGGCGGCGTCCTGACGGGAATATTCCACAAATCCCTGTCAAACGCTTTGCGCCGATTTGACCGTTTGTTCTTAGCCTTACATCTCTGTAGGACAGCGCAAACGATCTTTTGTCGAAAGCAGATCTTCCTGATGTCGGAACCGCATGAAAACAAAACCCATTTCGGGTTTTCCGAAGTCAACGAAAGCGAAAAGGCCGGACGTGTGCGAGGCGTGTTCAGTTCGGTCGCGTCCAAGTATGACATCATGAACGATGCCATGTCCCTTGGCATTCATCGTCTTTGGAAGGATGCGATGATGGATTGGCTTGCCCCGCGCGGTGGGCAGCGCCTGCTGGACGTGGCTGGCGGAACCGGGGACATTTCCTTTCGGTTTCTCAAACGCGCGGGTTACGGCCATGCGACCGTGCTTGACCTGACAGAGCCGATGCTGATCGAAGGGCGCAAACGGGCCGAAGCCGAAGCGATGGAAGGCAGCCTTGACTGGGTTGTCGGTGATGCGATGAACCTTCCGTTCGAGGACAACAGTTTCGACGTTTACACGATTTCCTTTGGAATTCGGAACGTGACCCGTCCGCAAGAGGCGCTGAACGAGGCCTTCAGGGTGTTGCGGCCCGGAGGGCGCCTGATGGTGCTGGAGTTCAGCCAGATCCCCAATGACCTCATGCAGAAGGTGTATGACCTGTATTCGTTCAACATCATCCCGCGCATGGGTCAGGTGATCGCAAATGATCGTGACAGCTACCAGTATTTGGTGGAATCGATCCGCAGGTTCCCGGATCAGGATACATTCCTTGGAATGGTGCGTGCTGCCGGGTTTGAAAACGCGAAGTATCGCAATCTGAGCATG
>CAYZAD010000225.1:0-4944 GCA_964476315.1 uncultured Rhodobacterales bacterium
TGGTGCCGATCAGCGTGAAATCGGTCTCGTAGGGAATGGCAAAGATGATGCGCCCGTCCGTGCCCTGGAAGAAATAGCATTTGTCGTGATCGTAGAGCTTGCGCGTGACGATGTGCGACCCCCGCACGAGACGCACACCTTCGGTGGAATTCAGCCGCACCTTGGTCTGGATGATGTCGCCGACCCACGGCCCCCCGGCATTCACCAGCATCTTCGCGAAATGGGTGTTCGTTTCGCCATTTTCGGTATTGCGCGTTTCGATGCGCCAAAGAGCACCGTCGCGGGCGGCGCTTAGAACCATCGTCCGGGGCAGGATGGTGGCGCCGCGCGCCTCTGCATCCCGCGCGTTCAGAACGACAAGGCGGGAGTCTTCGATCCAGCAATCGGAATATTCGTAGGCTTTGGCAAAGCGGGGCTGGAGCGGTGCGCCCTCGGGCGTGCCTTGCAGCGCTTGCGTCCGTGTCCCCGGCAGGATGTCGCGACCGCCCAGATGGTCATACAGAAACAGTCCAAGGCGGATCAGCCAGGCCGGCCGCCGTCCCTTCATCCAAGGCATGACGAAACTGAGCAGACGCGAGGTTGGCGTTTCGGAATCGAAACGCATATCCTCATGATAAGGCAAGACAAATCGCATCGGCCAAGAGATGTGCGGCATCGCCCGCAAGAGCACTTCGCGTTCCACCAGCGCTTCACGTACAAGCCGGAACTCGAAATATTCGAGATAGCGCAACCCGCCATGGAAAAGCTTGGTCGAGGCCGATGAGGTGGCGGAGGCGAGGTCGTTCATCTCGGCCAGCGTGACCGACAGCCCGCGTCCGGCCGCATCCCGCGCGATCCCGCAGCCATTGATGCCGCCGCCGATGATGAAAAGGTCCGTTGTCTGTGGTCGTTGATCCTGCATCACAGCGCCCCCCAACGCATGTGTGGCTGGGCGGTGTATGATCGAATAACGCTGTTTTCTCAAGTCAAATATCTTCGTTTTTGCGCGAATTGGCGGCAAATGGTGCAAATTCAAA
Organism: uncultured Rhodobacterales bacterium; assembly: GCA_964476315.1. Classification (GTDB taxonomy): domain Bacteria; phylum Pseudomonadota; class Alphaproteobacteria; order Rhodobacterales; family Rhodobacteraceae; genus Marivita. The sequence continues at coordinate 1,017 of CAYZAD010000225.1, forward strand.
GAATTTCGCGCCTTCGCACGCGCCCTGAGAGCATGCGCGCTAGGCGATATCCCCGACGGGCCGTGCTGCCGCCAGAAGACCGTCAATATCGAGATGCGCCTCCATATGCGCGGCAAGATCATCCAGCGTGCGCTCGACGGTCAGCGCATAGTCTGCGGCGGATGAGGCATGATTGTCTTGCGCAAGGAACGCCTGACGAAATGCGCCGCTTGCGAACAGGCCGTGGAAATAGGTGCCCATGACCCGCCCGGTGGGCGACACCGCGCCGTCCGGTCTGTCGGCGGTTCGGGCAAAGGGGCGGTCGCAATCGGGCCCCGTGGTTTCGCCGATGTGGATTTCATAGCCGTCGAACACCGTGCCGCTGGGCACGTGGGTGGCCTGCATCCGTGTCAGAGTCTTGCGCGGCATCATCCGCGTCGTGATATCGAGCAGCCCAAGGCCCGGTGTCGCGCCTGCGGGGCCCTCGATCCCGTCTGGATCGTCGATCACATGGCCCAGCATCTGGTACCCACCGCAGATGCCCAGCACCCTGCCCCCGCGCCGCAGATGCGCATGCAGGTCGATATCCCAGCCTTGCGCGCGCAGGAATTCAAGATCGGCCCGGGTTGATTTCGTTCCCGGCAACACGACCAGGTCGGCATCCCCCGGCAAGGCCCTGCCCGGCGGCACCATCGTGAGTTTCACGCCGTCTTCGCCTTTCAGCGGATCCAGGTCGTCGAAATTGGCGATGCGGGATAGCATCGGACAGACCACGTGATAGCCTGAGCCGCCGCTGGCGTCGGACAGTTCGACCGCGTCTTCCGCCGGCAAAAGGTGGGCCTGATGGAACCACGGCAGAACGCCGTAGCCTTGCCAGCCGGTCTGGGTTTCGATGGCGGCATACCCGTCGTCGAACAGCGATACGTCGCCCCGGAACTTGTTGATCAGGAAGCCTGCGACCTGCGCGGTGTCACCGGCGGTCATAACCTGCCGTGTGCCGACGATCTGCGCGATCACGCCGCCCCGGTCGATGTCCCCGGCAAGGATCACCGGCACACCCGCCGCGCAGGCAAATCCCATGTTGGCGATATCGCCTTGCCGCAGGTTGATCTCGGCCGGGCTGCCCGCGCCCTCGACAAGGATCAGGTCGGCCGTGTCGGCCAGCCTGCGAAAGCTGTCGAGCACCACATCCAGCAAGACACCCCGGTCTTGTCGAAAATTGCGGGCTTCGAGCATGCCGCGCACCTGGCCCTGCACCACCACCTGCGCGCCCCTGTCGCTTTCCGGTTTGAGCAGGACCGGGTTCATGTGCACCGACGGCTCGAGCCCGCAGGCGATGGCCTGAAGCGCCTGCGCACGGCCGATCTCGCCGCCGTCGGCGGTGACGGCGGCATTGTTCGACATGTTCTGCGGCTTGAACGGAGCAACCCGCAGGCCCCGGTTCCGGGCCGCCCGGCAAAGGCCCGCGACCAACATGGACTTGCCCACGTTCGACCCGGTCCCCTGGATCATCAAAGCACGGGTCGAAAGGCTGCGTCTGGCCACGGGTCGGTCCTTTGCACGGGGTTCAGCGCAATGTCCTAGTGACCCGCACACCGCTTGTCGATGGGCGATCGTCAGGCGCGCGGCGGTGCAAGCGAGCCGCGCATTTCCAGACTGATGGGCAGCTCGATCAACGCGCTGGTGCTGCGTTTTTCCACCATGTCGATCAGGGCTTCGGCCGCTTTCCGCCCCATCTCGCGATGCGGCACGTGGATGGTGGTCAGTTGCGGTGTCACGATGCGGGCCAGTTCGATATCGTCGAACCCGGTGATCGACACATCCCCCGGCACATCGAGTCCCATATCCCGCGCCGCACGCAGCGCCCCCACGGCCAGAACGTCGTTGCCACAGATAATGGCCGTCGGGCGCGGGCTGGCCTGCATGAGCGACGCAAAGGCAGCAGCGCCGTTTTCAATCTCGTAAGGGGTTTCGACAACGGGCACCGAGTCGGGATCGATGCCGTGGGCGCGGAACGCGTCCCGGATGCCTTCGATCCTTTGCGTGGTCCGGTCATTGCCCTTGAGCATGCCCGAGATCACGGCAACATCGCGATGGCCAAGCGACAGCACCTTGTCCGCCATCAGGCGCATGCCCTTGCGATTGTCGAACCCGACGGTGGGCACATCGCTTTGCGCGTCAAAGGCCCATGACGACAGAACAGGCACGGATTGTTGTTCAAGATAGCCATACAGCGCCGGGTCGCGTTCATAGCCGATAAGGAACATGCCATCCGCCCCCCGCCCGACAAGCGCGCGAACCTGATCGGCCTCCACCGCAGGGTCATAAGACGAACTGGCCACCAGAAGCGTATAGCCCCTCGCGTGCAAGGCTTCCTGAAAGGCCTGGATGCCGCGGGCAAAGATCGCGTTGTCCATCGTCGGGATGATCGCCCCGATGGTGTACGTGCGCTTGGCCGCCATGACGCGCGCGCCGAAATTCGGGGTGTACCCCAGTGCGTCTACTGCGGACATGACTTTCGTGCGCGTCGCTTCGACCACGCGCTCGGGCGCATTAAGGCATCGCGAAACCGTTGCGGTCGACACGCCAGCGGCGCGGGCAACATCGTCGAGGGTCGGGGCGGATCGGTTCTTCATCATCCGGTCTTTGCAGTTCGTGTCGCTCAATACGCGGTTTTCGCATTCAGACTATGACACGGGCGGCCGGAATGTAAGGGCTTGCAAGGTCGCAATGTAAGCGCTTACACTGACGCCAGAATCGCGCGGGATCGGATCCGGTTCCGGTCTCAGCAACCGTCGCGCGCGCCGCACCACATGACACAGGACATTCCAACGATGACCCGAGATTACCTCAAGAAGGCAACATTGACCGCGAAATCGGATGCGTCCGAAGTGCATGACACCGTCAAATCGATCCTTGCCGATATCGAGGCGGGCGGCGATGCGAAGGCGTTGGAATACGCACAGAAATTCGACAAGTACGATGGCAACGTGCTGTTGACCCAGGACGAGATCGACGCGGCGATTGCGCAGGTGCCGGAAAAGCTCAAGCGCGACATCGAATTCGCCCACAACAACGTCAAGCGGTTTGCCGAAGCCCAGAAAAGCACGTTGACCGATGTCCAGGTGGAGATCGTGCCGGGCATGATCGCGGGCCAGAAGGCCATTCCGGTCGATGCGGCGGGCTGCTACGTGCCGGGCGGCCGCTACAGCCATATCGCGTCGGCCATCATGACGGTCACGACGGCCAAGGTTGCAGGCTGCCACCACATCACCGCGTGTTCCCCACCCCGCCCCGGTGTCGGAGTGAACCCCGCCATCGTCTATGCCGCGCATATCTGCGGTGCGGACAAGATCATGGCGATGGGCGGTGTTCAGGGCGTGGCCGCGATGACATTCGGTCTGTTCGGCCTGCCCAAGGCAAATATTCTTGTCGGCCCCGGCAACCAGTTCGTGGCCGAGGCCAAGCGCATCCTCTTTGGGCGCGTCGGTATCGACATGATCGCCGGACCGACCGACAGCCTGATCCTGGCCGACAAGACCGCGGATGCACATATCGTGGCAACCGATCTGGTGAGCCAGGCAGAGCATGGCTACAATTCGCCCGTCTGGCTGGTCACGGATGACCGGAAGCTGGCCGAAACCGTCATGGACATGGTGCCGGGCCTGATCGACGACCTGCCCGAACTGAACCGCGACAATGCGTTTGCCGCGTGGCGCGACTATGCCGAGGTGATCCTTTGCGAGGACCGCGAAGACATGGCGGCATGTTCGGATGAATACGCCCCCGAGCACCTGACCGTTCAGGCCGAGGATGTGATTGCCGCCTACGCGGCGGAAGACCTCTCGCTCCATGCCCATTCCGAAATCGGCGAATGGTCTACATTGACGCTGCGGAAGGGCTCCTGATCGCGATCGGCGGCGGCGGTCCGTGATTGCCTAAAACTTGT
>CAYZAD010000226.1:0-4925 GCA_964476315.1 uncultured Rhodobacterales bacterium
CGGTGGCCGAAGGCGACTTCATCCAGAAGGGCGAATACATCATGGACGGCAACCCGGCGCCGCATGACATCCTGTCCATCATGGGTGTCGAGGCGCTGGCGAACTACATGATCGACGAGGTTCAGGACGTCTATCGCCTGCAGGGTGTGAAGATCAACGACAAGCATGTCGAAGTGATCGTGCGCCAGATGCTGCAGAAGTGGGAAATCCTCGACACGGGCGACACCACGCTGCTCAAGGGCGAACACGTCGACAAGGCCGAGTTTGACCTTGCCAACGAGAAAGCCGAGAAGAAGGGTGGCCGTCCGGCGCAGGGCGAACCGATCCTGCTGGGCATCACCAAGGCGTCGCTGCAAACCCGCAGCTTCATCTCGGCGGCGTCGTTCCAGGAAACCACGCGGGTTCTGACCGAGGCATCGGTTCAGGGCAAGAAGGACAAGCTGGTTGGTCTGAAAGAGAACGTCATCGTGGGCCGTCTGATCCCGGCCGGTACCGGTGGCGCGACACAGAAGGTCCGCCGCGTGGCGCAGGAGCGCGACAATGTCGTGATCGAAGCGCGCCGCGAGGAAGCCGAACAGGCCGCGGCACTGGCTGCACCGGACATGTCGAACGACGTGGTGGGCGGCAGTGATTTCGACAATATCATCGTCGATACGCCGGAGAGCCGGGAATAACCCCATCTGGCAGAAGTTTTGGAAAAGCCCCCCGTCCTGCACGGGGGGCTTTTTCGTTTCCGGGTCTGATTGATCTTGGTCAATCCATCAACCGCGTCTCGTGGGAGGTTTGCATCCCTGAAGAGGAGGTTTCGCCATGACCATGTCATCTTTCCGAATTGCCGCTGTCGCAACGGCCGTGTTGCTGGGTACGACTGCCGGCGGCCTTGCACAGGAGGTTCCCGACCACTTGAAGGCGGGAGCTGCCGAGTTCGCCAATTCCTGTGCGTCCTGTCACGGATCGGATGCAAAAGGGGCGGGGTTCCTGACGCGTCTTTTCCGCGGGGTGGACCCCGGCGATCTGACCCAGTTGGCCAAGAACAATGACGGGCAGTTTCCATCCGAACGCGTGTTCGAGGTGATCGACGGGCGCGCCGAGGTTGCCGCGCACGGGGATCGCCAGATGCCGGTCTGGGGTGACCGCTACTGGGAAACGGCGATGTCGGCTTACGGGCCGGATGAATTCAACCGTCAGCGCGCGCGCAACCGCGTGCTTGAGCTGGTCTTCTATTTGCAGGCGATCCAGGAATAGGTCAGCCGACAACGGGGTGAGGCGCCTGTTCCATGCGCTGTGTGCGGGCCGCTGTCAGGCGGCCTGTGGGCGCAGGCCGCCCATCTGCTGATCCGCGACTTTCGCAGCCACCAGCAGTGCGATCACCCAACCGCTTGAGACCGCGACAGCGATGCCGAGCCACACGCCCCAGACGTCAAAGCCCAGCACGGCGATGAACAGCCAGATGAAGAACGCCACGCCAAAACCCTGGCGGTAGATGCTGATCCACAGCGTATAGATCGGTTGTTTCAAGGCCTGCAAAAGCGAATTGATCGAGAACAGCATCATGTAGATGGGAAACAGGAACCCATCGACCAGAAGGTAACTTGCGCCAACCGCGATCACGTCGGGGTCGTCGGTAAAGGGGCGCATGAAGTACTGTCCGCCGAACCACAAAAGCGGCATGGCGATGGCGGACATGGCAAAGCCGATCTTCCAGCAGAAAAACAGCGCGTCGCGCACGCGGTCGTAATCCTTGGCCCCGAAATTCTGCCCCGCAATGGGCAGCAGCGCCCCGGTCATACCCAGCACCGGAAGCAGCAGGATCTGTTCGATGCGCAGCGCCACGCCATAAGCGGCGATGGCATGTTCGCCGAATTCCTTGAGCGCGAACTGTACGACAAAACCCGACACGAACATGACGATCAGGGCCGTGCTGGCCGGGGCCATCTGCGCGATGATGGCCTTGAAGCAGTGCCAGTCGGGGATGAATTCGTGGCGTTTGACCCGTTCCATCGTGCCTAGCGCAAAAATGCGGGTCATCAGGTAGACCATCACTCCGGTCTGGCTCAGGATCGTGGCCACCGCGATGCCATTCAGGCCCATTCCGCCCCAGATGCCGGGGATGCCGAACATGAACAGCGGGTTCAGGCCGATATTGGCCAGGAACGCGACCATCAGCGCGCGCTGCATCGACTTGCTGTCGCCATGCGCCTGCAGGATGCCGTTGCCGCCATAGGCCAGCAGGAAACCGGGCAGGGCCAGGATCAGGAAGCGGAAGTAATTCAGGGCGGCGTCGCGGTAGCCACCGGGCTCGGACACGAGGTTGATCAGGTAGGGACCGCCAAAAAACCCCACGACCATGAGAATGAGCGTGGCAATCGCCCCAAAGCTCAGTCCCTGTGCGGCCAGCCCCCGCGCGGCGCGGGCGTTCTTTTCGCCCTTGGCATTGCTGACGAGGGCGCTCAGGCCGGATCCGAGGCCGAAGCCGATGGACATCATGATGAAAAAGGCCTGGAACCCGATGGCAAGCCCCGCCTGCGCCTCGGTCGAGAGTTGACCGGCATAGAACACGTCGACCACGTTGTAGAGGGTCGAGAACAACATGCCCAAGGCCGCCGGGATCGCGAGCGTCTTGAAGTGGGTCAGCATCGGACCGGTGGTCAGATCGTCGTTGGGGGCCTGTGCCACATGGTGTCCTGTCTTGTTCCGGGGCGGTGACGGCGACGTTGCGAAAACCCCGCCATACACCCAATACGTTGATTTCCCAAGCGCACAATCCTTTCACGCCGCAGGGTCGCTTTTGGATTGGAGCATGTTGCGAAGCGCTGATAAGCCATCTGGCATGGGAAGCCTTTCAGACAACATGCGCGGTGCGCTTTTGATGTGCCTGTCGATGGCGGCATTCACCTTTGGTGATGCGGCGATCAAGGCAACCGGGGGCGATCTTCCGCTGTCACAGCTTCTGGTGATCCGGGGCGTGCTGGCCTCAACCGCGCTGCTTTGGATGGCGTGGTATTTCAACGGGTTGCGTCTGCGCCTGCCCAAACGGGACGCGCTGCTGGTCGGTATCCGGGGGCTGAGTGAATCGGTGGCGGCGTATTTCTTTCTGTCGGCGCTTCTGGCGATGCCGTTTGCGAATGTCACAGCGCTGCTTCAGATGCTGCCGCTTGCGGTCACGCTGGGCGGCGCGCTGGTGTTCCGCGAAGCGGTGGGGTGGCGGCGCTGGACGGCGATTGCCATCGGGTTCTGCGGGATGTTGCTGATCGTGCGGCCCGGAACCGACGGCTTCACGGGGGCGTCGATCTATGCGCTGTGTGCGGTTCTGGCGGTCACCGTGCGGGATCTGGTCACGCGGCGCATTTCGACCCAGACGCCATCGCTGACGGTGACATTCGTGTGTTCGGTCATGGTGACGCTGTTTGCCGCGGGATGGTCCTTTGGACAGGACTGGGTGGCCATGACGCCGCGCCTGACCGCGCTGGTTCTGCTGGCGACGACGTTCATCATCGGGGCCTACCTGTTCAGTGTGATGGTGATGCGGGTCGGAGATGTCAGCTTTGTCGCGCCGTTCCGCTATACCGGGCTGGTTTGGGCCTTGGTGCTGGGATTTGTCGTGTTCGGGGAATGGCCGGATGTGCTGACCATTGTCGGGGCGTCCATTATCGTTGCGACCGGCGTGTTCAGCCTGTTGCGCGAGGCGCGTCTGAAGCGACGGGTGCGAAGGCCTGTTGCACCGCGTCAGCCGTAAGCGCAAAGCGGCGGTGCAGCGTTTCGATGTGATCGACGGTCGGTGTCACGAAATCGGGGGTTGAGACCTTGGGGCCTTGCCGGGAATCGTTGCCCTCGTGGTAGGCGCGCAGGAACATCGGCTGCGCGGTAAAGGTCACTGTCGGCATGAACCGGTTGATGCGGCTGTGGGCAAAGTTCATCAGGCTTTGCTTGACGCCGCCCTGCACCGCGACCGCCTGGGCCACGCCAAGGTAGGGCGTCACGGTTTCGGTGATTTCGAACGGTGCCGTCTTGGACGCGCGCAGGGTGTACCCCCGGTTCCAGTCGAATCCGACAAGACGGTTTTCCTGGGTCAGGGCCTTGCAATCCTTGGCGGCTTTCCGCAGCCGGGCCACGAAATCGATGGCGAGGGCATCGTCGTCGTCATGGCGCACCTGAAGGCAGGGTTTGTTGATGTGTTTGCGTGCGGCATTCAGGACGGACTGGCACATCAGCCGGTGCGGACCCGGGTCGCGGGAGACGATCTTTGCCTGTGGCAGGTCGGCAAGCAGCGTTTCCAGCCTGTTGAGGTAGAGCGCGGGCAGGCAGGAGCCGACCAGCACGACAAAGCTGAAATCCGGATCTGTCTGCGCTTTCAGGCTTGGCAGGCAGAAATGTTCGAAAAGCTGAAACCGCAGGGCCATGCGGTCTGGATCGTAAAGATAGGCGCGGCGCGCATCCACCGTATCGTGGTCAACCTGAAACCCGCCTTCGGCGGGATAGGAAAACCGGCACAGGAGAATGGTTTGCATATCTGAATGACCTGTTGCGTCTCGGGGATTTTTGCCACAGGATCATGACGTGTCACCGCCGTGCACACAAGCGCTCTGGCGCTGTTGACACGGGGTCCGACTCTCCATATACGCGCGCTTAATTCGGCGGGGTTCATCCCCCATGTGCCGATTTACATGACTGGAGCGGTCAAGATCCGGGCCAAAAGCCCCGATCCTCTGGAAATGCACCGTATCGCTTCCGACTGGGGAAGCGGATGCGGTATTTTGCGTCGTTTTTGTACGATCCGGCGCGTTTGAACAGGGCTTCGCGGACGCGCGGGGCTTTTACGTAACCCGCACGGGTCACCCCGTGCACCACATATGTGAGCTACACGGGGAAAAACCGGAATGCCAACGATCCAACAGCTGATCCGCAAGCCGCGGCAGCCGAAAATC
>CAYZAD010000227.1:0-4925 GCA_964476315.1 uncultured Rhodobacterales bacterium
TGCCGCGCGACGGCCGCTTCATCGAGAAGCTGGGCACCTACAACCCGCTTCTGCCGAAAGACAGCGAAGATCGCGTGAAGATGGACGTTGAGCGCATCCAGTACTGGATGAGCCAGGGCGCCCAGGCCACCGACCGCGTGTCGCGCTTCCTCGAAGCGGCTGGCGTTGTCGAAAAGAAAGAGCGCAACAACCCGAAGAAAGCCGTCCCGGGCAAAGCTGCGCAGGACCGTGCCGACGCGAAAGCCGCCAAGGCAGCAGCGGCTGCCGAGGCAGAGGCCGCTCCAGCCGCAGAAGAGGCCACTGCGGAATAATCGCGGATTGCCTTCGCAGATGGCTGGCCCGCCCTGCCATCTGCACCTTTTTTCCCGCCGCGCGGCGGTGGTTTCTGTCCCAAAACACGCCAATGTCTCCCGCCGTGTCAAATCGGCTGCAATCACCCGCCCGCGTCGGCGTGATCACAGCCGCGTTGCTTGACGCCCCGTCGGCATCGCGCCATGTCATGGTGAAATGACACCCTTCAAACAGGAGCCGTCTGCCATGCTTGCGCGCCTTGCCACCGTCTCGTCTCTCGCCCTCGCCATCGCCTTTCCGGCCTTTGCCGCAGGGCCCGAGGACACAAACGCACAGGCCGCTGTCATCGCACCAGCGCCAACCCCCAGCACCCCGCGCCTTATGTTCACATTGCGTGGCGGCGTGGCGGCGCAGCCCGAATACTTCGGGTCGGACGAATACGAAGCCGTTCCCGACTTCGGCTTCAATTTCAACTATCTTGCCCTTCGCAACGGACGGGAATTCGGCAATCCGGACCCCTGGGCCGAAAGCACAGGTTTGAGTTTCGGCGGTTCGCTTCGGGTCGTGAAAGAGCGCAAGACAGACGATTTCGATGAGCTTGCCGGTCTGGACGACATCGATGCCGCGATCGAACTGGGCCTGTCAGCCAGCTACGGCACCGAGAACTTCATCGCGTTCGGCGAGGTGCGCCGCGGCTTTGGCGGCCACGAAGGTTGGGTCGGCGAGATCGGGGCGGATGCGATCTTTTATCCGACGGAGCGGCTGCGTCTGTCCGTGGGGCCCCGCGCCTTCTTTGGTGACGAAGAATACGCCAACACGTATTTCGGCGTTGCACAGGACGAAGCCAGCGCGGCCCTGTCAGCCTATGATCTGGATGGCGGCCTTGTATCGGCCGGGATCGAATTTGGCGCACGCTATCAGATCAACGATGTCTGGGGCATCGAGGGGGCCATCACCTGGGACAAGTTCCAAGGCGATGCAGCGGACAGCCCCATCGTGACACAGGGTGATGACACCCAATGGGGCGCCCGCATCGGCATCACCCGTGTGTTCAGCATCGGCGGCTGAACCGTCTGAAACAGCCAACGCTGATTGCCTCTCTGCGCCGGTCTGGTTTATCCAAACGCGTGTAGCGGCCAGGAGCATGCAGCGGTGAGCGACAAAATCTGTGTAGGAGCAATTGCAGGTGCCTTTGGGGTCCGTGGCGAAGTGCGCTTGAAAAGCTTTACCGCTGTTCCGGAAGACATCGCCCTTTATGCGCCGCTCGAGACCGAGGATGGCGCGCAAAGCTTTTCGGTAAAGGTGACACGTCAGATCAAGAACGGGCTTGCCGCACGTCTGTCTGGCATCACAACGAAAGAGGCGGCCGATGCACTGCGTGGAACGCAGCTTTTCGTGCCCCGAGACCGTTTGCCATCATTGCCGGATGACGAATTCTATCACGCCGACCTGATCGGATTGACAGTTACAGACACCGGCGGCGCCTCTCTTGGCAAGGTCATCGCCGTTCAGAACAACGGTTCGGATGACCTGCTGGAATTGAGCGCACCCGGGCAGAAACAGACTGTCTTGCTGCCCTTCACCAAGGCGATTGTGCCGACCGTGGACCTGTCTCAGGGCCGCATCGTGGCCGACCCGCCCGAGGGCCTTTTTTCGTGACCTCCAAGATCGTCATTCACGCCGGTTTTCACAAGACAGGAACAACCAGCGTGCAGGCGATGTTACGGGAAAACGCAGACCTGCTTGATCCGCATGTGCGTGTCCTTCTCAAAGAGCATTTCGAAGACCTGACGAAAACGGCCCGCAGCTTTTCCATCGAACCGCGCGAAGAGACATTGGCAAAGGTCGCAAAGTCAGCAGCGGGTTTCTTTGCCGGAATGGACCGGGATGATCCACGTCCCATCCTGATGGCATCCGAGGATTTGTCAGGTCACATGCCCGGTCGGCACGGTTTGGAAAGCTACGACAGCGCCGGACTGATCATGAAGTGCATCGCAGTTGCGGCCTTCGCGTGTCTCGGGGACGATACCGATGTCACGTTCTACTTTTCGGTCCGCGACCGAACCGCGTGGTTGCGCAGCACATGGTGGCAAAACCTGCGCAGCACACGGCTCACGCTCGACTTTGAAGATTATGCCAGGCGTTTCGACGAGGCCGACAGCCTCGAAGAAATCCTGGACGGCGTTGCGGCGGATGTCGCCCCTGCCAAGGTCACGTCACGCCGGTTGGAAGATATCGGCAACGGGCCTCTCGGCCCACTTGATCCTGTGCTGGATCTTCTTGACCTGCCCGGCCTCGAACGAACGGCGCTCAAGGCACTCCCGCCCGAGAACGTACAACCGGATATGGGCATTGACGCCGTCTTTCTTGCGCTCAACCGAAGCCGGCTTGCCGACAAGGACGTCCAGACTGCCAAGCGCAGCATTCGAAAGATGACAAGACGTGGCAAAAATTAGATGCCCGGCCAAAGCTTGCCACAACATGATCACGCCGAAGCCTGCATTCCGGCGAGGAATCGCCACTCCCCCTGAATAGAAAGAATTACCTGCTCGGGGGAGCGTCGTTGATAACATGGTTGGATCGAAAATTCGTAGTGAGTGCTGCCACGCTCACCCCGGGTATGGCATTGATATATATGCAAGAATACACATTTTTCCTGATAGTTTTGACAGGCGTCGCGGCTGCCACCGCGACCGTCTTGGCACGCAAGTCCCGCGCCAGGCAGAAAGGCCCGGGGCCTGCAGGCACTGAATACCAATCGTCGTTGAAACCCGCCGCGCTGCGTGCCTTGCGGACCGACGGTCCCGATCCGGGCCGCGCGCGCGCCGAACTCGGACAGCTGATGTCGCGGGCGCATGGCGCCATGGGCTTTGTCACGAGTGATGACCAGGTCGCAATGGTGCTTTCACAGGTCTTGGCACAATGGGACGCCACAGACCTGAAAAAGCTCAGCGACGACCAGATCCGGGAATTGTGGCTGGTCGAAAAGCTGATCCGGTCTTCCCCGGCAGAAGCCGGGAAACTGGCAGATCAGTTTACCGCACCCGATGTGATCCTTGCGATGCGGGACCGCGTGGCGCTGCATGAAATGGCGTAACTGTTCAATCGGAACGCAGTCCGATAGACACTGACCTCGGTCCAGAGGTCAAACGTGATGAACACACCACCGTCAAACACCCCCAAATCGCACGGGCGCAAAACCATACGCCCAACCCTGAAGCCGCGCGAATTGATGACGCACAGGCCCGATCTTGCGCATGTCTGGAAGGCACAGGTCATCACGCTGTTGCCCGATACCTTTCCCGGCATCCTTGGGGCTTCCCTGACGGGCAAGGCGCTCAAGGATGGTTTGTGGCAAATGGAAACCATCGACCTGCGCCTGTTCGGGGAAGGCAAGCACCGCAATGTTGATGACACACCGGCCGGTGGCGGGGCCGGGATGGTCCTGCGCCCGGATGTCGTGGCAGCCGCCATCGACCACGCACGAAAAAGCATCGCGCCCAACGCGCCGCTGATCTATCTCAGCCCGCGTGGAAAGCCTTTCTCGCAGCGCATGGCAAAGCAACTGGCACAGGGGCCGGGCTGCAGCTTTGTGTGCGGACGCTTTGAGGGGCTCGACCAGCGTGTGATCGATCATTACCAGATGCTCGAGGTCAGCCTGGGCGACTTTGTACTCACAGGCGGAGAAATCGCGGCCCAGGCGATGATCGATGCAACCGTCCGGTTGTTGCCGGGCGTTCTTGGCAATGCCGCCTCTACCGAAGAAGAAAGCTTTTCCGACGGTCTGCTGGAACATCCGCAATACACACGACCGTCGGAATGGCGTGGCATGCGTATTCCTGACGTATTGATGTCAGGCCACCATGCAGAGATTGCCAAATGGCGCCGACGCCAGTCAGAAGCGCTGACGCAACTGCGCCGACCGGACCTTTTGACAGATCAGGACAAAGAAACGGCACCGCCAGAAAAATGACCTGTCGGCACGGTTTCCATGGTAGCGTAGCGATGTTTTGACCATAGCAAAGGATCCCGGCATGGCCCTCTCATTGCAAGTCGTCTACCCGATCACGGACGACACACATTTCGACTATGCGTATTATCTGGAAACGCACATGCCGCTTGTCGGGGAACACATGGGCGCTCATATCGACAGCACTCTGGTGACCAAAGGGCTTGCCGCCGGGCCAGATGCGCCACCAAACATCTACGCGATTGCAACGATGACGTTCGCGGATCAGGCGGCGCTTGATGCGGCACTGGCCGCTGCCGGTCCGGTGCTTGCCGATATTCCAAAGTTTACCAACACCAAACCGGAAATGCTCATCGGTGAGGTCGTGGCATAGGGCCGAAAGAGCGCAAAAGGCTTGAAAACCTCTGGCGTCTCTGATTTACGGCGCGTGTTCCGGGATACGGTCGGTTGTGGTGATTCCATGTGTTCTTCGCATATGGCAAGCCCACGTCGCCCCCGAACACGACAAGACAAAGTCGACCTGATCTCTGGCGGGCGCAACAGCGGACCCGGACGAAGACCAAGAGCTCTGAGGACGCGCACACCTTTGCGGAGCAACCGCAAGCAGTATTAGGAGAGAAGCGATGGATCTTATCGCTCAGTTGGAGGCGGAACAGATTGCCGC
>CAYZAD010000228.1:0-4871 GCA_964476315.1 uncultured Rhodobacterales bacterium
AAATGCGCTGACGAGGTTGATCTGCGCCTTCAGACCCAAGCCAGTGCGCACCGCCTGTTCAACGCAGAATTCGTTGATGACCGGCAGCATCCCCGGCATGGCGGCATCCACAAAGGACACGTTGGAATTCGGTTCTGCCCCGAACTGGGTCGATGCCCCCGAGAACAGCTTGGATTTCGAGGCCACCTGTGCGTGCACCTCCATCCCGATCACGAGTTCCCAATCATGTTTGGCCCCGGCGATCACCTTGGGTTTCGGGGTCTCAAAGCTCAGGTGGTCCAACATGGCAAATCCTCTTGGCAGGAACGCCGCGTGGAATACGCCAGCAGGGGGCAGGGGGCAAGGGGTTTGCCGGTGTCTTAAGCGACCGTACCGGGAGCGGTGACAGGCGGCAAACCGCGGGCGTGCCGATCCAGCGCCGCCGATGCGCGATGGCGGCCTTTTGCAAGCCGGGATTGATCGTCCATGCGGGACGCCCAAACCCCCTTGGCGGCGTACCACACGCGGGGATGCACTTCCTCGAGGTGTGCGCTGACAATCCAGTCGAAACTGCGCGCCACCTTGAGCCGTGCCTCCTTGTTGACGCCAGCCGGATCAAGCGCGCTGCCCGTGTAGGCGGCAAAGACATTCACCGTGTGTTGATCGTTCTGGCGGTCGAGGATATCCCGCAGCCCCTGACAGAAAAGATCGGCATCAAGCAGCGCAAAGGCATCTTGGTCCACCGTCAGCGCATCGAGGTAGGTCCATGTATAGCCGCCGCTGCCCCAGATGTCGGTGGTGCGCTCCATGGTCCTGCGGGCTTCGTGATCGAGCCGCTCGTAACTGCCGAACCACCGCGGCAGCATGTGATTGCCAAGCGCGCGCATGTACTTGGCGGCGCCGGGCGCAAGGTCGATCAGGTCTTCGTAATCGTCGCTGGCGCGGTCTCTTGGTCGTGCCTCTCCGGACAACAGGGCACAGCGCACCGCCGCAAGCATTGGGCTGTCCAATTCAAACGGATCGAATTGGTCCACGAGGTCGCCCGCCAGCTTGAAATGACGGAAAAACGACGCGCGGTGAGAGGCCGGAATATCCTGCCGCCAACCTTCGCCGCGCCAGGCCCATCCGATATCGATATGCGCCATGGCGATGACGTAGGCCACGCCATGGTCATTCGGCACTTCTTCAAGCACCAAGGCCATATCGCCCATGATGTCTGCCGCAGCCTGTTCATCGTTCTTGGTGACGGCGCGGGTCGCGGCCGTGATCGCATCGGCGCGGGCGCCTTCCGCCAACAACTCTGCCTCGGGAACGCCGCCGGGTGTCATTCTGCGGGCCGCGTCGGCCTTGCGGATGCGCTCGCCCAGGATGCCCCAGGCATCCTGACGTGCGAGATGCAGACCTTCCTCGAACAGGGCCGTGCGCGCGTCTTCTTCGGCGCTGGTGTCGACAATGGGAAGCGACAGTTTCGGAGAACTGTGCAGCGCTTCGATGTTGATCACGCGTTGGGCGCTTGACGGTTCGTCGGAGGCGCTGCGCGCCTTCCGGATCAAAGTGGTCAAATTGTCTAAAACAGGCATGGCGATCGCCTTCGGCTGGGTCGGCATCTGGTCCCGACAGAAAAGATATTGGTCAAAAGGTATCCTTTGAAATCATGTCTCAATTCAGGCACCAAAACGAATTCGAAGGGGAATTCCGGAGACGGGCTCTCATGAGCGGATTCCGGATTATGGCGGGGTGTGAAACGGGCGATATTTCGCCCATCGGCCTGCATGTGGGCTGATTTGGCTTGTTTTTACTGCGGATTTCTATAGCTCCCGCGCGATGACACGCTGGGGGATATTGGGCGTGGCCGTTTTGCTGCTTGGCTTTGGCCATTCTGTTGCGGCAACTCCGGCCACAGTGGTGGATGGGACATCCACAACCGTCGTGGCGACGTCTGTGCGCCCTGTTGCGCGGACTATCGACCCATTGCCAGACATGCGTTGGAGCCACCGCAGCGAGGCGGAGCACTGGTCGCGGTCGGCCCTGATGGCCCTGCGAAGCCATGCAAGCGCGTTGCCACGCACAGTGCCAAAGGACATTGCAGAGTGGTGTCCGGCCTACAGATCGGGCGATATCGCGGCGCGGGAAGCGTTCTGGGTGGGCCTTTTGTCGGCGCTGGCCAAACACGAAAGCACCTTTCGCCCGACGGCGGTAGGCGGTGGTGGAAAGTGGTACGGATTGTTGCAAATCCTGCCTGCCACGGCGCGGGGTTACAATTGTCAGGCAACATCGCGAAGCGCGCTCAAGAATGGCGGGGCCAATCTGCAATGTGCCCTGCGGATCATGGCGGTCACCGTGCCGCGTGACGGTGTCGTTGCGGATGGGATGCGCGGCGTTGCAGCGGATTGGGGGCCATTCCACAGCCGCAGCAAACGGACTGACATGAAATCCTGGATGCGTCAGCAACCCTATTGCGCGGGTCTTGCCAGTTCCTTGCGCCCGGTCGCGCGACCAATGCCGTTGACTGCGGGGGTGGTTTCGACCCAAGGCAGCGCAACCGTCCGCTGACGCCCGCACATCTGCGCCAGGCCATGACGCTGCATTCAGGACGCGCGCATATCTGACTGCCGCGCAGTGACACGCCCAAAGATCATACGCGGCGCTGAGTCCAGCGCGACGATTGCCACAAGGATACGCCCTGCTGTCTTGGTTCGCCCAAGGCAAGCGTTGTGCGCCGCAACAGGGCGATGCCATCTTCGGAATTGTCGGGCAGCGCGGTGGGCGAGATCGGTTCGCCGACCCGCACCTCAAAAGGTTGACGGTGCTTGTTGAGCGTCTCGTGAAACAGCGTGATGTCCCGCAGGGTCGGATGAATTGCGTCGAACAGATAGAACATGGCCGAATTGCGGGCCTGAATGTGCATCGGAATGACGGGAAGACCGAATTTGCGGGCCAGCATGGCCGCCGACGCCATCCAGGGCCGTTCGTGCAACCGCATGCCCCGTCTCTTGGCAAGGCGACCCGAGGGGAAAATGACCCCAAGGCGGCCTTCCTTGACGGCCGCGCGGGTAAATACCATCGTCTCGCGCGTCTTGGCGTGACTGCGCCGGTCTTTGCGCCATTCCACGGGTGCAATACGATCCGCCATCTGGGGAAGCACCTTCAGAATGTCATGATTTGCAAAGAAATACGCATCCGGGCGAATGTCTTTCAAAAGCGCATGCAGAACGATGCCATCTGCAATGCCCGTGGGATGGTTGGCCACGATCAACGCGGGCCCGTGCCGTGGGATATGTCCCAGTCCGGACGCGGCCACGTTCCTGGCAAGATGGGACGCCATGATATCCATGATATGCGCTGCCGGAAGGTCCCCGATTTCATGCGCCAGGGACACCGTGCGCTCGTAACCAAGCATCGCGTTGAGAACGGGCCGCGCCATGCGTGCCGACGGGGTGTGTGCGAACAGCCACGGCGCGCGATCCGCGATCAGGGGGTCAATTCGGTCTTTCATGAGCGCTCTCCTGACAGTGTTCCGTGACAGCGACGTGACAAGGGCAAAGCATTTGCGGCAGCAAGGCAAGCATCCGCGCAAGCGACCGAGCAAATGCGCAGGACTATGCCGGTCGCCGGCAGGATCGCGCGAGGTTTCGCCGTGCCAATGCGGGTGCTCGCTAAAAGAAACTGAAGTGATGACGTTCGTGCCGCACTCCGATTTCGTCCAGCGCGGCGCAGAATGTGCCATACGGGGGCACACATTCGACGGGCAAGCGCACCACGGCCCCGTTCACAAGGTGCAAGCGCGCGTTGATCGCAAAATCCAACCGCGTGTCAAAGCGCACATGGTCAATATCTTTCAATGGCGCTTGGCCTGAATGACGCCGGCTGTTCCAGTTCAGCGTGTCGGACCTCAGCGTCAGGCGGGCGACATCGCCGCGTGCTGCTTCGAAAACGGCCGGGAGCGTGAACAGGCCAATCGGCATGACGATCCAGAGTGCTGCGTCGAGCAGAAGCCAAAGACCCAGCAGAACGGCCCAGATAATCGCAATCGACAGCAGTGCCCCGGGGCGTCGGGCGCTGAGCTGATGATCGAGGATCATCGCCCGCCCGTCACGTCAAGGATCGTCCCCGTGACATAGCTTGCCGCGTCGGACAGCAACCACAGGATGCCTTCGGCGACTTCTTCCGCGCTGCCGGGGCGGCCCAGCGGGGGCGTATGGCCGATCTTCTCCAGCCGATCCGGAACACCTCCTTTTGCGTGGATCCCGGTTTCGATCAAACCGGGGCGCAACCCGTTCACGCGAATGCCCTCGGCAGCCAATTCATGTGCCGTTCCGACGGTGAAGGTTTCAATTGCGCCCTTGGTGGCGGCGTAATCCACGTATTGATGCGGGCTTCCATGACGCGCCGCGGCAGAGCTCACGTTGACCATGTGCCCGCCGTGATGCGCGCGCATATAGGCAAGCGACTGCCGCGCGACTTCGATGGCGCCAAACACGTTGACTGCGAAAACCCGGGCGACCCGGTCCGGTGTCAGATCATTCAGCGATCCTGTCGGCGATACAATGCCCGCGTTGTTGACAAGATGCAGCGGGGCCGGGGCAAAAGCGGTCAGTTCTTCGAACAATGCGGATATGGCCTGCATTTCGGTGACATCTGCGCAGATGGCGTGACCCGCTGCGCCCTGCGCTTCGATATCCGCCAGCACGGCAGCCGCGCCTTCGGCATCACGGCTGTATGTGATTACTACGCGTTCGTATCCTCTCGCCGCGCCCATGCGTGCCGTGGCCGCGCCAATCCCGGCACTGCCCCCCGTGATCAGAAGCGTTGTCATAGGATCACCCCAAGATCCGTGTCACCATTTCAGCGGTATCGCGGCTCAGCTTCGGCTTGGCCTTGATCCGCTCGAG
>CAYZAD010000229.1:0-4863 GCA_964476315.1 uncultured Rhodobacterales bacterium
GGCCCCAAGGGCCACCTGACCCGGATGCACGCGGTGTTGCGGTCTTATGTCGATGCGCAGAAGAAACGCTCTTCGTGACGGTTTGACCCTGCCAAACCGGCCCCGATCGCGTATCCTGCCGCCAAAACAGAAACAGGCAGGCGTGCAGTGAACTACCTTCTGGAACCCGTGATCGGCATCTGCCGGTTTTCCTTCTGTGGCAATGGCGATTGGGCGGCCTATTCGGATGTCAGCGCCGAGACCGATACCGATCTCTTGCGCCTTGAGCAGGCGGAACGGTTGTATGACGACGCGCGCATGGCGCTGCGGTTTTCCCTGTTCGAAACCATCCTGCTGCCCTCGCTCCAGGCACAGAAAGACCCCAATTTCGTGCTGATCGTCCTGACCTCGGACATCATGCCCGCCAGGCACCTCGCGCGGCTGCGCAAATTATGCGCGGCCGATGACCGGCTGATCCTGATCGTGTCGGACGAAATCACGGTCCATGATGCGCTGACGCCCGAGCTCAAGCGGCTCAACAGCGGGTTGTCGCGGCCCCTGGTGCAGTTCCGGATCGATGACGATGACGGTCTCTCGCATGATTACGTGCACGAGTTGCGCCGCTACATGCAGCGCCTGGGCGATGTGATGCCGGTGGCCTATTCCCGCTCCAACGGGTTGGTGGTCACGGCTTATGCCCAGGACACGGGCCCCCATCTCTACCGCGCAAACCTGCCGTTCAATTCCATGGGCACGGCGATCCGGGTGCATGGTGACCGGACCATCTTTTCCTTCGGGCACGGGGCCTTGCTGCGCCGCTTTCCGGCGGTGGTCGACAATGCCGGCATGGGGTTCCTGTCGATCAAGATCGATGGCCACGACTCGCGCCCGGTCAACATGCAGGACCATGGCTTCAGACGATCCCATAGCCCGGTGACCGATGCGGATGCGGAAACCATCCTGTCGAAGTGGTTCGGCTTCCTTGGCACGGATGGCGCGGATCATGCGAAGACGCTCATCTCCCGGGTCAACGCCGCCGCCCGACATCGCCCCGGACCCGCCGCCAAACGCACCCGGCTGAAAGCCGTCTGACGGCGCACAAGCGCTGATGGCCGCCCGTCTGCTTGCCCCCGTCCCGGCTTGCCCCTATTGAGGCCGCGTTGTTCACGCGTGCCTTTTGATGACCCTGATTACCCTCACCTCTGTCCCGCCGCGCTTTGGGTTGATCGGCCCAACGCTGGAAGCGCTTGTCGCGCAGCAAGGCATTGACGGGGTCGAACTGTACCTGCCGCGAACATATCGCCGGTTTCCCGATTGGGACGGCACGCTGCCCGCGGTCCCCAAGGGGGTCACGATCCACCGCGTCAGCACGGATCACGGCCCCGCCACAAAGGTGCTTTGCGCCGCCAGACGGCATCGCGGGCAGGGCGTGCGGCTCTTGTTCTGTGACGATGACCGCGACTACCGCCCCGGCTGGGCGGCGCGGCTTCTGGAGGTCGCCGCGCGCTATCCCGATCGCGCCGTGGCGCTGGCGGGATGGGACATTGCCGGCCTGAACGGGCGCAAGGTCTTTGCAACGCCGCGCCACGAACGCCGCTCGCGCACCTGGGACATGGTGTATCGCACCGAACGGCTCAAGCAGATCCTCGCCGGCCAGGCCAAGGCCAAGCTGGCGCAGAAACCGCCCCGCCGGATCATCGCGCAGGCCGGTTTCGCGGATGTGTTCGAAGGCTATGGCGGGGTTGTCGTGGCGCCGGAATTCTTTGACGACCAGGCCTATGACATCCCGCCCGAGGCGTTTCACGTGGACGATGTCTGGCTCTCGGGCATGCTGGCCCGGCAAGGCATCGGCATCTGGCTGGCCGCCGACATGCCCGAACCCAAGACAACCGAGGCCGACCGCAAGGCCGCGCTGTACCGCCACCGCGTTGCCGAGAAAGGCCGCGCCGAGCTTGATGCAGAGGCCATAGACCTCCTGCGCCGTCGCTGGGGCATCTGGGGCGGTGCCGAAATGGCGCTCCCCGAAGAGGGCGCCCGACAGGTCTAGGGCGCAAGGCGACACAAACGGGCCAGGCCGGGCTCATAGGCGAAAGGTCCAAAGATGCGCGACAGGATGTCAGGCGGATGTAAATGCGGGGCTGTCCGGTATGACGGCGCGCGCGCTGACGTACCGATGTTCCGGTGTTATTGCCGCGATTGCCAGCAACTCACCGGGACCGGGCATTCCGAGATGGTGCCCCTGCTGGCCGCAACGTTCCAGAGCGCCGGCGATATCCGCGAATACCGGATGACCGGCGGCTCGGGCCAGCCGACATGGAGCAGCTTCTGCCCTGAATGCGGGTCTCCTCTGACCCGCCGCAGCGCGCGCATGAAAGACCACATCTACGTGCACGCGTCCTCCCTGGACGACCCAGGCCTCTATCAGCCGACGCGCCTGATCTACACCGAGGCCGCGCAACCCTGGGATATGCCTGACCCTGATTGAGCGCTGAAGGCCCGGTTGCATGATCCGGGCCATCGCGCCGCCATGCGTCCTGTGTTGGACACCACCCCCACCACAAGCTATCACCGGCGCAAATCATGCCGCAGGCTCCTATGACCCGTACCCCCTCTGACATCGCGCGTACCGTGCTGGCCACCGAAAGCGCGGCCCTCACCCAGATGGGAGAGGCGCTTCCGGCGGATTTCGATGCCGTCGTGGCCCATATTCTGCAGCTGAGCGGCCGGGTGATCGTGTCGGGCATGGGCAAATCCGGCCACGTGGCGAACAAGATCGCCGCCACGCTGGCCTCCACCGGCACCCCGGCGCAGGCGGTGCATCCCGGCGAGGCCTCGCATGGCGATCTCGGCATGATCACCCGCAATGACGTGGTGATCCTGATTTCGAACTCGGGCGAAACCCGCGAACTGGCGGACATGATCGCCTATTGCACCCGGTTCGACATTCCGCTGATCGCGCTGACCAAGAAAGCCACCTCCACGCTGGCCCGCGCCGCACGGCATGTTCTGCTGATGCCCGACGCACCCGAAGCCTGTGCCTTGCGTCTCGCGCCCACCACTTCCACCACCATGACCATGGCCCTGGGCGATGCGCTGGCCGTTGCCCTGATGGAGGCCCGCGGCTTTGACCGCGACAGCTTCAACGCCTTTCACCCCGGCGGCACCCTGGGCGCACAGCTTTTGCGCGTGTCGGCGGTCATGCATCGCGACGACGCCCTGCCGGTCGTCACGCCGCACACCTCCATGGGCGAAACGCTTGTGGTGATGAGCCAGAAGGGCTTTGGCGTGGCCGCGGTGGTTGCGGATGGCCGGTTGCAGGGCATCATCACGGATGGCGACCTGCGTCGCAACATGGAGGGCCTCATGACCCGGACCGCAGGAGAGGTCGCCACCCCGAACCCGCTGACCATCGCCCCGGGCAGCCTGCTGACCGAAGCCCTGGGCGAGATGAACCGCCTCAAGCGCACGGCTCTTCTGGTGGTGGATGAGGCCGGGGCGCTCATCGGCCTTGTCCATATCCACGACCTGCTGCGCACGGGTGTCGCATGAGTGCCGTTGTCTTCATCCCCGCCCGCTATGCCTCGTCGCGCTATCCCGGCAAACCGCTGGTCGCGCTGACCGGCGCAACAGGCCGGAAAAAGACCCTGATCCAGCGCGCCTGGGAGGCCGCGAGGGGCGTTTCCGGCATAGACAGGGTCTATGTGCTCACAGATGACGACCGGATCGCCGAGGCCGCGCACGGCTTTGGCGCGGATGTGCTGATGACCTCGTCGGAGGCGCGCAACGGCACCGAACGCTGCGCCGAAGGGCTGGCACAGCTGGCGACGGAACCGGAGGTGATCGTGAACCTGCAAGGGGACGCGCCGCTGACGCCACACTGGTTCGTGGAGGCCCTGGTGGCGGCGATGCAGCCGGGGGTCGAGATGGCGACCCCGGTGCTGAAATGCGACCGCGAAACACTGGCCAATTTCATCGCAGACCGCCATGCAGGCCGGGTGGGGGGCACGACGGCCGTCATGCGCGCGGATCGCGCGGCGCTCTACTTTTCCAAGGAAGTGCTGCCTTACGTGGGCAATCTCGAAACCCCGCCCGAGGTCTGGCACCATGTCGGCGTCTATGCCTACACGCCTGCCGCATTGCGCGCCTATGCGGGCTGGGCGGAAGGCCCGCTGGAACGCGCCGAGGGGCTGGAACAGCTGCGCTTTCTTGAAAACGGCGTCCCCATCACCTGCGTGCCCGTAGAGGCGCGGGGCCGGGTGTTCTGGGAACTCAACAACCCCGTCGATGTGGCCCGCATCGAAGAGGTCCTGAAACGCGAGGGGATCGCATGACCACTGTCCAGATCGGCGACATATCCGTCTCTAATACAGCGCCATTTGCCCTGATCGCAGGCCCGTGCCAGCTCGAAAGCCTCGATCATGCGCGCATGCTGGCAACCCGCATCGCCGCGGCCGCCGAAGCGACCGGCACGCCCTGGATCTTCAAGGCCAGCTATGACAAGGCCAACCGCTCTTCGCTCACCGGCAAGCGCGGCCTTGGCATGGAGGAAGGGCTGACGATCCTCGACAAGATCAAGGCGGAATTCGGCGTGCCGGTCCTGACCGACATCCACACCGCCGAGCAATGCGCGCCGGTGGCGCAGGTGGTCGATGTCCTGCAGATCCCCGCGTTTCTCTCGCGCCAGACCGACCTGCTTCTGGCCGCCGGCGAAACCGGGGCCGCGATCAACGTCAAGAAGGGCCAGTTCCTTGCCCCCTGGGACATGGCAAACGTGGCCGCCAAGATTGCCAGCACCGGCAACACCCGCATCCTGCTCTGCGAACGCGGGGCGAGCTTTGGCTATAACATGCTGGTCTCGGACATGCGGTCGCTGCCGATCATGGC
>CAYZAD010000230.1:0-4835 GCA_964476315.1 uncultured Rhodobacterales bacterium
GTGATTTCGAGCGCCTGCTCGCCCGTGTCGGGCTGCGAGATCAGCAACTCGTCAAGATCGACGCCCAGCTTTTTCGCATATTGCGGGTCCAGCGCATGTTCGGCATCCACAAAGGCGCAGACGCCGCCTTTTTTCTGCTCCTCGGCCACGCAATGCAGGGTCAGCGTCGTCTTGCCAGAGCTTTCGGGGCCGTAAATCTCGATGATGCGGCCCTTCGGCAAACCGCCAATGCCAAGCGCAATGTCAAGGCCAAGAGAGCCTGTCGATGTCGCCTCGATATCCCGGATGGCGTTTTCGCCGCCCAGCTTCATGATCGACCCCTTGCCGAACTGGCGTTCGATCTGCGCCAGCGCCGAATCGAGCGCCTTCTGTTTGTTCGCGTCGCGCTTGCTATCCATTGTAAGAAGATCTGCCGTTGCCATTGCTTTTGGTCCTTATTCCACACCCATGTCCGGGCGGCAATTGCTGCTTTATGTTCGCCTCTTGTTCTCATTTTCTTATGAGACCAAAAGAAGAACATTTCAACTTAAAATTTCACGGGCAGTGTTGCGCGTCGGGGTTAATGAGTGGTTTATGCATCTGTGAATTCTGCAAGGGACTGACATATGCTGGTGTTTTGGAAGGAACGTCTGGTGCTCCTGTCGGTCCCCAAAACCGGAACGCATGCCTACACACAGGCCTTGGCCCCGCGGGCATCGATGGTCGTGACGGATCCGCCCGATCTCAAACATGCGCCGGTCTATCGCTACAACCGTTTCTTTCGCCCGATGTTCGAAAAGATGGGCGCGGATTCGATGGATCTCGTGGCAGTCATTCGCGAGCCGGTCAGCTGGTTGGGCAGTTGGTACCGCTACCGTCTGCGGGATGACCTTGCCGGGCGGCCAGCGTCAACCCGTGGTGTCAGCTTCGATGCCTTCGTCCGTGCCAGTTGTGACACGGCGCCCCCGGCCCATGCGCAAGTGGGATCACAGGCCAAGTTCACCGAGGCCCGCCCGAATGGCACCAGCGTGCGGTTTTTCTTCCGGTACGAGGATCAGGCAGGGTTGCAGCGGTTCCTCCGGGATCGGCTCGGGGATTTGCCGGACATCCCGCAGGCGAACGTGTCTCCTGGCGGTGACCTGACCCTGTCGCCCGAAACCGAGGCCTATCTGCGCCAGCAGCGTGCGGCGGATTTCGATTTGTGGGCCTCCATCCCCGTGTCCTGATCTGTGGGTACGGTCATTGCGCGGGGGGTGCGGAGGCGCCGACCGGCGGCTGGACCAGTTGCTGGTTGACGATGGCCGTCAAATCGGTGAGCGAAAACGGCTTTGCAAGAAAGGCCGAGGCATCGATGCGCGCGCCCTGCGATTTGAACACGTCTTCCGCATAGCCCGACATGAAGACCACCGGCACATCCGGTCGCGCCTCGCGCGCCTCGCGGACCCAGCTTGGCCCGTCGAGGCCGGGCATCACCACATCGGTGACAAAGACATCGATATGCAGGTCCGCGTCCTGCAAAAGCTCCAACGCGGTTTCCGCGCAATCCGCCTCGATCACCTTGAAGCCGCGATGCGACAAGGCGCGCGAGGCAAACGCGCGCACCGGTGCTTCGTCCTCGACCAGCAGCACCACGCCATTGCCCATGGTCGCGGGCGGGGTATGGGGTTGAACCTCCGGTTTGGGGGCGGCGGGAAGTGGATTTTCACAGACGGGGAACATCAGCGTAAACACGCTGCCCTTGTCGACGACGCTGTCGACGAAGATGAAACCGCCCGTTTGTTTCACGATGCCGTAAACCGTGGAGAGACCCAGACCCGTCCCTTCACCCGTGCGTTTGGTGGTAAAGAACGGCTCGAATATCTTTTCGAGCTTGTCACCCGGAATGCCCGTGCCTTCATCGGTCACGCGAACCGTGGCATACCGCCCCGCAGGCACCTTCGCGCGGCCAAAACGGGTGGGGGCGTCCAGGGTCTGTTCCTCGGTTTCGATCAGGATGCGCCCGCCCTTGGCCATGGCGTCGCGCGCATTGACCACGAGGTTCATGATGACCTGTTCAAGTTGACGCTTGTCGGCGCGAATGCTGGGCAGGACAGGATCCTGCCGCAATTCCAGCTTGACCTTTTCCCCGACAAGGCGGTTCAGCAGATGCGTCAGATCCGACAGGATATCCCGCAGGTCAAGGTGTTCGGGCCGCAATGTCTGTTTGCGGGAAAACGCCAGAAGCTGTCCCACAAGGCCCGCCGCGCGGTTTGCGTTCTGGTGAATTTGAATGAGATCGCCATATTCCGGATCTCCCTGGTCATGACGCAAGAGCAAAAGGTCGCAATGCCCTGAAATCGCGGTCAAAAGGTTGTTGAAATCATGCGCGACCCCGCCGGCCAACTGGCCGATTGCCTGCATCTTCTGGCCCTGTACGAACTGCGCCTCAAGGCTTTTCAATTCTGTGGCATCGTTCAGAACCGCGACAAGGACGATCTGGCCCTTTTCCACAACACGGGTCAGGGTGACCTGCACGAACACATCGCGGTCCGACCGTGTGAGGCGCAGGAATTCCGACCGGCGCAATCCCTGGCCTGCCGCCGCGTCTTCCAGCCAGTCCGAGATCGACCGCCCCAGACCTTCCATGAAATCGGCAAGCATGTGGTCCTCGGCCTGCGGAGCGTTCAGCAATTCCCGCGCCGACCGGTTGGCGCGTTGAATGGTGCCGTTGGGCGCAAGCTTCAGCAATGGGACGGGCAAGCCGTCAAAACCGGTGTCGTCCACGGCCTCCACCGTGCCCTTGGTGGACGGGATCAGAACCACCTCTTCGCGGCCCAGCCCGGCTTCGTGGATGCTGACCACGTATTCCTTCTGCGGGGTGTCGGACATCAGGTTGTGCACTTCGCCCGGGCGCAGGGGGGTCTCTTCGATCAGGTCGCCGATGGTGCGTATGCGCCCACCTGCCAGCGCCCGCGCGGCCTGGTTCATCCACAGCACCGTGCCGCCCCGGCCCAGCGTCAGGGTTGGAAAGCGCGCGGCGGGCCGGGTCGTGTCTTTTTCTTCGAAATGTTCCAGCCGCCACAACAGGGCCTGCGCCCCCACCTGATGCGCGCTGACCTGAAGGTGACTGTCGGGCAGAACCACCTTTTCCGATGCGATCCCGTCCGCCAGCGCTGCGGACTGGACGCGGTGCAGAAGGCCCGACGCATCGGCCACGAACCGCGCAAGCAGGTCGCGCAACTGGCGGCTCGACCCCACCCTGAGCAGTTTTTGCGCCGCGCGGTTGGCGTTAAGCACGGTGCCATGATGATCGGTCAGCACGCAGGCGGCGACATCGTGTTCAACAAGAAGGGCAAGTTGCGAAAAGGCCTGCGAATCGGAACGCATCTGCAGCCAGTGGCGCACCCAGCTTCCCAGCGCGATCACCAGAAACGCCGCCCCCGCCGCATAGAACCCTGCGCCAAGTGCCTGATGTGGCGCAACCGCCCCGAGGGCAAGGCACACCACGCCAAAGCCGATCAACAGGCGCTTGGCGGAAAAAAGCTCTGACATTGGGACGGCAGAGTCGTCGATCTGGGTCATGGATGCGGCCCTTGGGACATGTCGGTCGCTCCAATTGACCGCAATAGAATTAAACGAGCCTTAAGCTGATGCACACTTTTTACGTGTATTTACTTATGCGCGTCTCGTCAAGGTAGCCACAAAAAACCCGTCACCCCCATCCTGCGGCCAGAATCGACGCATGCCGGTACAGGTCCAGCCCGCATGGCGGGCCAGAAAGCCTTCAATTTGATCTTCATTTTCCACAGGAAGGATGGAACACGTGGCATAGGCCAGAACGCCTGTCGGACCGACCAGATCGACAACCGTATCGAGGATCTGCGCCTGCAGCGCCACGACCTCCTGCAAGCCGTCCGGCGTCAATCGCCACTTGCTTTCCGGTGACCGCCGCCACGCGCCACTGCCCGAACAGGGCACGTCGCACAGGACCAGATCGTAAGGGCCCTTGGGCAAGCTGACCTGCCTGACATGTGCGCCTGCCCGTTCGGCCCGTGCGGGCAGATCGGACATCCGGCGCGGATCGGCGTCATGGGCGTCAACCGGGCCGTCCAGCCGCGCGGCCATGGCCAGTGTCTTGCCGCCGCCGCCCGCGCAATAGTCCAGAACACGCTGTCCACGGGTCAACGGCAGCGCATCCACCACCGCCTGGCTGGCACCGTCCTGCAATTCGACCGCGCCCGTCAGGTAGGGCGCGCTTTGCGCAATGCGGCGCGCACCGTCGGTGACAAGAAGCGCCGTGCCCGACAGCGCATGCGCCTCTGTCGTGATCCCGGCCGCCGCCAGATCGGATTGCGCGGTGTCGCGGGTTGTCTTGAGCAGATTTGCCCGCAGGAACACCGGGGCCCGCGTTTTCATCGCCATGGCCAGGGCTTCGGCATCTTCCCCGAACGCATGGACAAACATGTCATGGAGCCAATCCGGCAGGTCCCAGCGATCCGCCCCCATCGGTGCGCC
Source organism: uncultured Rhodobacterales bacterium (assembly GCA_964476315.1). Taxonomy (GTDB): domain Bacteria; phylum Pseudomonadota; class Alphaproteobacteria; order Rhodobacterales; family Rhodobacteraceae; genus Marivita. The sequence goes on from CAYZAD010000230.1 coordinate 4,474, forward strand.
GCCCGACGCGCGCTCCACCGCTGACAGCGGGGCCAGAGCGTAGCCTTCGCCGGTGAACACCGTGTCGGGGTCCTCGCCGGTCTGCCGCAACCGGCCCAGCACAAGGGCGCGGCCATCGGTCCCGCCACCAAGCGCCGCCACGCTGCGCCAGTTGCGCAGGATGTCGAAGACGTGATCGCGCACGGCCGCGCGGTCCTTCGATCCGGCAAACCGTGATTTCCGCGCCCAGGTGGTCAGCGCTTTTTCAGCCGCTGCGCCGCCGGTGACCTCGTCCATGATCCGGGCGGCTGCGGCCCATCGTGCTGCCGGTGTCATCGCCGTGATTTAGGCCAGCCGGTAATTCGGCGACTCGCGGGTGATCT
>CAYZAD010000231.1:0-4788 GCA_964476315.1 uncultured Rhodobacterales bacterium
ACTGGGAAAGCTTCAAATTCCAGCTGCAGCAGATGATCCTGCCGGTGATGGTGCTCGCTTTGCAGACAACCGCCCAGATCAGCCGCTACATGCGCGCCTCAATGCTCGACAATCTCAACCAGGATTACGTGCGCACCGCCCGCGCCAAGGGATTGAGCGAAGCCGTGGTCGTCGCCGTCCATGTCCTGCGCAACTCCATGATCCCGGTCATCACCGTCATTGCGCTTGGCGTGCCCGCCATTTTCGGCGGCGCGATCATCACCGAAAACGTGTTCAAGGTGAATGGCATCGGTCAGCTTCTGATCACCGCTCTTTTTGCCAATGACCTGCCCATGGTGATGACGCTGACCTTCATCTTCGCGGTGCTGATCGTGCTCTTCAACCTGATTGCCGACATCCTCTACGGCCTTCTCGACCCGAGGATCCGCTATGACTGATACAACGCCCTCCCCCATCGAAGCGCTGTCCGACAAGGGCCCGCTCGAGCCGCCGCGCAGCCAGTGGCGCGATGTCTGGGACCAGTTCCGCAAACACAAAGGCGCGCTGTTCGGCGGAGGCTTTCTGCTTTTCATCACGCTTGCCGTGGTGATCGGGCCGTGGATCTGGCAGGTCGATGCGCAAAAGCTCGATATCCGCAACAAGGACATGCGCCCGATCTGGAACGCGCTTTGGGATGCAAACGCCAAGACAAGCTGGACTCGCCCCTTCGGCACCGACCAACTGGGCCGCGACCAGCTGGCGCAAATCCTGCAAGGCGGGCGGACCTCGATGGCGGTCGGCTGGGCCGCGATGGTGCTCAGCCTGCTGATCGGCACCGCGGTTGGTGTGATCGCAGGCTTTGTGAAAAAGGCGGACGGGCTGCTGATGCGGTTGACCGACCTGTTCCTGTCGCTGCCCATCCTGCCGCTGCTGCTGGTCGCCGTGACCCTGTTCCGCCAACCCCTGCGCGAAGCCTTCGGACCGGAAGGCGGCATGTTCGTCCTGATCGTGGGGATCATCGCAATCACCAGCTGGATGCCCACCGCCCGTATCGTGCGCGGCGACATCCTGGCGCTCAAGGAACGCGAATTCATCCTTGCCGCGCGCTCTATCGGCACCACACCCTTCAAGATCGTGCAGCGCCACCTGCTGCCCAACGTCCTGTCTCCGATCATGGTGTCGGCGACACTGGGCCTTGCCACCGCCATCATCACCGAATCCGCCCTCAGCTTCCTGGGCGTCGGGTTCCCGTCGGACTTCCCGACATGGGGCAAGATGCTGGCCGACGCGGTACAACGGATGCAGCAGTTTCCGGAACGCGTGATGCTGCCCGGCCTCTTCATCTCGCTGACGGTGCTTTCGGTGAACTACCTCGGTGACGGTCTGCGCGACGCGCTCGACCCACGCATCCGGGGACGCTGAAACGGGACCGGGTGCACCATCGCATCCGCCCGCAGTCAGATGTCGATCTCACCCTCTTCGGGGGCAGGCAGGGCGTCAGGCGTCGGCGCATCCTGCTTTCGTTTCAACAGGATATCGCCGTTCGGCAAAATGACCGGCGGCTCATAAGCCGACCAATCCTCCACCTTCGCCATCAGATCCCGCAGCGCAGGCCCCATCTCTTGCGCAAAGCTGCGCAAGGCGGGCTCGATGTCATCCGCAAGGCCCTCAAGCTCGCGCAGGGTCGGTTCGACCTCGGTCATCAGCCCTTCAAAGAACAACTGCGCCCCGCGTTCCATCAGGCTTAACCCGCCCTCTTCGGCGACGGCGGGGCTGAAAGACATCGACAGGGCGAAGACGGATGCAGCAATCTGTTTCATACACCCAATATAGCCAATCCGCGCGCGGATTTCACCTCAAAGGTCAATATCCAGCGTGACCGGGAAATGATCCGATGCCGTCAACAAGGCCTCACGCAGTTCTGGCGTGTCCCAGCAGACAGGATCGTCAAACGGATGCCAGATGCGCCAACGCCGCGCCTTTGCGCGCAGATCGGCAGACACCATGATATAGTCCAGAAGCGCCTGCAGATACCGTTCCTCGCGCGAGATATAAAACCGCGCCGTGCTGAGCTGCGGGCCAATGCGCCGCGACAGGGCCTGCGACGCATGCGGATCAAACAACGCCGCCTGCCCGTCCCCCAGAACGATCTCGACCGAACTGCGCCCGAACAGGTTCTCATAGGCATCCAGCCCTGGGCCGTCGTTCAAATCGCCCAGCAAGATCAGCGGATCGCCAGCCGCCAGATGTTCGTCGATCCGCCGACGCAGCCAGATCGCCTGCGCCAGTTGCTTGCGACGGTTGGCAATGGCCAAGCGCATCATCTCGTCATGGCCGTCGGCACCGTGCGGGGCCTTTGATTTCAGGTGCGCCCCGATCAGTCGCAGCGTCACGCCCGACGCGCGTACGGTCAGCGCCACCTCGAACGGGGGTTTTGAAAACACCACCTTGTCCTCGAACGCATCGATATCAAGGTCGATCCGAAACGTGCCATCAAATCTCGGCGCTCCGTCACTTGGCGGCGCACCGGGCACCGGCGCTGGCCCTTTCGGATCATGCACCGCATCGAACAGGTCCGGGTCATACAAAAGCGCGATTTCCTGCTGCGTGTCGTTGCCAAAGCCCATCAGCGCCTTTCGCGCCCGCAGATCGAACGCCGCCGCAAACGCTTCCAGGGCCGGCACGGTATTGCGCTTGCGGCTGGAATCGGGTGCCTCGATGATCATGACGGCATCGGCATCCAGCGCGGTAAACACGATCGCCAGCGCTTCAAGCTGCATCTGCTTGGTCACATTGTGCCGCGCCGACCAGTCGTCATTGACCAGCAAGTGCCCCTCTTCATCGAACAGGGCATCGAACCATTCGACATTGTAGGTCGCCAGGCGCATCAGGCGTGTTCGCGTGCGGAAATCGTGTCCCAGGCCCGGTTGATGGCGATCAGGCGTTTCTCGGACAGTTTGACCGCTTCTTCCGGCACCCCGCGGGCAATCATCACATCCGGATGACTGTCCCGCACCAGCCTGCGCCAGACCGCCCGGATCTCGTCGATCGGCATCTCGGGACTGACCCCCAGCACATCGAACGGGTCCGGTTCGGCATCCGGCACGAAACGCGACTTCAACCGTCGGAACGATCCCTCGGGCAGATCGAAGATTTCGGCAACTTCGGCAAGGAAGGCATCCTCACCCGGGTGATAGGTCCCATCGGCCATGGCGATGTGGAACAACCCCTCCATCAGGTCACACAGGGTGCCGTGATCTTCGCCGAACATGGCCCTGATCCGCCGTGCATAGTCGTCAAAGCCGGCGACATCCTGCCGCGCAAGATTAAAGACCTTCGCAGCCCCCGCCTCGTCCTCGGGAGGTATGCTGAACACCTCGCGGAACGCCATCACCTCGTCGCGCGTGACCAGACCGTCAGCCTTGGCCATCTTGGCCGATAGCGCGATCACCGCAATGGTGAACGCCACTGTCTTTTCCGGCGGCGTACGCAGCCGGTCGAACACCTCGGAAAGGCTTTCCCCGTTGGCAAGGGCCGAAACGGCGTCGGATATGCGTGTCCAGATCGACATGGGGCACAATGTAAATCAACGCGGACACAATGTCAGTGCGGCATCACAGAACTTTCTGCATCAGCACCAAATCCAGCCACCGGTCGAATTTGCGCCCGACCTCGGGCAAGCGCCCGACTTCGACAAAACCAAGCGCGGTGTGAAAGGCAAGGCCCGCAGCGTTTTCGCCACTCACTCCCGCAATCAACGCGTGAACGCCTTCGCGTCGCGCCACAGCTTCCAAAGCCGCCATCAGCGCCCGTCCAGCGCCGGTCCCGTGCACCTCGGGCGCCAGAACAATCGAATGTTCCTGCGTCGTGGCATAGCCCGGCCCCGTGCGGAACGGAAAATAGGTGGCAAACCCCACCACTCTGCCATCCCGTTCCGCCACCTGGAACGCCGCACCACGCAGCGCGATATCCTCTGCGATGCTGGCCTCGGTCTTGCAGATCGTGGTGAACGTGACAGTCGTATGCAGCACGATCTGGTTGACAAGGCCTGCAATCGCTGCCGCGTCCGCAACCACCGCCTGACGAATGATCACCGCAACACCCGCGTCCCGTCAGGCGTGTCAAATACCGCGGTCAAATGCGGACCTGCAGAGCTTTCAAAGACCACGCGCGAATCCCTGAACACAGCTGCCAGACGCGCCTCCATGTCCGCAGCCCGAGGATGCGCCACCCGAAGTTCCGACAAACGGCGATCCGTTGCGGGTAAGGCCCGGCCCGGCGGCATATCGGTATGCCATTGAATGAAGGCCGGAAAAAGCCCGTCAAACGGCAGCATCCCGTCATCAGGGACGATCATCGTCCAGCTGACATCGCCCCGCGTCAGGTGAACCGGACGCCCGATCTCGGGAAAGGCCGCCAGCGCCGCATCGATGTCCCCGCATCGCAGGATCCACTTGTCCAGGCGCGCCGCTCCCCGAAACGCGTCCAAGCCGAACCAGCGCGGATAGCCCGGCGCGGGTTGCGATGGGTCCGTTGCAATCGCCTCGAAATACAGGCCATCGGCCAGACCGACCAGGCGATTATGCGTGGCATAATGGCGATGCTGACCGCCCGGTCCCAGCGACAGCCCCAAAGCCGCTTCACTATGCGCAACCGCCTCGTCCAGCGTTTCGGCGGCCACGGCGATGTGATCCAGTTCGAACATGTCAACCTCCCCTCAGGCCCGATGCAAAGCGATCAGGCTTTCCTCTTGCGGCAAATATCCTGGGGGGTCTGGGGGGCAAAGCCCCCCAGCCTGTCGGATCGGCA
>CAYZAD010000232.1:0-2860 GCA_964476315.1 uncultured Rhodobacterales bacterium
GGGTCCCATAGTTCCGTTTTCCAGTGCCAGCCGAGAGACCCCGGGATATGACCTGCCTCGTAGTCGGTTCGACCATCCCAACAGACCTCAATCACGCGCACCGAAGGGTCAGATATCCGTTCCGCCAGCCAATCCGTTTCGACAAGTGAGCCCAATTCCGCACCTCCCGTATTCGCTTTATGGCAGCCTCGCAGACATCCGTGTGTTTGTCACTCGTACTCATCCGGGCAGGACTCTGGAACCAACACGCGGCAGCCTCGTACCTTGGCCAACACCCAAATTGAACAGGCGCAGCCAACAGCGGCTATGCGGGCTGCGACCGCAGCATCCTGTTTGGTCGGCCAAGAGCTGCTCTCGGCCGTCCTCGGGGGACGCAACTTCGCGACAGGCTGAGACATGTTCCATCGGCCACAGCCGTGGCGATGAGCCCAAAGCAGTCAAAGCTTGATTGCAGGTCCGACGACAGGATCGGAATTCCGCTATCGCGGTGCTCGGGTCTAAGCCCCGCGTGCTTGACTCATCTGATCGATCCGATCGGCAAATGCAGGCTCTTCAACACCCTCAGTCAACGCGCGCCTGAAGAAGGCGGCTTGGGTTTCCGGTGCAAGACCGTTTGTCGGCGGGTCGCGATCGAGGTTTGTCGGAAACGAATACCCTTCAGCGGTCGCGGCGATTGCCGCAGACAATTCGGCAGCATTCAATCTGCCGTCCTGCCGGGCCTGAAGCGCGTGTGGATAGAGCAGCTTGCACATCTTGTCCCGATCAACCGTTTCCATGGCGCGGCCGAAGGCCGATGACACTTGCAGAAGGTTGGCAAAGCGGTGAATGTCATGGCTCGTATTGGCGCCGGCCGCGTGAAACAAAGCCGGGGAGAAGAACACGGCGTCCCCTTTGGCCAATGGCAACTGCACGTGGCGTTCTTCGAAAAGCGCTCGAAAGTCATCCCGTCGCCATGCGGCATACCCTGGACGATAGGCTTGAGAGAAGGGCAGCAGTTTGGTCGGGCCGCTGTTCAAAGGCATGTCGCAATGTGCCACAGCGCCTTGCAGCGTCAGAATTGGTGACACGTCGTGAACATGCGCAGGATAAGACGCGCTGACTTCGGCGGTTTGAAATCCCAGATGATAGTCGCGATGAGCTTGCTGAGCCGCACCGCCGGGATGCACGAGGTTGACCTGTGCTGTCATCTGGTAATTCGGCCCAAGCCAGGCCTCGCACACTGCCGCGATAGCGGTGTTTGCGAAGTAGTTCAGAAACGCCTCGGGCGAGGCTTCGCAAAGCTTTTGAAGCGCGTTCCAAATCCGATCGTTTGCTCCCGCCGCTGCGAAATGATCGCCTGCGCCCCCAGTTCCCTGCTTCTCTTCCGCGATTATGCCCTCGTAGATACGGGTTGCCTCATCAAGAACCGCCGTATCGGCATAGGCCCCCTTCAGGACCAACACCCCCGCACCGGAGCCCAAGATCTGCGCCCATTCTGCCATGAGCCCTCGACGGGTCCGGTCATCCTCGAGCGTCGAACGCAGGTTCGACATGTCGTAGATCGGGATGTTCTTTTCGATGGCGGCCGCATGCGGCACCTGCTCGCTGCGTGTCACCTGACCTATGAGTGCCGTGAACTCCCCCAGATCACAGGTCTCGGGGTCGTAATAGGCGATGGTATTGTCGACGGTATCTTTCATGACGGCTCCTCCCTTGTTCCAACCATGATACAATCGCGAGGATTGCGTTGGGCCCCAAAACACATCAAAAACACATCAAATGACCCACCGCTTTCCCATCAAAGAGATCGCTCGGCAGGCAGGTCTTGGCACCGCCACTGTCGACCGGGTTCTGAATAACCGCGCCCACGTGAGCCCCCAGACAAAGCTGCGTGTCACGGTCGCAATGGAAGAGTTGCAAGCCCAGGAAGCCCAGCTTGCGGCCCGTGGAAGGCGTTTGTTCTTCGACTTCGTCGTGGAGGCCCCATCACGCTTCAGCCGCGAGGTGAAAGCGGCTGCAGAGGCCATACTCCCGCAGATCGGAACCGCAGTGTGCCGTCCGCGATTTCTTCTGCAGGACGTTATGGAAGAGGCGGAGGTCATTGCGGCGCTCGGGCGGATCATGAAACGCGGCAGCGAGGGTGTCTGCCTCAAGGCCCGGGACACGGTAAAGATAAGAGACGCGGTCAAAATGCTGGCCGACGCCAGAATTCCCGTGGTCACGCTTGTGACCGATATCGGGAGCGCTGATCGCCTTGCCTATGTCGGGTTAGACAACGCCGGTGCAGGGCGCACTGCTGCATACCTTATCTCCCGAACGCTTGGAGATGCGCAGGGAATGGTCTTGGCCATGCGCAGCCACGAGCGTTTCCTGGGAGAAGAAGAGCGCGAATGCGCGTTTGTCGAAGCCTTGGCCCACGAGCGCCCGGGTCTACAGGTCCTTTCTGTCCAGGGCGGCAGCGGAGTGGACTTCGAAACGTCAAAGCTTCTGACCAAGTCAATCGACGACCTTCACGATCTGCGAGCCGTCTATTCGATGGGAGGCGGAAACCGATCGATCCTGCGCACGCTGGAAGACAGCGGTCTGCGCCCCGATGTCTACGTAGCCCATGACCTTGATCGGGAAAACAGAGAGTTGATCCTGGACCGGCGGATTGATTTCGTGCTGCACCACGATCTGCAACTGGACATAAGAAACGCCTTCAACGCCTTCCTGGCCTACCATCGACTGTGCAAGGAACCGATGGAGACGCCAATCTCAACCGTTCAGGTGCTGACGCCGGAGAATGTTCCAAGGTGACTTTTTCCAGGCTGAGTGTTTGCTCACCTGAAAAAGCAAACGTCACCGCCTTGTTTGGCGCGTCTGATCGATCCCGGCGACC
>CAYZAD010000232.1:2960-4756 GCA_964476315.1 uncultured Rhodobacterales bacterium
ACCTCGCCCGCTCAGATAGGAAGACACTTGCAGCTTTTCCGAAGCGAGGTTTCGAACGAAATGAACCGGCGGGGAGTCACCATGTTGCCACTCTTCGAAGAACAAGGCAGACCGCAGCCACACTCACAACAGGATGCTTTTGTGAAATCACGGTCTGCCCCCATCGGGTGGTCCGGTTTGATCGTTGGTGCATCGTGGGCCTTTGGTCCATTGGAACGATGCTTTCTGGCGCGGGTGGGCGATAGCCTAATGCGCTGCCATCGCTTGTGGCCGACCTCACGGCGCTGGATGCAGAGGCCCGTGAGGCCCTCGCCGGTCTGTACGGCACAACACTGCTCGCCACGCATCCCCGTTACCTTTATTTGGCCCACGCCTATGGGTTGGAGAGTGCCGCGCTCGAAGTTGTCTTTGCCATCAGGTGCATGACGCGATCAGCGTCAGGTTTCAGCGCGACGCGGGAATGGCAAATATCCAGTCGTCTTTTTTATACGGTTGGCGGCAACTGGCATCGAACTTTGCCAAACGGATGAGATGGACCTTCAATCAAGCCCCCCGCATGTCCAGTCTTAACGATGTCCGATCCGAAAGGTATGGAAGTCGGGCCTGGGCGGCTGCAACCCTGTTCATCTCCAAAGTCGCGTAAATGACCTCCGGCTGCAGCCCTGCACGGGCCAGTTCGCGACCATCCGGAGCGGCGATGAAGCTTTGCCCCAAATAGTCCAGTCCACGCTCTGAGCCCGCACTGTTGGCATAGGCCAGATAGACACCGTTTTCGTAAGCGCGTGTCGGGATCATCCGTTGCGACACCCATTCCCATTCTGCCCCGAGTGCCGTGGGCACAAGGATCACCTGTGCCCCCAACGCGGCCACATGGCGCGCGGTTTCGGGGAATTCAGCGTCATAGCAGATCAGCGTAGCGATCCGGATGGACCGGTATGTAAAGAGAGCACACCCGTTGCCTGGGGTGAAATGCGCGCGTTCGAAGCCGGGCGGGATCAGCAGTTTTCTGTGCCCGCCCAAACGGTTGCCGTCCGGTCCAAAGCACTGTGCCGCGTTGAAAATGCAGGCGCCGTCAGCCTCGGGGTAACCGTAGTGGATGGCCAGTTTGTGCTCTTGTGCCAGTTTCGACACCGCTTGCGCGGTTTGCCCTGTTGCCGGTTCTGCGCGGTTCAGAACCTCATCGCCGATATTGTATCCGGTTGCAAAAAGTTCGGGCAGAAGCAGCAGGTCCGCGCCCTTGGCCGCGACAGCGGGGAGGGTGTCGCGCAGCCATTGGAGCCGGTCCCCGGTCGATGACAGTTCCGCAGGCGCTTGTCCCACGGCAAGGCGAAATGCACGATCCATGCTTATCGGTCCGTAATCAACAACTCGCGCGGGTAGTTGGTGATGTAATCGCACCCCGTTTCGGTCACCACGATGGAATCCCCGATACGCCCGGCAGTGACGCCGTCGATGGATATCCCACCGTCGACAGCAAAGGTCATGCCCGGCTGAAGAATGGTGGTGTCACCGGCTTTCAGTTCCGGCGCTTCCAGATAGGCCATGCCAATCGACCGGCCGGTACGATACCCGGTTTCGAAACCGCGCGAGGCGTAGACCTCGTTGGCCGCCGCCGCGACGTCCTGCGCTTCGATGCCAGGGCGGATTGCAGCAATCGCGGCCTGTTGGGCATCAATCGCCGCCTGTTGCACGCGTGCGGCATCGTCGCTTGCCTCGCCAATGTGAAACATGCGGTCGAAACCAAGCTTGTACTGCTTGAACTGCGCCATGTTGCAAAAGCAGAAATAGACCGGGTC
>CAYZAD010000233.1:0-4741 GCA_964476315.1 uncultured Rhodobacterales bacterium
CAGCAGCATCGCCGTGTGACCATCATGCCCGCAGGCATGCATCTTGCCGGGCACCGTGCTGGCATAGTCCAGCCCCGTGGCCTCTTCGATGGGCAGCGCATCCATATCCGCGCGCAATCCGATGACGCGCCCCGATCTGTCCGACTTTCCCCTGATGACACCCACGACGCCGGTGCGCCCGACGCCCGTGACAATCTCGTCCACCCCAAACGATGTCAGCTTGTCCTGCACGAAAGCCGCTGTGTCATGCACGTCAAACATGAGTTCAGGATGTGCGTGCAGGTGGCGCCGCCAGGCGGCGATGTCGTCGGCCATATCGGCCAAACGGTTCTTTACCGGCATTCTTGCCATCTCCCCAAAGCGCCCCCGCTGACCACACTGACCGAGTGACAGACCAAGCACAAGGGCGCGAGAGCTCAGAGGGCGGGGCCAAGCTCCATCGGGCTGCCATCGGAAAACCGCCGCAGACGGAAGCGCCGCAGATCGTGACCGGGGTCCTGACCGCACACCAGGTCGGCCAGAACACGGCCCATGCCCGGGCCGATCCCGAAACCATGCCCGCACATGCCCGTGCCGATCGTCAGTCCGGGCACGGCCTCCACCCGGTCTACCACCGGAACGACATCCGGCAGCACGTCGATCATGCCGGCCCATTGCGCGGTATAGCGGATCGGCCCAACGCCGGGGAAAAGCCGCCCGACATCCCTTGCGACGCGCGCAAGGCGGCGCGCGTTGGGTTTCGGGTTCAGGACGCGGCACCGCTCGAACGGCGACACCTCGTCGGGCGCCCAGCGGCGCGGCGTGCTCCACGCATCGGGGTAGCCTTTCGGCGCCGCCGGGTGAAAGCGCGTACCCGACACATGCGCCCGGATCGTCGCGCGGTAATTCGGCAAGGCCCGGAACGCGTCCGGCCCGACAAACAACTCGTGAAACCCACCCGCCGCAAGGGTCAGCCCGCCGTCCGCCCGTGTTCGAAATGCGTAGCCTTCCGTCGCCGCCGCACCCGGATGCGGCACGTCCACCGGCGCCGTGGCCCCGACGCTTGCGCGCACGGAAAGCTGCGGCAGCGGCACGCCATGGGCGCGCAGAAACAACGAAGACCAGGCCCCACCCGCAACAACAACCTCCGAACAGGCAATCCGCCCCGCTTCGGTGACGACGCCCGCGATGCGCCCCGCCTCAAGGTCCAGCGCGCGTGCCGCGCAATCCTCGATCACCACCGCCCCGTCCCGCACCGCGATCCCGGCAAGTGCCGGAACCGCGACCCAGGGCTCGGCCCGCATATCGGACGGCGTGGTCAGCGCACCAACGAAACCGCCTTTGGCCAGTTCGGGAAACCGATGCCCAAGCGCGGCCCGGCCCAGAAGCTGCGTATCCACCCCATGCGCCGCGGCGGTCGGCAACCACTCCGCAAACCCGGCCAACTCCTTTTCGCTTTCGGCAAGATAGGTGACGCCCGACCGGGTCAGGCCGATATCCACGTTGGTCTGGCTGGCAAGCTCTGTCCACAGGCGGTTCGCCTCGACCATGATCGGCAACTCGTGCGGATCCCGGCCCTGTTGCCGAATCCAGCCCCAGTTGCGCGAGGATTGTTCACCGGCAATGCGCCCCTTCTCGACCAGAACCACGCGGCGGCCCCTGCGCGCCAGAAACAGTGCTGTGCAGACGCCGATCACCCCGCCGCCAATGACCACCACGTCGGTCTCTGCGGGCAAAGGGCCGGGAAACGAAACCGGCGTCGCCTCTGAAATCGGGAACGGCTTCATGTCTGCAAATGGCTCAGCAGGCGCTCCATGAATGCCTGACCTTCCTGAAACTGTGCGACGGTGATGTATTCATCCGGCTGATGCGCCACCGCGATGTCGCCGGGTCCGCACACGACAACCGAGTAACCCGCGCTTTGGAAATGGCTCGCCTCGGTGCCGTAGGACACGTATTTCGTGCCGTTGTCCCCGGTCAGTTGCCGCACCAGCGTTTCCGCCTTGCCACCATCCTCCGGTTTGAACGGCGGGAGCGAGAATGCAGGGGTGATCTCGATCCACGCCTCGGGCCGCACCGCTTTCATCCCGGCTTCGATCTCGGCCGCCGCCTCGCGCAGTTTGGCCTCCCATTGCTCCAGCGTTTCGCCGGGGACCACGCGAAACCCCAGACCGAACTCGCAATCCTTGGCGGTGATGTTATGCGCCGTGCCGCCACTGATCTGGCCAACATGGATATTGGTGTACGGCGGGTTGAACTGCGCCGCGATCGGCCCCGGCGTGGCGGCGGCACTTGCCGCGTTCATCCGGTTCGCCCATTCGATCAGCTTGGCCCCGTACATGATGGCGCTGACACCGGTGTGCATGATCGAGGAGTGCACCTCGAACCCATGAACATGCACCCAGAACGTGTTGCCGCCCTTGTGCCCGGTCACCGCCTTGAGCATGGTCGGCTCCCCCACGATCACCGTGTCGGCCTTGGGCACCACGCCCTGCATCGCCTCGATCAGGGGCGGTGCACCGGTGCAGCCGATTTCCTCGTCAAAGCTCAGCGCGATCTGCAGGGGCCGCGACACACCGCGCCTCTGCGCCTCAACCAGTGCCCAGATGGCCAGCGCGTCAAAGCCCTTCATGTCGGTGCAGCCCCGCCCGAAAAGCTTTCCGTCCTTCTCGGTCACGGTGAAGGGATCGGTGCTCCAGGGCTGGCCATCGGTTGGGACCACATCCGTGTGTCCGGACAGCACCACCCCGCCCTCGAGGTCAGGCCCGACATGCGCAAACAGCGCCGCCTTGCCCGGATCATCGGCTTTCACATGCCGGTGACAGCCAACACCATGAGAGGAAAGATAGTCCTCCACCCAATCGATCAGCGGCAGGTTGCTGTCGCGACTGACGGTCGGAAATCCGACAAGCCGGTCCAGGATTTCACGCGGGGACAAGGGATCAGACATGGCACCTATTCTTTGGACTCTTCGGACGGGGGCAAGACGTAATCAGCATAGATCGGATGATGATCCGAAGGCCACTCACCTTCGAACCTTTGCTGCAAAACGACCGGTCCACCCGCAATGTCAATCGACGGCGTGCGGCCCAGGTGATCAATCGCTCCGAACAGATGCACACCGCGGTTCAGGTGATAGGTCGCACCCGGGATCCGGTCGAAAGTGACGCCGGCCTCCGAAAGGATCTCCTTGGTGCGCGCGCCGTGGCGCACGTTCAGATCCCCGACCAGGAAAACGCTCTCTCCATCCACCACCCATGGCGCGATGCGGTCGCGCACAAGCCTTGCCGAAAGCACCCTGTTGGACCGGCTGCGATACTCGAAATGCACGTTCACGACCCGAAATCGCTGGCCCGTCTCCAATTTCTCGAACTGAACCCAGGATGCGAATGCCGGGAAGGACCCGTTGAACGTGCGTGAATAGATCACGTCCGGTGTGTCGGAAAAGAAAAACCATCCCTGATCGACAGGCGCCAGCTTGGCCTTGCGGTAAAAAATCGGCTGGGTCGATGGAAAGACACGCCAGTCACCACTGGCGGCAACACCGTAGTCGGGGTTCCGCGCCGCCAGGAAATCCCGTGCCAGGTTCACCGACCCGTCCGATCCGCGCGACCAGCTTTCCATTTCCTGAAAAGCCATCACGTCCGCATCGACCGATTTGAAAGCCGCATCCACCGGTCCCTTGCGCCGCTCCCAATCGCCGACCGACCACGGCCCGTCATCAAGCCCCAGCACGATGTAATGGACATTGAAACTGGCGATCCGCAGCGTATCGCGGGCCACCGGCTCTGGCCCCTCAGCACCTTCGCTATGTGAGACATGCAAGGCACAGGCGACGAGGGTCAGTAGCACGAACACGCCTGCAAGGCCGCGCAGAATGGCTTTGACAACCGTTTTCATCCCGTGTCGTGCCGACACTTTCGGATCAGTAGCCGCTATCGGTGATCAGCACCTTGTGACCCGGTTCGACCTCGCGGTATTCCGACGGTGCCGGATCATAATCCAATCCATGAATCGGAGACGGGATCGGCTTGAAATTCAGGTCTTTCTCGGACTTGCGCTTGCGCGGATCAGCGATCGGCACCGCCTTCATCAACGCCTGTGTGTAAGGGTGCTGCGGGTTCTCGAACACAGCGCGGCGTGGGCCCAGTTCCACGATGCGGCCCAGATACATCACGCCGACATGGTGACTGACCCGCTCCACCACCGCCATGTCGTGGCTGATGAACAGGTAGGACACGCCCAGATCCGCCTGCAGTTCCAGCATCAGGTTCAACACCTGTGCCTGAACGGACACATCCAAGGCCGATACCGCCTCGTCCGACACGATCAGTTTCGGATTGAGCGCCAGCGCCCGTGCAATGGCGATCCTCTGGCGCTGACCGCCCGACAATTCATGCGGATATCGCTGCATGAAACTGCGCGGCAACTCCACACGGTCGAACAGCATCTCGACCCGCTTGCGCATCTCCTCCGGACTGCCCATGCCGTAGTTGCGCATCGGCTCCATCACCTGGTCCGACAATTGCATCTGCGGATTGAGCGATGCAAACGGGTCCTGGAAGACCATCTGCATGTCCTTGCGCGCTTCGCGCAATTCGGTCTGGGTCAGCGCCATGACGTCCTTGCCGTCGAGGAACACGCTGCCCTCCATCGGCTCGACCAGCCGCAGAATGGAGCGGCCAGCGGTGGATTTTCCACAGCCGGATTCCCCCACAAGACTGAGCGTCTGGCCCTTGTTCACGGTAAAGGACACATCCTC
>CAYZAD010000234.1:0-4729 GCA_964476315.1 uncultured Rhodobacterales bacterium
TCCGGTGTCAGCGCGCGCGCGAGGTCGGTCTGGTAGCTGGATAGCTCCAGCACCACGACGCCGCCGTCACCGGGCGGATCGATGTCCAGAACCCCGCGACCGATATTACCGGCAAGCTGGCTGTTGAACCCAACCTCCTCGAGGATGTGGTGGATCAGGGCCGATGTCGTGGATTTGCCATTCGATCCGGTGACGGCAATCACCCGCGGTGCGGTGTCGAAACGGTCCCACTCGCGGGTCGCCAAAGAGCGAAAGAACAGTCCAATGTCATTGTCGACCGGTACGTCAGCGGCCCACGCCTTGGCGATCACCGGATTGGGGGCCGGATAAAGGTGCGGGATGCCCGGGCTGACAACAAGCCGGGCCACGTCATCGAATGCACCGTCGCGCGACAGGTCGCGAATGTCGAACCCCTCGGCCTCAGCCGCATCCCGCGCCTTTGGATTGTCGTCCCAGCAGACGGGCACAGCACCACCTTCCCGCAGCGCGCGCGCCGCCGACAGGCCGGAACGCCCCAATCCCAACACGGCCACATGCTGGCCTTCACAACCCTGAACCGGGATCATTGCACCCCTCCCCTGTCACATTGGCCAATCGCTACCGCATCCGTGCGCGTCGGGAAAGCTCAGCCGTTGAGCTTGCGCAGACGTGCCGTGACCGACAGCCCATGCGCCTCGAGGGATTCCGAACGGGCCAGCGTTTCGGCTGCCGGGCCAATGGCCCGCAACGCCTCGGGTGACATCTTGGCCAGGGTCGTGCGTTTGAGGAAATCGAGCACCGAAAGCCCGGACGAAAACCGCGCCGACCGCGCCGTGGGCAAGACGTGGTTGGGACCACCGACATAGTCGCCAATGGCCTCTGGCGTCCACTGACCAAGAAAGATCGCGCCCGCATGGGTGATCTTCGCGCTCAGCGCGTCGGGGTCGTCGACACACAGTTCCAGATGCTCCGGCGCGATCCGGTCACAGAGCGCCGCCGCCTCGTCCAGATCGCGCACGGTGATCACCGCGCCGTAATCCCGCCAGCTTGCCCCGGCAATCGCGCGACGTTCCAGCGTTTCCAGCCGCTTTTCGACCGCGTCCGCCACCGCCTGACCAAAACCCGCATCGGTGGTGATCAGCAAAGACTGCGCGGATTCATCGTGTTCCGCCTGTGACATCAGGTCCAAGGCAATCCAGTCCGGGTCATTCTCGCCATCCGCAATCACGAGGATCTCCGACGGCCCCGCGATCATGTCGATGCCCACCTTGCCGAACACCCGCCGCTTGGCTGCCGCGACAAAAGCGTTGCCGGGCCCGGTGATCTTGTCGACCGGGGCAATCGTGTCCGTTCCGTAGGCCAGCGCCGCAACCGCCTGCGCGCCACCGATCCGGTACACCTCGTCTATGCCCGCGATGCGCGCCGCCAGCATCACCAGCGGATTGACCACACCGTCCGGTGTCGGCACCACCATGGCCAACCGCCCCACGCCTGCCACCTTGGCCGGGACCGCGTTCATCAGAACCGACGAAGGATAGCTGGCCAGTCCACCCGGCACGTATAGCCCAGCCGCAGAAACGGGCGTCCACCGCCACCCCAGCGTCGCACCATCGGGGTCAGTCCACATTTCATCCTTGGGCATCTGCCGCGCATGATAGGCGCGGATGCGGTCCGCTGCCGTTTCCAGCGCGGCGCGCTCGGCCTCGGGCACCTTGGCGATTTCGGCGTCGATCTCGGCGTCGGACACGCGCAACTGCGCTGCGGTCAGGTCCAAGCGGTCGAACTTTGCCGTCAGGTCCAGAACCGCCGCATCGCCGCGCTTTCGCACATCGGCAATGATGCCGGCCACCACGTCGTCCACGTCCGAGCTGTCTTCGCGCTTGGCGCTCAGCACCGCCTGAAAACGGGTCTCGAAATCTGCATCGGTGGTCGACAGGAACTGTGGCATCAAAGGCTCCGGCTTGTGCTGCGCGACACTTAGACCGCGCCGCGCCCAGCCTCAAGCGTCGTGCGTCAGATCGACCCCATCAAGCGATTTGATCATCAGAAAATCGTCTCGCCGCACGCCATCGATCAATACGGATCGGGGGCGGCGTCCAAACACGTGAAATCCAAGGCGCTGGTAAAGCCCTTGCGCCTGCGCGTTCTCGACATCGACGCACAGCTCTGCCTGTGCGATCCCCGCTTTCGACAACGCGTCAAGGACGGCCTCCATCAAGGCCCGGCCAATCCCCTGCCCCCGCGCCGTATCCCGCACGTATAAAGGCCCCACATCGGCCATATGCCGCAAGCGTTTCGGCGCACCGCGCCGCGCAGAGACAAACCCGACAAGGCGCGACGCATCGTCGAACGCCCCCAGCGTCAGGGTGACCTCAAGCGACCGCGCCACGTCCTTGTTGGGCATCGCCCGCGCTTCCTCGGCTCCGAAAAGGAACGCCGTTGGCACCTGCATCAACCCCTCTGCCCAAATCGCACGATAGGCCGACAGGTCTTTTGGCGTCAGCCGCCGGATGGTCATTCCCTGTGATCCGGCACCTTGCCCGACACCGCGGCATAAGGCCGGGTGACATCGCGCAGTGCAACCTCAAGCTCCCTGACGACGAGGCGGATCGCACCGTCGCCAGCAAGGGTCAGCAGGACGGCGCTTTCATCCTCGTCGAACTCGACAGCCAGCAAGGACAGGATCGTATCGGCATCCGACCGGTCCACACCCTGGCTGCTCACCCGCAGCACGTCTTCGATCGCCAGCACGGATTGCACGCGTTCCGGTTTGCGACCGGTCCGTTCGGCAAGCGGGATATCTTCCCACCGGAAGCGGTTCAGCAAAATGCCGAAGCGGTGTCGTTTCGGCTGCCATTGCATCTCCGCCGCAGGAAAAACCGCATCCTGGCAGAGCGCAGACAAGACCTGCAGGTCTTCGCCATCCATCGCGACCAGCCGCAGCGGTTTTTCGGCACCGTCTTCAAAGGTCGCGTCAGTGGTCATTGCTCTTTCACCCGTTCGATCCTGGCTCCGACACTCGACAGCTTGCGCACCACATGTTCATAGCCCCGGTCAAGGTGATACACCCGGCTGACGATTGTTTCGCCTTCTGCGGCCAATCCGGCCAGAATCAGCGACACGGAGGCCCGCAGGTCCGTCGCCATCACCGGCGCGCCCTTCATCCGGTCCACGCCCGTCACCTTAGCCGTTCCGCCATGCACGTCGATCTGCGCCCCCATGCGGATCAGTTCAGGCGCATGCATGAAGCGATTCTCGAAGATCTTTTCCTCAAGAACGCTGGTGCCGTCCGCGGTGCACAGCAACGCCATCATCTGCGCCTGCAGATCGGTGGGAAAACCCGGAAACGGTTCGGTCGTGACATCAACCGCCGATACCCGCCCGTTCTTGCGCGCCACCTTGAGGCCCGACGCCGTTTCCTCGACCGAGATGCCCGCCTCGTCCAGCTTTTCGCAGAACGCCGACACGAGGTCGATCGTGCCGCCCAGGCACTCCACCTCTCCACCGCAGATCGCGGGGGCCAGCATGTAGGTGCCCAGTTCGATCCGGTCGGTTACGACGCGATGCGTGGCGCCCCCCAGACTGTCGACACCCTGTATCGTGATCTCGGATGTGCCTTCGCCGTCGATCTGCGCACCCATCTTGCGCAAACACTGGGCAAGATCGACAATCTCGGGCTCCCGGGCTGCATTCTTGAGAACCGTTGTGCCCTTGGCCAGCGTCGCGGCCATCAGCGCGTTTTCGGTCGCCCCGACCGACACGAACGGAAACTCCACAATACCCCCATGCAGCCCGCCCGAGGGCGCCTTGGCATGGACATACCCGTCGCGCAGATCCATCTCCGCGCCCATCGCTTCAAGCGCCTTGAGGTGCAAATCCACCGGTCGCGCACCGATGGCGCACCCCCCTGGCAGCGACACCTCGGCATGGCCGAACCGCGCCAGCAACGGCCCCAGCACAAGGATCGACGCGCGCATCTTGCGGACAATATCATACTCGGCCCGCTGCGACGTCAGATCATGGCTCGACATGGCCAGAACCTGTCCATCCTGCAACGCCTGCACCTCGGCCCCAAGCGATTGCAGCAACAGGGTCATCGTGCGGATGTCGCTCAGCCGCGGGGCATTCGTCAGCGTGAGCGGCTCCTCGCTCAACAGCGTCGCGGGCATCAACGTCAGACACGCATTCTTGGCTCCGGCGATGGGAATCTGGCCGTTCAACGGCCCATTCCCCGTCACGATAATCTGATCCATACCTGTTAACTGCCCTCGCGTGATGCCTGGTTGTTGTTGTCTTTGCCTCCGTCCCCGCCATCTGCAGAGCGCGCCCGAGCCTGCGCCTTGCGCCGTGCCAGATTCGCCTTCAGCGCAGCCTTGAGCCTGTCTTCGCGCGCCGTCGCTGATGATTTCCCGACTGAGGATTTCCGTGTCATAGCGCCTTCCTAACCCAGAGGCCAAACAGCGTCCAGATTGCCCTTGCACCCTTTGCCGTTTGCGTCTAATCACCCGCCACGCTGACCAAGCGCCCGGCGCTGCTGTAGCTCAGAGGTAGAGCACTCCCTTGGTAAGGGAGAGGTCGAGAGTTCAATTCTCTCCAGCAGCACCATACTTCCCGACTTTTTCTCAAGCTGGTCGTTTGCGCAGGGGATGCGCAAAGTGCTGGAAATGTGTTTGGCTGTAGACCATGATCGCGGCGACGGTATTCCGAGGAGGTTCACCATGACAGACGCGGCGGAGGGCAACGTCGACGC
>CAYZAD010000235.1:0-4705 GCA_964476315.1 uncultured Rhodobacterales bacterium
CCGTACCCGGTCATGATGGAACCGAACCTCGTCATCGAATATTACGCGCAGAACTAAGCGCCCGTACGGTCCATCCGTACAAACCGTACAATCCAAGGCCGCTCCTTACCGGGGGCGGCTTTTTTCATGTCTGACATTCGGCAAAAGAAAAAGGCCGCGCAATCTGCGCAGCCTTTTTTCCGAGTGACCCGGGGTGGTCCGGATTACATCCAGATCACGTCCCGAAACACGTGGCGTGCAATGTCTTCACGCTTCAGCCCCTTGGCCGCCAGTGCCGTGTCGGACATCGCGTTCAGACGTTCGACTTCGCGGATGCGCCAGTTCGCTTCAGCAATCTGACCAAAACCGCGTGTCAGACCATCAACAATGCTGGACAGCAGGCTTGGCTGCTTGTCTTCGTATGACTGTGTCAGTGCCATGATATACCTTTGGTTTGCCTATTTCTTGAACACGGCAGAGGTAAGCCTTTGATCCCAAAAGGAGTAGTGCCGCTTCGACATACCCGGCCTTCCAATGCTGCATAGCAGCATTCGTTAATTGCACGGCATTTGTGCAGCTCGAAAAATTTTACCAGTTGATAAAATTTTGAACCCGTGACAGCGTTCGGAAAAGTTCAAGCCGGTCTCGGAGGATGATGATGGACGCCAGAGCTTTGAAAGAAGGGGTGGTTCCCGGACGATTGGACAGCGATGCGCTTGCCGAGGGCTTTGGCGAC
Organism: uncultured Rhodobacterales bacterium; assembly: GCA_964476315.1. Classification (GTDB taxonomy): domain Bacteria; phylum Pseudomonadota; class Alphaproteobacteria; order Rhodobacterales; family Rhodobacteraceae; genus Marivita. The sequence goes on from CAYZAD010000235.1 coordinate 716, forward strand.
CTGCACGCGCCGTTGACGGATCACGAGGCGCTTGTGGCAGCCGACCGCTGCTATTTTTGCCATGATGCGCCGTGCATCACTGCGTGTCCCACCACCATCGACATACCCCTTTTCATCCGTCAGATCGCAACCGGCACACCCGAAGCGGCAGCCAAGACGATCCTGACCCAGAACATCATGGGGGGTATGTGTGCCCGCGTCTGCCCCACCGAAACGCTGTGCGAAGAGGCTTGCGTGCGCGAAGCTGCCGAAGGGGAGCCGGTGCAGATCGGACGGCTTCAGCGCTATGCGACCGATGAGTTGATGGGCCAGGGCATCCACCCGTTCTCCCGCGCGGCCCCGACCGGCAAACGGATCGCCGTGGTTGGGGCCGGTCCGGCAGGATTGGCCTGTGCGCACCGTCTGGCGATGCACGGGCATGACGTGGTCGTCTACGATGCCCGGCCCAAGGCGGGGGGGCTGAACGAGTACGGGATTGCGGCCTACAAGACGACCAACGACTTTGCCGCGCGTGAAGTCGATTGGCTTTTGAAGATCGGCGGGATCACGATCGAGACCGGCAAGGCGCTTGGGCCAGACCTGACTCTGGATGGCCTGAAGTCCGGGTTCGATGCAGTTTTTCTTGGCATGGGGCTCGGTGGCGTCAACGAATTGACGGCACCCGGCGCGGATAAGGCGGGTGTTTTGGATGCTGTCGATTTTATCGCGGATCTTCGCCAGTCATCTGACCTGTCGACCCTGCCCGTGGGCCGCGATGTTGTTGTAATTGGCGGCGGCATGACAGCGGTTGATGCGGCCGTGCAATCCAAGCTTCTGGGCGCTTTGAACGTCACCATCGTCTATCGTCGTGGGAAGGATCGCATGAACGCCAGCGTCTGGGAACAGGACCTTGCGGCGGCCAAGGGGGTGCGGATCATCACCAATGCCTCTCCGGTGGCGGTCCATGGCAACGGATCGGTTCGCGAGATCGAATTTGAATTCACCGATGACGACCTGAAACCGACGGGCCAGACCTTCCGCCTTGCCGCCGACCAGGTGTTCAAGGCGATTGGCCAGACGTTGCAGGGCGATGCATTGCCAGCGCTGGACGGTCGCAAGATCGCCGTCACGGGGGCCGGTCGCACCTCGATCGAAGGTGTCTGGGCTGGCGGAGATTGCGCTGCCGGTGGTGAAGACCTGACCGTGACCGCCGTTGCCGAAGGGCGTGATGCGGCGGAAGATATTCATGCAAGCCTGATGGGAGGCGACAATGGCTGATCTGACGACTGACTTCGTGGGCATCAAAAGCCCGAACCCGTTCTGGCTGGCCTCTGCGCCGCCGACCGACAAGGAATACAACGTGCGCCGCGCCTTTGAAGCCGGTTGGGGGGGCGTCGTCTGGAAGACCCTCGGCGAAGAAGGTCCGCCCGTCGTGAACGTGAACGGCCCTCGCTATGGGGCGATCTGGGGTGCGGATCGCCGACTTTTGGGCCTGAACAATATCGAACTGATCACGGACCGGCCTCTGGAAGTGAACCTCCGCGAAATCAAGGCGGTCAAACGCGATTATCCGGATCGCGCGATGGTTGTTTCGCTGATGGTGCCCTGTGTTGAAGAGGCATGGAAGGCAATCCTTCCGCTGGTCGAGGAGACGGGTGCAGATGGGGTCGAACTGAATTTCGGCTGCCCGCACGGCATGTCGGAGCGTGGGATGGGCTCGGCTGTGGGGCAGGTGCCTGAATACATCACGATGGTGACGCGTTGGGTGAAGCAGAACACGCGGATGCCCTGCATCGTCAAGCTGACACCGAACATCACAGATATCCGCAAGCCCGCGATGGCGGCGATGGAGGGTGGTGCGGACGCGGTGAGCCTGATCAACACGATCAATTCGATCACCTCCGTCGATCTGGATCTGTTTGCACCGGAACCCACCATCGATGGCAAGGGTGCGCATGGCGGCTATTGCGGGCCGGCGGTCAAGCCGATTGCCTTGAATATGGTGGCAGAGATTGCGCGCACGCCGGAGATGGCGCGCCTGCCGATATCCGGGATCGGTGGAGTGACGACGTGGAAAGACGCGGCCGAATTCATGGCGCTGGGGGCTGGGAACGTACAGGTTTGCACGGCTGCGATGACCTACGGGTTCAAGATCGTGCAGGAGATGATCTCGGGTCTCTCGCAATACATGGATGACAAAGGGATGACCTCGACGTCCGAATTGGTGGGCCGTGCCGTTCCGAATGTCAGCGATTGGCAGCACCTGAACCTGAACTATGTTGCCAAAGCACGGATCAATCAGGATCTGTGTATCTCTTGTGGCCGCTGTTATGCGGCTTGCGAGGACACGTCGCACCAGGCGATTGCCATGTCTGAGGACAGGGTTTTCACGGTCAAGGACGATGAATGCGTGGCATGCAATCTATGTGTGAATGTGTGCCCCGTCGAGGATTGCATCACCATGGTTGAACTGGATGCGGGTGCTCTGGATGAGCGCACCGGATTGCCGGTTGCGTCAGAGCATGGGGATTGGACGACCCATCCGAACAACCCAGCCGTACGGACGGCGGCTGAATGACGTGTACTGCGGCAGGTTCTTTTCCGCGTCTTTATAATTTTCTAACCTCTTTCAAGAAACTTCGTACGAAGTTTCTTGTGTCCAGCCAGTAAATTCTCTTTTCCGGCTGGTTCCCACCAGGAAGGTCATATCAGGGCTCAACCGATCCGATAAATCGGTTGAGCGTGACATACGATCATGTAATCGGTTCCTACATCGTAAAGCTGGAACCCACGTGCCCGAACCTCAGCTTTCAGCAAATCAAGCCCGATTTCTCGGTGCACCGCCCCTTTCTTGCGCCGGACAACGCCCTTTCGCTTTACGGCGTCTGCGCTGAACAGTTGCATGCGCCAATGCGGATTGAAAGCGGTCGGGGTGTTGTAAAGATGAGGTGTATCCATCTGTAGAGATTAATGGCAGGCATCTTAACGTGGTGTTAAACCGCGCTCGGCGTCAGGACTTTACGAAACATCGCTTCGACAAATGACTCCGCACCGCGTGCGCGCGCGTCATCGCCGGGCAACAGCACGGATATCTGTGCCTCGAAATCTGCGTAATGCTGTGTGATGGCCCAGATTGAAAAGATCAGATGTGCCGGGTGCATCTTGGCAAGTTTGCCCTCTTGCATCCAGCGATGGATGACGGCGCATTGTTGATCGAACAGCGGTTTCAATGTCGATTCCAGGTGTGGCAACATTCGCGGTGCGCCTTGTACGATCTCGTTTGCGAACAGGCGGGACTCGCGGGGGTAGAGCCGCGACATTTCCATCTTGCGGCGGATATATCCCAACATCTCCTCCAGCGGATCCCCGTTCGGGTTCATCGCATCCAGAGGGCTGAGCCATTCGGTCATCAGCGTGTTCAAAAGGTCGATATGGATCGCTTCCTTGCTGTCATAGTAGTAAATCAGGTTCGGTTTGTGCATGCCACATGCGTCAGCGATCTGATCCAGGGTTGTTCCGCGAAAGCCGTGTTTCGAAAACAGGTCAAGCGCTGCGTCCCGGATGCGCCGACGGTTCTCGATCTGGATGCGGCTGTGTTTGCGGGGCGGTTCTGTCACGTCCTGATATCCTTCTTGCCGCATTTGTTGGCAGCGCTCGATTTGCGGGCATGTCCCCGAAGATGATGCCTTGACAGTATGAGAGTGCATTGCAATCGTAACTTTACCAAATGGTAAAAAACCAGAGGCCCAGGCGCAAGCGCCTAGGCTCGGCGCCATCGGCAAGGGGGACGACATGGCAGCACCCGGTGAAAACCTGCGAATCAATGGTGACCGATTGTGGGACAGCCTGATGGAGATGGCCAAGATCGGACCGGGTATTGCAGGAGGGAACAACCGCCAGACCCTGACGGATGAAGACGCCGAAGGGCGTGCGCTGTTCAAGAAATGGTGCGATGACGCGGGCTGCACGATGGGGGTGGATGAAATCGGCAACATGTTCGCGCGGCGCGAG
>CAYZAD010000236.1:0-4687 GCA_964476315.1 uncultured Rhodobacterales bacterium
TCGAAACACTGTCAGGCGGCCAACGTCAGGGGGTCGCCGTGGCGCGCGCTGCCGCGTTTGGCTCCAAGGTGATCATTCTTGACGAGCCGACCGCAGCGCTTGGCGTCAAGGAAAGCCGCCGGGTGCTGGAATTGATCCTCGACGTCAAGGCACGCGGTATTCCGATCATCCTGATCAGCCACAACATGCCGCATGTGTTCGAAGTGGCTGACCGCATCCATGTGCACCGGCTTGGCAAGCGGCTTTGTGTGATCGATCCCAAGGAACACTCAATGTCCGACGCCGTGGCCTACATGACCGGCGCCAAGGTGCCCGAGCAGGATCAGGCCGCTTAACCCGCGGCGTCTAGACGCAAACCGGCAAGCCCCGCTATCTCGCCACGACGACCCGTGTGCCCCACGCCTCACAGGCAGCAGCAAGGTCGGCTGGTAAAGGCTCATCGGTGAAAAAGGTGTCGACATCGGCAAGCGATGCAATGCGCGCCGGTGCGCTGCGGGTCAGCTTTGTCTGGTCCGCAACAAGAAACGTCTTGCGCGATTGGCGCAGGATCGCCTGGCTGACACTGACCTCCTGAATATCGAAATCCAGCAGGTCGCCTTCGCGATCCAGCGCCGAACAGCCAATGACAGCCAGATCGAATTTGAACTGCCGGATGGTTTCCGTTGCAAGGTTACCGACAAGCCCACCATCCGCACGACGCAACTGACCGCCGGTCAGGATGATGTCACATCCTTCGTTTCCGACAAGAATGTTCGCCACGTTCATATTGTTCGTGACGACCATCAGTTTGTCATGCTGCATCAATTCAATGGCAACGGCTTCGGTCGAGGTTCCGATGTTCAGGAACATGGAAATGTCACCGGGAATTTCCGCCGCACAGGCCTGTGCAATCCGGCGCTTTGCGTCTGACTTGAGCGACCGTCGCTCTTCGTAACCGATATTTGTCGTGCCGGACGGCAAGACAGCACCGCCATGCACGCGCTCGAGCCGGCCCGAGTCAGCGAGATCGGTCAGGTCCCGGCGGATCGTTTGCAAGGTCACACCAAAATGCTGAGCAAGACCTTCAACGGTCACCTTTCGTTCGCGGCGCGCGATTTCGAGGATCTCGGGGTGACGGAATGTTTGCGACATGATCGGCCCTCCGGTTCTGCCTGCGTGATCGGAAACGCCGCACGAAATTGGGCAATAAAGTCATCATAAACGAACAAAAAAGCAATCAAAAAACTGGGTTTCAGCACAGAGAAACCGACTCGCGGCCCCAATGCCCACCACCTAAGGCTCTGATTTTCAATATATTCGCAAAAAAAGAACACAAACGAACATAAACCCTTGTTAAGCGCACCGGTCTTTGCGACAAAAGTGACAGAGACGCGCTTGGAGGAGAATCGCGTGGGACAGTCCAAAGGTGACACGGCATTTGACCTGTTCATCATCGGCGGCGGCATCAATGGATGCGGCATCGCCCGTGATGCGGCAGGGCGTGGATTGTCCGTGGGTCTCGCGGAAATGAACGATCTCGGCTCTGCGACCTCATCTGCCTCCACCAAGCTGTTTCACGGAGGCCTCCGGTATCTCGAATATTTTGAATTCCGGCTGGTGCGCGAAGCGTTGATTGAGCGCGAAACGTTGCTGAAGGCCATGCCGCATATCAGTTGGCCGATGCGATTTGTTCTTCCTTATCATAAGGATATGAGGTTCGAATCGAACACACCCACCTCGAAACTCCTGGGTCTGATCATGCCCTGGATGAAGGGGCGCAGACCTGCATGGCTGATCCGCCTTGGGCTCTTCATGTACGATCACCTTGGCGGTCGCGACATTCTTCCGGGGACAACAACCCTCGATCTGACGGGATCGAAGGAAGGCGCGCCGCTTCAGGACCGGTTTGCAAAAGCCTACGAATATTCCGATTGCTGGGTCGAAGATACGCGGCTTGTGGTGCTCAATGCGCGCGATGCCGAAGCGCACGGTGCCAGGATCATGACCCGGACACAGGTGATCAGTGCCACCTGTGAAGACGGAATATGGCGTATCGAAACGCGCAATACCGAAAATAACGAGGTGACGACCCATCACGCCCGGATGCTGGTCAATGCAGGCGGGCCGTGGGTTGGGGATATCATTCAATCCAAGGTGCGCCTGAACTCCCGCGAAGGCGTGCGCCTCGTGCGCGGCAGCCATATCGTGACCAAGCGGCTCTACGATCATGACAAGTGCTATTTCTTCCAGGGCACGGATGGGCGCATCATCTTTGCCATTCCCTACGAGACCGATTTCACGCTGATCGGCACCACCGATGCCGAACATGACGACCCGTCAAAAACACCGGTCTGCACACCCGAGGAACAGGAGTACCTGCTGGATTTCGCCAACCAGTATTTCAAACGCCAACTGACCCGCGACGACGTCGTCTGGACCTATTCCGGCGTCAGGCCGCTGTATGATGATGGCGCCAGCAGCGCCACGGCAGCGACCCGCGACTATACGTTGAAAGTGGATACAAGCACCGGTGCTCCGATGCTCAACATCTTCGGCGGCAAGATCACGACCTATCGCCGACTGGCGGAAAGCGCGATGGAAAAGGTCAGCGCGCAACTGGGCTTAGCGGATCGCAAGTGGACCGCAGGCGTGCCCCTGCCCGGTGGAGATTTCGCGGTAGACGGCGTGGCACGCCTCGTTGCGGATCTGAAAACCTCTTACCCGTTCCTGACCGATTTCTGGGCCCTGCGCCTCGTACGCGCCTACGGCACCGAAGCGGTCGACGTGCTTGGCACCGCGAAAGACGCGGATGATCTTGGTCGCGATTTCGGAGCCACCCTGACAGAAGCCGAGATCAACTGGCTTATGACCCATGAATACGCGCGCACCGCAGAAGATGTGGTCTGGCGGCGCAACAGGCTGGGGCTGCGCCTGTCGGCCAAGCAGACCCAAGAGATCGATGACTGGATGACGCAACGACGGCATGCCACGCCCGCGGCGGCGGAATAAGGAGGAGAACCTGATGACGCTGGAACTGAAAGGCGTGTCAAAAACCGTCGATGGGCAGACACATATCTACCCGACGGACCTGACGCTGGAAAAGGGCACGATGAACGTGCTGCTTGGACCGACCCTGTCGGGCAAGACGTCCCTGATGCGGTTGATGGCAGGGCTCGACGTCCCGGCCACGGGACAGGTGTTCTGGAACGGCGACGACGTGACAGGCCAGCGCGTGCAAGACCGCAAGGTCGCCATGGTGTACCAGCAGTTCATCAACTACCCCTCGATGACCGTCTACGACAACATCGCCTCACCGCTGAAGCTGCTGGGCGTGAACAAGACCGAGATCGATGCGCGCGTCCGCGAAACGGCCGCCCTGATGAAACTGACACCGATGCTCGACCGCAAGCCGCTTGAGCTTTCGGGCGGTCAGCAGCAGCGTTGCGCTTTGGCCCGTGCATTGGTCAAGAATGCGGGCCTCGTCCTGCTGGACGAACCGCTGGCCAACCTCGACTATAAACTGCGTGAAGAACTGCGCGTCGAGATCCCCAAGATATTCGAGGCGTCAGGCGCCATCTTTGTCTATGCCACGACCGAACCGGAAGAGGCTTTGCTTCTGGGCGGCAATGTCGCCACGCTGTGGGAAGGTCGCATCACGCAATTCGGTCCGACGCCGTCGGTTTACCGCCAGCCCGTGGATGCCACCACGGCGCGGGTCTTCTCGGACCCGCCGATGAACTTTCTCCAGATCTCCAAGACCGGCGACCGGATCATGTTCGGCGATGGTCAAAGCGCACCCGCCAAGGGCAAGTTGGCAGAACTGGCCGATGGCCGCTATACGGCCGGTTTCCGCCCCAACCATATCGAGATCGGCCAGCACACGGCTGACGCCATGCAATTCCAGACCACACTTTCGGTCACCGAACTGACCGGGTCGGAAACCTTTGTTCACCTCGATCATCATGGCGAACGCTGGGTCGGCCTGATCCACGGGGTTCATGATCTGTCGCTGGGCGAGGAACTGACCGTCTGGCTCGATCCGCGCCATGTCTACATCTTTGGCGAAAACGGCAAGCTGGTGGCCCCCGCCGCCTACGCGCTCGCGGCCTGAGGGAGGAGACCATGGCCAAGATCACGCTTGATAACCTCGCGCACTCTTACCTGCCGAACCCCGGCAGCGAAGACGACTTCGCGCTGAAGGAACTGAACCACGACTGGGACGACGGTGCGGCCTATGCGCTGCTTGGCGCGTCCGGCTGTGGCAAGTCCACGCTTCTGAACATCATTTCGGGCCTGCTGCATCCGTCACAGGGCCGCATCCTGTTCGATGGACAGGATGTCACGCATGCCCCGACCGCAGAGCGCAACATTGCGCAGGTGTTCCAGTTCCCTGTCGTCTACGACACGATGAGCGTGCACGACAACCTGGCATTCCCGCTGCGCAACCGCGGCCGCGATGAAACCTATGTGGCAGAACGCGTGCAGGAAATCGCCCGCATGATCGGCATGGAGGACATGCTGAAGAAAAAGGCGCGCGGCCTGACTGCGGATGCCAAGCAAAAGATCAGCCTTGGACGCGGTATGGTCCGAAAGGATGTGAACGCGCTGCTGTTCGACGAACCGCTGACCGTGATCGACCCGCACATGAAGTGGGAATTGCGCACGCAGTTGAAGAAACTGCATCACGATTTCGGCCACACCATGATCT
>CAYZAD010000237.1:0-4675 GCA_964476315.1 uncultured Rhodobacterales bacterium
AATGGCCAAAAATACGAGGATTGGCAGGTATTCCCGCAGCATGTCTTCCAAGACGTGGCTCCTTTTCCCGACGCGCATCATCCGGCGCAGTCAAGTGGCGAGGTTGACTAAGGGCTGATGTACTCTCGTACCCCGGAAGGGTCAACCGCAGGGCGGCATCTTCGCCGGACATGTTATCTGCTTGAAAACAAGGCGCTTGGCGCGATTTTTTCCCTGCTTTGAACAAGATGCGGCAATCCGTCGGACGCGGCACCCGGAATGGGACCGCGCGCTTGCGTCGCGGCACCTGACGGGCGGTTGTTTCCGGTGGCGTCCGCGAACCGCTTTGCAGGCAAGTCCGTTCAGGCCGCCGCATCGTAGCTGGAAAAGACCCGCGTCGTGCCATCCCGCAGGATCAGGTGCACGTCATAGGCTTCGCGCTGGCTTTCCGGGCCCATGCCGGGCGATCCAAAGGGCATGCCCGGCACGGCCAGGCCAATCGCGTCGGGCCGTTCGGCCAGCAGCTTGCGAATATCGGCGGCGGGCACATGCCCTTCGACCACGTAGCCGTCGATATCCGCCGTGTGGCACGAGGCCATGGTTGGCGGGATGCCGCGTTTGATCTTTTCCTGAACGAGCGCCCCGTTGGTGCGCGCCTCGGTCGTGACGCGAAAGCCGTCCTGTTCGAGGATGTCGATCCAAGCAGAGCAGCAGCCGCAATTCGGGTCTTTGAAGACGTGCAACTGCAGCGTGCTTTGCTGTGAAAGGGCCGCGCCGGGGGCCGCAAACAGGGCCATCGCGCCCATCAGAACGTGTCGGCGGGTCGACTGTGTCACTGCCATGTTCGATCCTTTTTCAACTCATCGACTGTCATCTAATCCTTCCACCAAGGGGAAGGTCAACGGCGCCAGACGCATGATATTTCACATGGGCCGCGCGTGGCCCCGGCTCCGCCTCATGCCGCCGTCATGACCACCAACGCCATCGCCAACATGACCAGCATGACCGGCCCCCAGACCATGCGCTCTGGCTTGGATGGCGTGATCCAGTTGAGAACCGTGCTGACACCCGTCACCGCCAGGGCGGCCCACCCCGTCCAGATCGGCCAGCCAAGCCCCGGAAACCCCGCAGCGGACAGGATCGCCAGCCCCTGAAACAGCACCACCGGGATCGACACCGCCGCGATGATCCGCCCCGACATCGGCAAAGCACCCTCGTGCTGGCCGCCCTGCGTGTACCGCCCCAATGGCGCACCAAGGATCAGCGCAACCTGGAAAAACGCGATGGCGACCGTGGCCGTCGCATAGAGATGTGCAATCTGGATCGTCATTGCCAGCTTGGGCTGCGCTTGTCGAAAAACGCCCCCACCCCTTCGCGCGCCTCGTCCGACTGCCAGCGCGCGGCCAGCGCGTCGATGGCCATGTCCACCTGCTGCGCCGTCACCCGGCCAGCCAGGTCGCGCATCAGCGCCTTGGCCTCGGCCACAGCGCCCGGCGCGCAGGACAGGTACGGCAGCACTTCGGCCGCGATGGCCGCATCCAAATCGTCCGGCTCGACCGTACGGCTCAGCAGGTTCAGCCGGACGGCCTCTTCCGCGCCAAACACCCGCGCCGACATGAAGACCTCTGACGCCCGCGTTGCGCCCATGCGGGCCAGCACGTAGGGCCCGATATTCGCCGGGATCAGGCCCAGACGCGTTTCGGTAAAGCCCAGCTTGGCCCCGGCAACCCCGATCGCCACGTCACAGACCGAGACAAGGCCCACGCCACCGCCCAAGGCATTGCCCTGAACGCGCCCGATCAGCGGCTGCGGCAGATCGTACAAAGCGCCCAGCACCGTGGCGATCCGACGGCTTTCGGTGCGACGGGTCTCGGGATCCATGTCGAACTGTTCGCGCATCCAGGCCAGATCCCCCCCGGCACAGAAGGTCTTGCCCTCGGCGGCCAGCACCACAACCCGGACAGAGCGATCTGCCGCCAGGTCCCGCGCCGCCTGCTCCAGCTCCGTCATCATCCCGGCCGACAGCGCATTGTGCTTTTCGGCCCGCGCCAGCGTCAGCGTCGCCACGCCGCGCGCATCGCTTTCAACCCGGATCAGGCTCACCCTCGCATCCTCCGCGCCATTTCGGCAGCCTTTGCCACCATGTCCATATCCAGCCCGTGGTCGTAGCCCAACGCGCTCAGCCGTTCGGCCACCGCCTCTGTCGCCACGTTGCCGGCCGCCCCCGGCGCATAGGGGCAGCCCCCCAAACCCCCGACAGCGGCGTCAAAGACCCGCAGGCCATGCATCAAAGACGCCTCCACGTTGTCGCAGGCCCGCCCGCTCGTGTCGTGGTAATGGCCGGCCAATTGTCCGGCAGGCATTTCCTGCAACACAGCTGACAGCATGGCATCGATGCCGTCGGGCGTCGCGCGACCAATCGTATCGCCCAACGACACCTCGTAACAGCCCATGTCGCGCAAAGCCGCCACGACGCGCGCCACGGACGCCGGTGCCACCGGCCCGTCATACGGGCACTCGACGACGCAGGAAACGTATCCGCGAACCGGCACGCCGCGTTCCAACGCCGCCGCCGCAACCGGGCGAAACCGCTCAAGGCTCTCTTCAATCGTTGCGTTGATATTGGCTTTGGAAAACCCTTCGGAGGCCGATCCAAAGATCGCCACCTCGTCGGCCCCGGCAGCCACGGCATCCTCAAAGCCGCGCATGTTTGGGGTCAGCGCGGCATAGGACACGCCCTCCCGGCGCGTGATGCCTGCCAGAACCTGCGCTGAATCCGCCATCTGCGGCACCCATTTCGGCGACACGAAACTTGCGCATTCGATGCGACGGAAACCGGCTTGCGACAGGCAATCGACCAAGGCGATCTTTTCGGCAACCGGGATCAGCCGTGCCTCGTTCTGCAGCCCGTCGCGCGGTCCGACTTCGAAGATCTCGACCCGCTCCATGTCAGGCCTCGGGCACCGGGTAAAAGTCCTGCGCGTAAAACCGCTGCGGACCTTCGCGCGCCACCGCGCGCTGGTGCGCCGGGCGCGCCTCGATCCGCGCCTTGTATGCCCGGACATTGGGGAACGCATCGAGGTGCAGGTAGAACGGCAGGGCGAACAGGTTGAACCCCATCATGATGTCGGCCGCTGAAAACCCCGATGGCAGCAACCAGTCGCGCCCCTCAAGCCGGGACTCCAACCCGCGCACGGTCTGGCGCAAGCGCGCCACGGTCAGCTTGACCACCACAGGCGACGGCTTGGCCGGAGGGCGCAGGAACACCAGTTGCAGATTGAGGTTTTCGATCAGGCTTGCCTGGGTTTCGGAATACCCGATCCATTGCAGGTACATCGGGCGGTCCGCATGACCGGCGGGCCGATCCAGGTCCGGCGCATGGGTTTCGCACAGGTACTGCACGATCGCACCGGATTCGCTCATCTCCAACCCGTCCAGTTCGATCGCCGGGATGCGCACGGCCGGAGAGATCCGCGACAGGTCGCTTTCGGCCATCTCCCGCGTGCCGATCCGGTGCTCGACGATGTCCAGCGGGCCGATGCGGTCGAGACCGATTTCCTCGAGCAGCCACAGCACGCGGAAGGATCGCCCGTATTGCACATGATGCAGTCTGATCATGCCTCCGCCTCCTCAAGCCGGATGAGCGCCGCGCCTGCCGACACCTGGTCGCCCGGATGGGTCATGACCTCGGCCACGATGCCGTCGCGCGCCGCCGACAGGGTGTGTTCCATCTTCATTGCCTCGAGGATGACCAGCCTGTCGCCCCTGGCCACCTGCTTTCCGGCCGAGACGAACACGTCACGGACAAGCCCCGGCATCGGCGCTTCGACCAGATCGCTGTTCTGGCCGCTGGCCGCATCGACCTGCAACGGGTCGGTCAGGACGACCTCGCAGGCGTCAGCCCCGAAGACCGTTGCTTTGGTGCCTTCGGTCACGACGGGCCGTTCCGCCTGACCGTCATAGCGCCAGGCCGCCGTGCCAAACCGGGCCTCGACGGTGTGATCGCCCCATGTGACGTCAATCCGCCCCGGCGCGTGGACGGTGACCGCCACAGTCAGGTCGGCCCCCCCGACGCGCACCGCGCAGGTCCGCGTCAGCGCCTGCCAGAGCGCGAAGCCGTCCAGTGCGCGCGGCGGGCCATCCAACCTGAGCAGCGCCATCACCGCCTGCGCGATGGCCGCGGGATGCGGTTCGGCCATGCGGGTGAGCGCTGCAAGATCACGCGCGATCAGGCCGGTATCGACGTCGCCGCGCATGAACCCGTCATGGCCCGCGAGGGCGGCAAGAAACCCGATATTGGTGACCGTGCCGCCCACTTCGGTGGTCTGGAGCGCCCGGCGCAAGCGGGCCAGAGCCTGGTCGCGGGTGGCGGCATGGACAATGACCTTGGCGATCATCGGATCGTAATGCGGGCTGATGGTGTCCCCGGCCCGCACCCCGGTATCGGCGCGCACGTCATCGGGGAATGCCAGGTGCGACAGGGTTCCGGTTGCGGGCAGAAACCCGGCTGGCACGTCCTCGGCATAGAGGCGCGCCTCGAAACTGTGCCCGGTGATCTGGAGGTCCTCCTGCGCGCAGGGCAAGGGCTGCCCCGCCGCCACCCGCACCTGCCATTCAACCAGATCAACGCCGGTGATCGCCTCGGTCACGGGATGTTCCACCTGCAGGCGCGTGTTCATCTCCATGAACCAGAACC
>CAYZAD010000238.1:0-4667 GCA_964476315.1 uncultured Rhodobacterales bacterium
GGATCACGTCTTCAATCGCGTCTTGCCATTCCTGGGATTCGACCGGGTCAATATCGTTCGGGCTGTCTTTCATGGTCCCTCTTCCCTTGGTCAGGCCGGTTCGGCCTATAGTTTATCACTGAACCAATCCATCGGATCTTGGGTTCACTGAAGGTTAACGCCGTCTAGCACGCCGGGTTCCCTTGCGGCAGTAGTGCTTCGGCATATCATCCATGCGCGGCGCGCATGGCAAACTGGTTTAACGCTAAACAACAATTACGCGTAGTGCTTGCAACGTGACATCTTGCCAATGCCGGGATTGAACGAATTCGTCGGGTCGATGGATTTGTAGAACTCGGCCAAGTCCGGCTTGGCTTTGTAGATGTGGCCCACGTTGTGCTCTGCAGGGTACTCCGCCCCGCGTTCATCCAGCAGCGCAAGCATCTCGGCCTTGAGCGCGGCAACATCGACACCCTTCTTGACGATGTAATCCTGATGCAGGACGTGACAGAAGAAATGCCCGTAATAGAGCCGATGCACCAGCTTGTCCGCGATATGCGCGGGCAGGGCTTCCAGCCACGCGCGTTCGTTCCGTTTCAGGGCAATATCGAGTGCGAGGATATCTTCAACCTCTGCCTGATGCACATTCTGGTACCGAATCGCCGCCCCTGCCGCAGCAAAGCGGTTCAAACCGGCAAGCTTTCCCTCGCGCGCCGTACACTCAAAGAAATCGCCGTCACGCCCTTCAAAGAAAGGCCCTAGAAACGTCCGGGCCTCGGCCACACCACCGTCCCGCATTTTCAGGATCAGGTGGTGTTCATACCGGTCGCGAAAATCGGTCAATCGTTTGGGCAAAACCCTGGGGGCCAGCCGTGACACACCTTGCATGAACTTGTCGGTGAATCCCCGTGTCAGGGCAAACTTGTTCAGACGGGCGTCCACCGCCCCTTTCAGAGCAAAGAACGTGGGCAGCTTGTCCGTACCCAGCCAGTCGATCATCAGGACAGTGTCCTTGCCGTATTTTTCCGAAATATCGAAAATCTCGCGGTGCATGTACTCACCCGACACAGGCAGGCTGTCGAACTCTGTCAGGATATGCCGGCGCAGATCGGTCAGGGCATCGGGATCGTTCGTGCCGATGTAAAAGGTCTGTTCTTCGCTGTTGATCGGGTAGGTGTCCAGCCGCACGGCAAAAACCGCCAGCTTCCCGGCACAACCTGCGGCCTCGTAAAGCCGCCGCTTGTCCGCGTTGAACCGCGCCGGGCTGTCCGCATCCACGTCGCGCACCCGGCGGTGGTATTCGGTATCCGAGGCGCGTTTGTTCGTCGGCTCCAGATCGCCATCGCTGAAATCGCCCTTCTGAACACGCGTCAGAATCTCCTCGGGCGTGTCGCCCAACGCGATTCCCAGATGGTTGACCAGTTCAAGCGCACCACCTTCGGTGATCCGCGCATACAGCGACAACTCGGTATAGCTGGGCCCACGCTCGATCAGCGCACCACCGGAATTGTTGCACACGCCACCCACGATCGACGCGCCGATACAGGACGATCCGATCACCGAATGTGGCTGCCGGCCAAGCGGCCTGAGCAGTTTCTCCAATGCAAACAGCGTCGCACCCGGAAGGCTGACCACCTGTGCGCCACCCTTTACCGTGTGGATCGCATCCATCCGCCGCGTGTTCACCAGCACCACATCCCGGTCATACGACCCTTTTGGCGTCGACCCTTCGGTCAGCCCGGTATTGGCCGCCTGCATGATGACGATCTTGTCCGCCGCCACGCAGGCCTGAAGCACCTGCCATTGTTCAAGAACCGTCGCCGGTTGCACCACCGCCAGGGCATCGCCCTCGCCGGATCGGAATCCCTTGCGAAAGCGTTCGGTGCGTTTGTCGCCGGTCAGAACGTGTCGCGCTCCGACCACGGCGCGCAACGCCTCAAGCAGTTCAGCATCCGTCATCCACAGCCTCCCAACAGGCTGACCTGCAACGGTCACCCCATGGGAACGATAGCAATGCCGCCCCGGGGGGCCGCAACAGGACAAAACGAACCACGCTGCGCCTGCGGCATTTCAGGTTGATCGGGACCGGTCAGATCGATGCCGTCACAGGTCAAACGTGGCAAAAACCGGCGCGTGATCGCTGGGTTTGTCCCACCCACGGGCCGCCCGTAACACGCGGCTGCCATGCGCCGCATTCACGATGTCCGGTGTGGCCCAGACATGGTCCAGCCGCCGCCCCTTGTCGGCGGCGTCCCAGTCTTTCGCCCGGTAGGACCACCAGGAATACAGCAATCCTTCGGGAATATCCCTGCGCGTCACATCCACCCACGCGCCGGCATCCTGCGTTTCGGCAAGGTGTTCGACCTCGATCGGGGTGTGGCTGACGATCTTCAGCAACTGCTTGTGCGACCAGACATCGTCCTCGCGCGGGGCAATATTCAGATCTCCGACAAGGATTGCCTTTTCAGGTCGTTCAGCCCTGAACCAATCCCGCATGTCGGTCAGGTAGTCCAGCTTCTGACCGAATTTCTCGTTCACCTCGCGGTCTGGCACATCGCCCCCCGCAGGCACGTAAAAGTTATGGACGGTCACACCGTTCTCCAACCGCCCGGCCACATGCCGCGCGTGCCCCAGACCGGCGAAATCCATGTCGCCCACATCTTCGATCGGCAGCTTCGACAGGATGGCAACGCCGTTATAGCCCTTCTGCCCCCGCGCAACCATGTGGCCATAGCCCAGCGCGCGAAACGTCTCGGTCGGGATCTTGTCGACCGGGCTCTTGCACTCTTGCAGGCACAACACATCGGGGGCTTCTTCAGTCAGCAGTTTTGCCACCAGCGCTTCCCGCAAACGGACCGAATTGATGTTCCATGTGGCAAGGGTAAACGGCATGACAGGGCTCCGGTGAAGATACCGGCAGACACTGCCTTCGCCAGCATGGCGCCGCAACCCGTAAACACGCAAAAAAACGCCCCGGGACACAGGACCCCGGGGCGCAAGACATGCCTGTGAACAGACGAGGGATAATGATTACCAGTCGCGCGGACCCTTGTCGCCAAACTGATGAACAAGAAAATCGATGAACGCGCGCACCTTGGGCTGCGTGAACCGCCCCGGCGGGTAGACCGCGTATATGCCCTGCGTATCGACCGGCAGGTCCGGAATGGCGTCCTCGACCAGACCCTTTTCCATGGCATCCGCATAAAGGAAGGACGGCAGGTACGCGATGCCAAGTCCTGCAACGCAGGCGTTCAACAGCGATTGCCCGTCATTCACCGAAAGCCATCCGGCCGTGCGGATCTGGCGCTTCTCACCCGATGGCGCGGTCACCTTCCAGACGTTGCCGCTGGATTGGTTCGAATAGTGCAAAAGCTTGTGTTCGTTCAGATCATCAATGCGGCGCGGACGCCCATATTGCTTGAAATACTCGGGCGAAGCGATCATGCGCTTTGTCGTCTCGGTCAGTTTGCGGGCGCGCAGGGTGCTGTCTTCCAGCTCCCCAATGCGCACCGCCATGTCGAACCCTTCCGAGATCAGTTCCACGTAACGGTTGTTCAACACCATGTTGACCGTGATGTCGGGAAAATCGGACAGGAATTCACCCAGGACCGGGGACAGGTGGTTCACACCGAAATCCGTCGCCACTGAAATCCGCAACAACCCCGAAGGCGCGGATTGCATCGATGTGACAAGCGCATCCGCCTCGCCCGCATCGTTCAGCACGCGCCGCGCACGATCATAATAAGCAAGGCCGATTTCTGTCGGGCTGACCCGGCGTGTCGTTCGGTTCAACAGACGTGCACCAAGACGCGCTTCAAGGCTGGAAACATGCTTTGATACTGCGGATTTGGAAATCCCCATCTTCTTGGCCGCATCAGTGAAGCCACCCTGATCCACAACTGTGGCAAAGGCCTCCATTTCGGTAAGACGGTCCATACATAGTCCTCGTGTGTTGCAGAGGTGGTATGGTTTCAAAATCGGGCGCGACTTGGGCGCAGTGCAGACAATATCTGGGTTTTCTTGGGCAGTGTCGGTTCAAAGGAAACGATGACGCCATGCCAACTGGCACGGATTTTATCCATCGTGTTTCAAGAGTGTTTTGGTGACTGGCCATTTTGACCTAACATCAAGAGGCCGGGTTGGCCCAACAAACATGGTGGGCACGCGGCCTTTTGGAGGAGTTCAATGAAACAGTTCATTCTAGGTACAGCCATGGTGATGGCGACGTCGGGCCTCGCGCTGGCAGGCGACACACCGTCCACACCCGGGGCCGAGGTTTATTTTGCAAACCTCGAAGACGGCGCCACGGTTCAATCGCCCGTCACTGTTGTCTTCGGTCTCAAAGGCATGGGCGTCGCACCGGCCGGTGTTGAAAAGGAAGGCACGGGGCATCACCACATGTTCCTCAACCGCGCCGCCTTCGGAGACGGCGCAGAAGACGAAGACCTGATCGCCAACGGCATTCCCGCCGATGAAAACCACATCCACTATGGCGGCGGTCAGACGCAAGCCACCTACGAGCTGGCACCGGGGGAACATACCCTGCAGCTGGTCTTGGGCGACCACTTTCACGTCCCCCACGCCGACCCTGTGGTGAGCGAACGGATCACGATCACCGTCACCGAATAACGCAAAGCCGGGCAACACGCCCGGCTTTCCGCTTTTCGGCAGGGTCACACCTTTTACGC
>CAYZAD010000239.1:0-4612 GCA_964476315.1 uncultured Rhodobacterales bacterium
GTCTTGAGCGTGCAGGCGTCCAGGGCGATCTTGGCCCGGTCATGAACGAAGAGCGCGACGCGCAGTACTGGTTCGACCAGCCGGGTGCGCCGTACCCCAAGCTCGAGAACGAGGACGAGGAGCCTCAGACCGTCTCTTATGACGAACTGATCGCCTCCTGGAAGTAAGCCTTCCTCCCCGGCCGGGGCCTTTTCGGGGCCTCGGCCATTTTTGTTTGTCACTTTGCAACACCTAACCACACTTACCGCGCGGCGTCCCTGATTGGCCGCAACGTCGGGGGTCTGCGCCATGCCTGATCCGCTCAAATTCCGGTCCTTCGTCCCAGCGCCGCATTGGCGGAACCACAATTCAGGTCTCTCGGTATGATCGCCTTTTCACTGACCGCCCCAACCCGCACGATCTTTGGCCGCGACAGCCGACACGCCGCGACAGAGGAAACGGCGAAGCTCGGCAAACGGGTTTTGCTTGTGCGCGGTCGATCGGTCGACTGGGTGGAGGAACTGACCCGGGACCTTGCGTCGGTTGACTGCGCGGTCGAACCTGTCTGGTCGCAGGGGGAGCCCACGCTCGATGCTGTGCGGCAGGGTGTGGCACAAGCGCGTGCGCATGATACCACCTGCGTCGTCGCGGTCGGCGGCGGGGCGGTGATCGATCTTGGCAAGGCAATTGCCGGCTTGTGCAACAGCAAGGGCGATCCCGAAGACTATCTGGAGATCGGTGGAAACCCGGCGCAGGCTCTTGCCGAACCGTTGCCCTTCGTTGCCATTCCCACGACCGCCGGAACCGGTGCCGAAGCCACGCGCAACGCGGTGATCGGTGTTCCGGAACAACAGCTGAAGATCAGCCTGCGCGACCCGCGGCTTGTTCCGGATCTTGCCATTGTCGATCCCGCATTGACGGACGGGGTGCCGCGCGACCTGACGCTCGCAGGGGGGCTGGATGCGATCACCCAACTGATCGAAAGCTACCTGTGCAACCGCGCTAACCCGGTGACGGACGCCTTGTGCCGGGCCAATATTGCGCCCGCCATGGCCGCCCTGCACGGATTGATGCAACGCGAAGACCCCGATGCGCGCGACGCGATGGCAAAGGCCAGCTATCTCAGCGGACTGGCGCTGGCAAATTCCGGTTTGGGCATCGTGCATGGCCTTGCCTCGGTCATCGGCGGGCGCGGCGCACCGCATGGCGCAATCTGCGGACGCTTGCTTGCTTCGGGCCTGGCCACCAATGCAGAGGCGTTGAAACGCAGCTCCGGTGACGTCTCGCGAATTCTGGAGGTCGAAAACTGGCTGGCCTCGGGCCTGGGCAGCCCAAAGGCAGATGGCCTTTCTGCCTTGCGGCAATTCGTGGATGAAAACGGGCTGCCATCACTGCAAGACCTTGGCCTTCCGGGCGCCGACATCGAGGAGGTCGCACGCGCCGCCGCCCACGCCTCGTCGACCAAGGCCAATCCCATCGCACTGTCCCATGACGACATTTGCAGCCTGCTTCGAAACGCATAGCGGCCTGTGGTGATGGGTTGCGGCATCTCGGGGCCTTGAAAGAAGGTCATGCTGAGCGTAACTCCGCCCGCATGTTTACGGTCTGCGCCCTTTATCATTTCACCCGCTTTGACGATCCTGCCGCTTTGCAGCAGCCGCTGATCGAACTGTGCCGAACGCACAAGATCACCGGAACGCTTTTGCTGGCGCAGGAAGGCATCAACGGAACCGTTGCGGGTCCGGAGGCCGGGATTAACGCTTTGTTAACGCATTTGCAGGCCCTCCCCGGCTGCGCCGACATGGAATGGAAAACCTCGACAGCCTCAGACCGTCCCTTCGCCCGGATGAAGGTGCGTCTGAAAAAAGAGATCGTGACCATGGGCGTTGCCGATGTCGATCCGCGCGCAAGTGTCGGGCATTATGTGGAACCGGCGGACTGGAACGACCTCATTCAAAGCCCTGACGTCGCTGTGATCGACACGCGCAACGATTACGAGGTCGCCATCGGAACCTTCGAAGGGGCGATCGACCCGAGGACGCAGAGCTTCCGTGAGTTTCCCGAATGGTGGGAAAAGAACAAGGACCGCTTTCATAACAAACGCATCGCGATGTTCTGCACCGGTGGCATTCGCTGCGAAAAATCGACGAACTACCTGATCGGCCAAGGCGTCGAAGACGTGTACCACCTGAAAGGCGGCATCCTGAAATACCTTGAAGAGGTGCCGGAAGACCAAAGCACATGGGACGGCGCGTGCTTTGTCTTTGACGGGCGCGTATCGGTCGGTCACGGGTTGAAAGAAGGACCGCATCTGCTGTGCCACGCTTGCCGCCGACCGATCCTGCCGCAGGACCGGGATCGCCCGGAATACGAACATGGCGTGTCCTGTCATCTGTGCATCAATGAGACTTCGGAGGCGGACAAGACCCGTTTCCGCGAACGGCAGAAACAGATCCGTCTGGCCAAGGAACGGGGCGAACGGCATCTGCACGCCGATGTGATTGACGAATAGTTAAAAGGTCCGACGCGGACCGAATGTTTCGCGCGCGAAACAAAAGGACAGGCTTGTTTACCTTTTCTCAAAACCTGTGGGGCACTGATTTTTCGTACGAAAAATCTCAGCGCTTCAGGGGAAAAACCTGCTCAGACCAGCCGTCGACCGAACACTTCGCACGGACAAACAAAGGCCCGTCAGGAAGGTGATCAAGGCGCAAGCTGCGCGTGAATGGCTGCTCATCCACGTGCGGGTGCAGCAATTCGCGCGTCCCGACGATGGTCCCATCCTCGCGTTCGACACGCCAGCCATCGGCGTAATGGTCCCAACCGGTATCCGGGTGTGACAGCGTTACCGAAACATGCGTCCCGCGGATTTCGACCGCCTCGATCACGGGCGCATCCGCAAAGACGGGCGTTGCGAAACAGGTGAGGGCAAGAAAACATCTGATCGTCATGCGAACAGCCTAGCAGCCTCGTGGCACACGCGCGGTCACGATTTCGAAACCGGTGCGCCATGCATCAGGACTTTCCGGGAATGCGATGCAAACTCCCGGCGCAAAATGATCCCCAAAGCCGCCAGCGTTGCAACGACCAGCGGCCCTGCCCCAAGCAACCATGCCGAAGATGCGATGCCAAAATAAACGGACCTCAACCCACGATTGTAGCCGCGTGCGGCGGTGATGTTGATTTCTGCCGCCTGCATCGCCATCGGAAGCGCCTTGGGATCGTCCACTTCGTTCGGCACCGCCGACATCAATACGGAACAATAGCCAAACAGGCGGTGCGCCCAGACAAATTTCAGAAATGCGTTCGCAGCGAGCAGGATCAGGACCATCAGCTTGATCTCGAGCAATACAAGCGGCTCATTCTCGAGCGTCAGGTCTTGCGCGACGCCCCCCAGACGTTCGGCATTGCCCAAAAGCGCGAAACCGCCACCGATTGCAATCATGCTGGCAGAGGCAAAGAATGCAGTGCCCTGCCGCAGGCTTGCAATGATCTGACCGTCATAGATACGCGGCTGGCGCGTGACGAACTGCACCATCCATTCCCGTCGGAACTCGGCCATCATCTGCGACACGGACGGATGGCGGGCCGGTGCGTTTTCGATGATCCATGTGCTGCCAAGCCAACTCACCATCAACAGACCAAAGCCCACCGCGTCAAAAACGGTAAACAGTTCCAGCCGGTCGATCCAGGCCATCGGCTGCATGGCTCAGAACGGTTTGACCACCACGACCCACAGGATCGCGATGGCGCCGAAGACACTGACTTCGTTGAAGATGCGCAGGTAGCGGTCGGATTCCGTGAAAACCCCGCGTTTCGCACGCAGCACGAGCCGCCCGGTCCATGCATAATGCCCCGCCAGGGCAAGCACGAGACCCAGCTTCAGCCAGACCCAGGCCGGCATGCCCCAAAGCCCACCCAGCCAAAGACCGGTGATCAGCGCAATCACACCCAATCCCGCCGAAAACCGGTAGAGCCGAATGGTCAGGTCGCCCAGCGGACCGAATTCGCCGATCCGGTCATATTCCCGTTTCCAGTAAATCAGCGCGCGCGGCACCGCGAAGATAGACGTCATCCAGCCCATCACGCAGAGGATATGTATGATCTTGATCCAGTCCATGGGCGCTTGGTGGCCCGATGCGCGCCGCTTGGCAAGAGGTTCGATTGCCGCTGTAAGTGAAATTAAGGCTGGCCAAATCAGATGAATTGGTTATATATTTTTACCAATTTGGAGGATTTCCCATGCAGATGCCCCAACCAGACCGTTCCGTATTGTCGCGAAAAGACCAGATTGTCGCCCGCCTGAAAGAGGTCTTGCCAGACCATGCCGTGATTTCGGACGAAGCCGAGACCCGTGCCTATGAATGCGACGCGCTGACCGCTTATAAATGCCCGCCTCTGGCAGCGGTGTTGCCCTCGTCAACCAAGGAGGTGTCGGCGGTTCTCAAGGTCTGTCACGAAATGGGCGTGCCTGTGGTGCCGCGCGGATCGGGCACATCGCTGGCGGGGGGCGCATTGCCCACGGCAGACTGTGTGCTTCTGGGTGTGGCGCGGATGAATGACGTGTTGGAGACCGACTATGACAACCGCTTTATCCGGGTGCAGACCGGGCGCACCAACCTGAGCGTCACGG
>CAYZAD010000240.1:0-4612 GCA_964476315.1 uncultured Rhodobacterales bacterium
GGCGCGAATGGTGCCGTCGAGGTCAAGCTCGTCCGTCGCGCCATCGCGCGCCCAGTGGCGCAGGCGCTTGAGCGCGACCTTGATGTTGCGGGTGCCCAGTTCGACACTGTCGTCGAGATTGCGGAATTCGCGTTTGTCCCAGACCTTGACCGCGCGCTGGTGGCGGCTTTCGTCCTGGCCGATCCGCACGCCTTCGGGGTTGTAACCATACGCGCCGAACGGCGATGTGCCGGCGGTGCCGATCCACTTGCTGCCGCCCTGGTGGCGGCCTTGCTGTTCCCTGAGCCGTTCCTTGAGCGTTTCCATCAGCTTGTCGAACCCGCCAAGCGCCTCGATCTCGGCTTTTTCTTCGTCGCTGAGATGCTTTTCGGCCATCTTGGTCAGCCAGTTTTCCGGCCGGTCCAGCGCTTCGAGAACCTGATCCAGGCGGATATGTTCCACCCCTTTGAATCTTTCGGCAAAGGCGCGGTCGAAGCGGTCGATGTGGCGTTCGTCTTTGACCATTGCGCTGCGGGCCAGATAGTAGAACGCTTCGGGGTCGTAGGTGGCCAGACCGGCGCGCATCGCTTCAAGAAAGCTCAGGTATTCCCGAAGCGAAACGGGAACGCCGGTTTTGCGGAGCGTGTCGAAGAAGGGCACAAACATGCCCCTGATCTAGCAAGCGCGCGTGGGTCTGACCAGCCATGCGTTTCCGTCAACGCAAACGGGCGCTGCGCCGACGCAGCGCCGCCCGGTCAGAACACCAGTTTTTCGATGGCGATGGTCAGGATCAGGCCCGCGAGGGAAAACGCAATCGCGTAAACCGCGCCATATTGCCAAAGATCGGCCCGCGATCCGCCGCGTTTCTTTGCCGTCATCACACCAAGCAACGCGCCGAGAATGGCTCCTCCAATGACGATCATAACCTGCCTCTACCCCCGTTGAGCGGATTGAGTGATCCGATCTCGCGCAGTTTGGCGCGCACCGACCAATCCGAGCCGAACCCGTATCGCGCCCATCCCAGACTGTCCAGCCGCACCTCGGCCCCGGCCGAGGACCGCCCCGACAGGTCAAGCGCTTCGGCACGCAGCATCAGCAGGGTGGACAGAAGGGCGGCGTTTTCATGCCGCGCGGCAAGCTCGATCGACGCGGTGGTCAGGTTGATCGCCACATCCGGGCGGTCTTCGGTCAGTGCGAAAGCCGCCAATTGCGACGCGACATAGGCGCGATGCAGGTCGGTTTCGGGGGAGAGGGCGAAAAAGCTGTCGGCGCGCAGGAACTGGAACCGTGCCGCGTTCGGGTCCGTGGCCTGCAGAATCCGCCCCATGGCGTAATGTGCAAAGCCCCGGCGGTGGTCGTCCCATCCCATGGCGCTGGCGATGCTCAGCGCTTCGGTTGCCGCCGCCCGGCGCGATGCATTGGTGGCACCGGGGCCAAGTGCGGTCTGGATGGCTTCGATCCAGGGGCGCGGGGTGCGTGGTGCGCGAACGGCCGGAAGCCCTTCGCCGTTGGGATTGATCCGGGCCAGGATGCCGGGGATGCGGTCCATCACCTCGGGGCGGGTCATGCCATTGCGCAGGGACGGATCGTAATAGGCCCGCAGGATCAGCATGTCATAGCCGGTCAGCACCGTATGCACGTTGTCGTCGTTGAAGACCGAATTGGGCAGGCGATACAAATCGTTGAGCGGCCCCAGCGCCTGGGCCAGTTCCTCGTGCAGGCAATCGCGGGCTTCCTGCGGGCTGGCATCGTTCGGCAGAAAGATCGCAAGCTGTCTGCGGTCGCGTATCTTGCTCCAGTTCACAAGGTTTGTGCGCCGCGCCCGCCGGTATTCGGACAGGGTGGACACGTTGGGCACCACGAAACAGGCCGCCTGTGGCAGGTATCGCTGGATGTCTGCGCGGCTGACCGCGTTGATCGTGATATTGGCCTGTGGCGTCGTGGCGTAGCTGATGTCGATGCCGGCCTCGGTTCTGAGCCTGTGCAGAAGGCGGCTGAGGTCGCTGTAAAGGCTTTCCTGCGGGGCACCGATCAGGCGTACGGTGATCGGGCCTTCGAACCGGGTGAAGATGTCGAGCTTGCGACCGGATTCGAGCCCCATGGCCAGATCCATGAAGTCGCGGGCGATGTCGATGTTGGAAGTCTGCGGCTGTTGCGGGCGGGGCACCGAAAAGACCTTCATCGGCGGCAGGCCGTTGTCCGTGAACGCGGCGCGCGTGGCTTCTTCGGTTTGTATGACGGGCGTACACGCGCCCAGGAACAGGATTAACAACAATAGGAGTGGACGCATCGATTACCGCCGCTGGTACTTTATGAACGGTGTACAGACGCC
The DNA here is from genome assembly GCA_964476315.1 of uncultured Rhodobacterales bacterium. Taxonomy (GTDB): domain Bacteria; phylum Pseudomonadota; class Alphaproteobacteria; order Rhodobacterales; family Rhodobacteraceae; genus Marivita. The sequence continues at coordinate 2,312 of CAYZAD010000240.1, forward strand.
GATCCGGTCGTAAAGGCGTCGTGCCACGATATTATCGTCCTGCGTCATCCAGTACACATAGGGCGCATTCGCGGCGTCGGCCATCTCATAAACGGCTTCGATCAAGGCACGACCGACGCCTTTGCCGCGACTTTCCGGCGTTGCATAGAGATCCTGAAGGTAACAGACGTTTTCGATCTTCCAGCCATGTCGGTGAAACACATAGTGGGTCAGCCCGACCAGCCCGTCCGGGGTTTCAGCCACCAACCCGTTGAAATCCTGTGGATCATCCCCCAGCAGACGGGCGAATGTGCTGTCATAGACAGCTTGCGGCACCGTCGTTTCATAGAACGCGAGGTAGGCGCGCCACAGTGCGCACCATTGGTCATGGTCATCTGCGCGCAGCGCGCGCACGTTTACATCTGTTGGGGACACGAAATAGCCTGCCTGTTGCTGATGGTGTTTTCTTCCGCGATTGTTTGTCCTTCCTGGGGGCAGCCTGGGGCGAAATCGTGGTTTTTTGCCCGGGTCGAACGAATCGGTGCGACTCGTTTTCTGCGCATGGGGCATCCTGCGCGATCCTTGCGTTGAAAGGCTATTCTTTTCAGTGCGTTGCTCTGTGAAAACAGGCAAGGTTCGCGGTTTTGGTGCACTGGAATGGCACCGGTGTTGCCTGGCATCTCGCCGCGGCCGGGATTCCACGCTATGACACGCCCATGACCGCATCTGATCCGATTGAAATATTCCTGTCCGGCACGCCCGGCCTTGAACCCGTGCTGCGCGATGAGGCGGTGGCCTGCGGTTTTGCGCAGCCGCAGGTGGTGCCCGGCGGCGTCATCTGCCAGGGCGGCTGGACCGAGGTCTGGCGCGCCAACCTGGTGCTGCGCGGGGCGAGCCGTGTTCTGGCGCGGGTGGCACGCTTTCGGGCAATGCATCTGGCGCAGCTTGACAAGCGGGCGCGCAAACTGGACTGGGCGGCACTGCTGCGCGCGGATGTGCCGTTTCGCGTTGAGGCGACCTGCCGGAAATCGCGGATTTATCACGCCGGTGCTGCATCGCAGCGTGTCTCGGACGCCATTTCGGACGCGCTGGGAACACAACCGGCTGACAAGGGCGGGACGGTCATCCGCGTCCGGATCGAGGATGACTTGTGCGAGATCAGCCTCGATACCTCGGGCGAAGGGCTGCACAAGCGGGGTCACAAGCAGGCCATCGGCAAGGCACCGATGCGCGAAACGCTGGCGGCGCTTTTCCTCCGGTCCTGCGGGTTTGTCGGAACCGAGCCGGTGCTCGACCCGATGTGCGGATCGGGAACATTCGTCATCGAAGCCGCCGAAATGGCGTTGGGGCTGGCACCGGGGCGGGCGCGGTCCTTCGGGTTCGAGGACCTGGCGTCGTTCAATGCGGACGCATATGACGCCATGCGGGCCGGGCTGCCGTCAGGGGGACATTCCGACCACCTGTTTTACGGCTGTGATCGCGACGCCGGTGCCATCGGCAATGCGACCGCCAACGCAGACCGCGCCGGGGTGGCCGATGTCACCCGGTTTCGCCAGCAGGCGATTGCGGATCTGACGCGGCCTGACGGGCCACCGGGGCTGGTGATCGCAAATCCGCCCTACGGGGCCCGGATCGGCAACCGGAAGCTGCTTTTCGCGCTCTACGGCAGCTTTGGTACGGTGATGAAAGAGCGGTTTGCCGGGTGGCGTGTCGGGATCGTCACCTCGGACAAGGGGCTGGCGCGGGCCACGGGGCTGCCGTTCCGCACTGTCAGCGCGCCGATTCCGCATGGCGGGTTGAAGATCCAGCTGTTTCAGACCGGGCCGCTGACATAGTGCGATAGTTGCGGGGGTGGGGCGTCTTCGTCGACGGAGACGGGCAGATGCGTTGACGCGTCTGCCTTCTTACCGCCGTTCGCGCCGGGCCATGAAGGCCAGCCGTTCGAAGAGATGCACATCCTGTTCGTTCTTCAGAAGGGCGCCATGCAGCTTTGGCAGGGCGTTCACACCGTCACGCTTGAGGTCTTCTGCGGTCATGTCCTCGGCCAGCAGCAGCTTGAGCCAGTCCAGCACTTCCGAGGTCGACGGTTTCTTCTTCAGCCCGGTCTGTTCGCGCACCTCGTAGAACTGTGTCAGGGCGGTGGTCAGCAGGGCTTCCTTGATGCCGGGGTGGTGGACCTCGACGATCTGGCGCAGCGTGTCGGCATCGGGAAAGCGGATGTAATGAAAAAAGCAGCGCCGCAGGAACGCGTCGGGCAGTTCCTTTTCGTTGTTCGAGGTGATGATGACGATGGGGCGGTGTTTTGCCGTCACCGTCTCGCCG
>CAYZAD010000241.1:0-4593 GCA_964476315.1 uncultured Rhodobacterales bacterium
GGTGCATATCGGCACGCTCCTGGCCGATCAGGCGTTCACCTTCACCGACTGGACAGCCGAGATGAAGGCCAAGGCCTCGATCTGTATCTCGGAAGACGAGACGCTGATTGAATCGCTCGAAATCGCCAAGAGCCGCATCCAGATCATGATCGACAAGGGCATGGAGCATGAAAACGGCATGCTGCACAAACTGCTCGGGATTGCCGACAAGCGGATCGCCGATATCCGCTCGGGTGCGGTTCCCGCGCTCAAGCCCGACGACAATGCCAAGTATTTCGCCGAAGTCGTGGTCGATCTGGACGAGATCGTGGAGCCGATGATTGCCGATCCGGACGTGAACAACGCGGACGTGTCCAAACGCTATACCCACGATACCATCCGGCCGATTTCCTACTACAAGGCCGAAAAGAAGGTCGATCTGGGATTTGTCGGCTCGTGCATGGTGCACAAGGGCGACGTGAAGATCGTGGCGCAGATGCTGCGTAACCTGGAAAAGGCGCAGGGCAAGGTAGAGTTCAAGGCGCCGCTTGTTCTGGCCGCGCCGACCTACAACATCATCGACGAATTGAAAGAGGAAGGCGACTGGGAGATTCTCCAGAAGTATTCCGGCTTTGAATTCGACGACTCAAAGCCCAAGCAGACCGCACGCACCGAGTACGAGAATATCCTCTACCTCGAACGTCCCGGCTGCAACCTGTGCATGGGCAACCAGGAAAAGGCGGCCAAGGGCGATACGGTTCTTGCCACGTCGACGCGGTTGTTCCAGGGGCGCGTGGTCGAGGATGCCGCAGAGAAGAAGGGGGAATCCCTGCTGGGCTCTACGCCGATCGTCGTTCTGGCCGCGATCCTGGGCCGGACCCCCACGCTTGACGAATACAAGGTGGCGGTCGAAGGCATCGACCTGACCAAGTTTGCGCCCCCTGTTCAAAAGCCCGCGATGGCGCGTTCGGTGCATTTCTGATGGGCCGTGCCATCCCTTGCCGGGTGACCGGCAGGGGATGGACGCGCAAAGCGCCGGTATGACGACTGCGGGGCGTCCACGTGGTGGAGGCCCCGCGCCACCTGGGTCCGCAAGGCTGATGACGCGATCTGACGGCCTGCGCACGTTTTTATCGCAAAACCTTGATTGGTCATTTCCGACACGGCAGTCTAGGTGTCACCCGGGGAAACACGGACGGGACATCATGCGCATGCGCTCACTTCTGGTACTGATCACGGCTTTCATCATCGGCACTTCCGCCAGCATGGCCAGCGCCAAGGACTACCCTGTGGTGGTCGAGCTGTTTACGTCGCAGGGGTGTTCCTCCTGTCCGCCCGCCGACAAGATGCTGCACCAGCTTGGTCAGCGCGACAACGTGATCGCCCTGGCGCTGCATGTCGATTACTGGGACTACATCGGCTGGAAAGACCAGTTTGCCCATGCCGCTTTCACCGAACGTCAAAAGGGTTATGCGCGCGCCTTTGACAGCCGGTCGATCTATACCCCGCAGATGGTGATCAACGGGTCCAAGGACGTTGTTGGCAACCGGGGGCTGGAAGTGGCCGACATGGTTCAGGAATACGCGAGCAAGGGCATGATTGTCCCGTTGGACATCGCGCGCAACGGATCCTCGCTGACCATCAAGGCCCCGGCGCAGCCGGGTATGGCGAATGCGGATGTGATCGTCGTGCGTTACACGCCCGAGGAAACCGTATCGATCCCGCGCGGTGAAAATGCAGGCAAATCCCTGACATACAGCCATATCGTGACCGAGTGGCGGATCATCGGCGACTGGAACGGACGCAACGCCCTGTCAGAACGGGTGACAATCGAAGGCAGCGCGCCGGTGGTTGTGCTGGTGCAGGCCAAGGATCACGGCCCCATCCTGGCCGCCGCCCGCTTGCGCTGACGCTTGGGTTTCCAGCGACGGTGAATCCAGAACCATTGCTCGGGGTGGTCGCGGATGCGGGCCTCAAGTCGGCGTGTCACGTCGCGCATCATCTCCACCGGGTCGGAATGCGCGACCGGCGCTTCGAAGATCACGTCGAACCCGACACCGTCCGGCTTGCGCACCCCGAAAAACGGCACCAGCAATGCGCCTGTCCTGAGCGCGATATCAGCCGCTGATGTGAGCGTGGGCGCGGGCTGGCCCATGAAATCCATCGTCACACCGGCGCTGTCATAGACGTCGAACAGCAGAACGCCCATGCCGCCTTCGCGGATATGCTTGATCAGCCCCATGGTTCCCCGCCGTCCCTGTTCGAAGACCGGGTCCGACAGCGCATGCATGTTCGCGGCGTAATGCGCGTTGAAATAGGGGTTGGACATGGGCCGGTAGAGCCCGCCAATCCGGTATCCACGGGCCACAAGCGCGGCGCGCGGAGCTTCGAAATTGCCAAAATGGCCGGTCACGAAAAGCACCGGCTGCCCCTTGGCTTTTGCCGCCTCAACCGCGTCCAGCCCATCCCCCGATACCTGGGTGTCGGCCATGCGGCGCAGCAATCCGTCCACGTCGTAATTGTCGATCATGGTGCGGCCGGCATTGTCGGCCACGAGATCGGCAAGGCGGCGTCGTTCGGCGGCGCTCATGTCGGGCCAGATATGGGCGAGGTTGTTTTCGGCGCGTTGCCGGTATCCGGCCAAAGGGGCCACCACGTGCCGGACCAGGCGCCCCATCAGCCAAAGCCGCGCCCGGATCGGCAGACGCAGGGCCAGCCAGATGGCGCCGCGCAGGACGCGGTCCGTGACCCAGTCCTGCCATCCTCCGGGCGGGGCGCTGCGCCTCTTTTTCTTTTTGTGTGCCAAGACAGACCCTGCTCTGAACCGAAGCGGAAGACGCGCCTTCGAAGGCGCTTGATACGCGATTTCGAAATCGCGTGTCAAAGCCCGTTGCAACGGGCTTCCCCGCTTGCCACGGGTTCGCCCTGCATCCTACACACAGGTCCAAAGACAAAGGAGCAGGTTGCATGGAAATCACATCCGAAACAGTCGCCGTGATTGCAGGTGGCGCATCGGGCCTTGGTGCCGCTGCCGCCGCGGGTTTGGCCCGGGCCGGCGCGCGCACGGTGCTGCTGGACATGAATGCCGAAGCCGGTGCCGCGCAGGCCGCCGATCTTGGCGGACGGTTCATCAAGACCGATGTGAGCGATCCTACCGCAGTTGCGTCAGCCGTGGCGGCCATCGCAGAGACGTTCGGAACCGTCCACATTGCGGTGAACTGCGCCGGTATCGCCCCTGCGGCCAAGACAGTGTCGAAAGGGGCGCCGCATGATCCGGCGCTTTTCGCCAAGGTCATCAGCATCAACCTGATCGGCACCTTCAACGTGGCGTCGCATTGTGCGGCGCTGATGGCGGGTAACGATCCGCTGGATGCAGACGGCACGCGCGGCGTTGTCATCAACACGGCATCCGTGGCGGCCTACGAAGGGCAGGTGGGGCAGGCGGCCTATGCGGCATCAAAGGCTGGCGTGGCAGGTCTGACATTGCCCATGGCGCGGGACATGGCGTCGCTGGGCATCCGGGTCTGCGCGATTGCGCCGGGTCTGTTCAAGACGCCGATGCTCGAAGGGTTGCCGCAGGAGGTGCAGGACAGCCTTGGCGCGCAGGTGCCGTTCCCGTCACGGCTGGGCCATGCCAGCGAATACGCGCAACTGGTGCGTCACATCGTGGAAAACCCGATGCTCAACGGCGAAGTCATCCGGCTGGACGGTGCCATTCGCATGGCGCCGCGCTAGATCGCGTTGCATCGTCACCAAGTTCGGAAAGCCCTCATGTCCTTCAGCGCCCTCATCGTCAGCCATGGCCAACCGTCCGACCCCGATGTCGGAGAGGCCGAGATCGCCGCTTTGGCGGCGGCGGTGGCGGCGCATCTGCCAGAAGCGCATATCGAAGGGGTGACGCTGGCCGCTGAAGGCCGGATCGAGGCGCTGTCCGCCGCGCATCCCGGTGCGCTGATCTACCCGATGTTCATGGCCGATGGTTGGTTCACGCAGGTCCAGTTGCCCAAACGTCTGGCCGGGGGCGTGGGGCCGCAGCTTGTCAGCTTTGGCCTCGATTGCACCTTGCCGATGCTGGCCGCGCGGTGGCTGCGGGATGTTTGTACGGATCGTACGTTTGAGCCGTCCGACGTCGACCTCGTGATCGCCGGTCACGGATCGGGCAAATCCCGTCGGGTTTCAGAAGCAACGCGCGCCTTTGCCGATCGTGTCGCTGAGGCGTTCCAGCCGAAATCGGTGCGCTGTGGTTTCGTGGAAGAGGACCCGTCCCTGGAAGACGCGCTGAGCGGGCTTGGAGCGACCTCTCTCTGCCTGCCTTACTTCGCGGCGCGGCGGGGGCATGTGCTGGACGATCTGCCCGCCGCCGTCGCCGCATCGGGGTATACGGGGGTGGTGCTTGATCCCATTGGCTTGCATCCCGACGTGCCCAGGATGATCGCGGATGCCCTGCGCTGGCGGGCCACGACGCCAGACGTGACGCAATGCCTGTTCTGAGACAGGTGACCCGGACGGGCGTATTTCAGAAGCGGTCGGATATGGTAGGCCCGGCAGGACTTGAACCCGCAACCAAAGCGTTATGAGCGCTCTGCTCTAACCAATTGAGCTACAGGCCCGCCA
>CAYZAD010000242.1:0-2534 GCA_964476315.1 uncultured Rhodobacterales bacterium
TCCACGCAATGGGCGTGCCCGGTTTATGGCCTTCTCAAATCAAAGGCCTTCTGAGAAACGGGCTGACGAAAGAGATCGTCTGGCTTGCGATCCTGCGCCGGGATAGGGTTCCGCATGGATATTGTTCTGATCACATCTGTTGTCGCAGTGCTGTTTGTTGTGATCGGCCTATCCGAACCGTTGGCGGCGAAAGTTGGCCTGCCTTTCAGCGTCATACTCGCCGTGCTGGGATCTGTGATCGGGGCGGGTGCGCTGTTTTTCCTGCAGACCAGTTTGACTGATGCGCTCAACCCGGTGGCAGAGGCCATTCTGAACTTCCCGATCAAGTCGAACGTTTTCCTTTACATATTTCTGCCGACGCTGCTCTTTCAGGCCACGCTGGGCATGAATCTTCGCCGCATGCTCGACGATTGGGTTCCGATATTCGTAATGGCCGTGGTGGCTGTTCTGGTGGCGACTTTTTCAGTCGGATACGCGTTAAGCGCGATCAGCACGCTTCCGATTGTGGCGTGTCTTCTGTTGGGGGCGATCGTTTCAACAACCGACCCCTCGGCTGTGGTGGGGATCTTTCGATCAATCGCCGCGCCGCAACGCCTTTCCAGGATCATCGAAGGCGAGAGCCTTTTGAACGATGCTGCCGCGGTGGCGCTTTTCGGGCTTTTCCTCGGCTACGTCATGGTGGGGGTTCCCGACCCGACCTTGCAGGAGGCCCTGAGGGCGTTTCCCATCCTGCTGGCAGGTGGTGCTGTGACTGGCTGGATCCTGGCGCGCATCGGCCTTTGGCTCATGGCGATGTTCGAAGGTTTCGAACTCGCGCAGATTTCGATTTCGATTGCCGTGCCGTATCTGGCCTATATCGGGGCAGAGCAAACCGTGGGTGCATCGGGCGTGATCGCCGTGGTCGTCTCTGGGGCGACGCTGAACCTCTCCGCTCCGGGACGCTTGACGCCGCAAGCCTGGGCACGCTTGTCCGAAACGTGGGATGTTCTTGCCTATTGGGCGGGCGCGTTGATCTTCATTCTCGCGGCGATCCTGATCCCTCGGTTCCTTGCCGATCTTCGACTGAGCGATCTTGCGCTATTGCTTGTTGTCATCCTGGCCGCCTTTTTCGCCCGTGCGGCTGTCTTGTTTGGCTTGCTGCCGCTTTTGGCATGGGTTCGGGCTTCGCCCGCAATCGAACGAACCTATCGCGTTGCGATGCTATGGGGCGGGTTGCGCGGTGCCGTGACGCTCGCCTTGGCGCTTGCCGTGACAGAAAACGCGCGTGTTCCGGACGAAATCCAGCGGATCGTCGGCATTCTTGCAACCGGATTCACCTTGTTTACCCTTCTGGTGCAGGGGACGACGCTTCGGACCATCATTCGCAGGTTGGGGCTGGACCGGTTGAGCCCGATCGACGAGGCGCTGTCTCAGCAGGTGGTGGCGGTTGCGCTGCAGACCGTGCGGGAAGACGTCGCCCGGAACAACGAAAACTACGAATTGAACCCCGAGATCGTGCGCACCGAAGCCGTCCGCTTTGGAGCCCGTTTGGAGGAAGCCGTACAGCGCGCGGAACATGCAAAGGACATTCTTGATCGGGACCGCATCACCTTGGGATTGATCTCTATCGCCGGGGCTGAACGGGATATTGTCTTGCGGCACATGCGCGACCGGTCCTTATCGACGCGTCTGGCCCAGGATGCGTTGGTGGACATTGACCGGATATTCGAAGCCACGCGGCTTGATGGTCGTACGGGATACATGCGCGCCGCGCTTCGCACTGTAACTTTCGGATGGCGGTTTCGCGCTGCTGCAATCCTGAATGATTGGTTCCGCATTCAGCGCCCGATTGCCGCGATGACGGCACATCGGTTTGAGATTCTACTCGCTCAGCGATTGGTGTTGCGAGACATCTGCGACTTTATCGAGCAGCGCATTCGACGCATTCACGGGCGGCGCGTTGCGGATATTCTGCGTGACCTTGTGGATCGCCGCATCGAAATCGTGGAGACGGCGCTGGAGGGCTTGCAACTGCAGTACCCCGGATATTTCGAAGAACTGCAGAAGCGCTTCATCCGCCGCACCTCCCTGCGGTTCGAGGAGCGTGAATATAACGCGATGCTCAGCGATGGCCTGATCAGCGCGGAGCCGCATTCGGTCTTGATGCAGGACATCTCGGCCGCCCGGACCGAAGCGGAACAAAGACCGCAGCTCGATATCGCGATCAAGCGTATCGAACTGGTGCAAAAACTGCCTTTGTTCAGCGATCTGGACGCCGACAGCCTCAAGCAGTTATCGCGGGCGTTGAAAACGCGATATGCCGATGCCGGCGACATCATCATCAAGAAAGACGACTACGCCAAGAGCGTCTTCTTTATTGCGTCAGGGGCTGTCGAACTTCGCATGGCAGGGCAAAGTTGGCGCCTTGGCCGCGGCGAGATCTTCGGGCAAGCCGCCTTGCTGAGCCGCTCACGTTATCGCCCGACGGTGAGGTCGATTGTTCCAACGGCGCTGCTGGTTTTGGATGAGGCGGGATTTCGTCGGCTTCTCACGCG
>CAYZAD010000242.1:2634-4565 GCA_964476315.1 uncultured Rhodobacterales bacterium
TTTGATAAGGGACAGGCGACTGGCAGTAGTCCCATGCTTCGGGAGTTGATGGAAACGAACTGCTGAACTTTCCGCCGCCGGTCGGGTCGCCTATTCCGGCCCCTCGATTTCCAGTTGCACGTTTGCGTACCAATCCGCCAATTCACGAATTTCAGTGTCGGTGAGGTCTGCCGCGATTTCCGACATGATGTCATGCGTGCGTTTGCCGTTTCGAAACGCTTTCAATTGGGTATCGATGTAGATGTTGACCTCGCCAGCAAGGTTCGGGGCGTCGAGAAGGACCGAGATCCCGTTGGCGCCATGGCAGGAGACGCAGGCCGCAGGCGCATCATCCTCAGTGACACCTTCGGGCAAAGTCGCAACCGCCCGGTGCGATGCATACCAAGCGGCCACATCCGAAATCTGCTGGGCTGACAGGCTCGCTGTCACAACAGACATCATCTCGTGCTCGCGTGCGCCGGTCTTGAACGCCATAAGCTGTGCTTCGAGGTAGTCTTTGGGTTCACCTCCAATATGGGGCGCAATCGGGATTTGCGCATAGCCGTCTATGCCATGGCAGGTACGGCACATATTGGCGACCTTTCGCCCGGCATCCGGGTCGTCGGCCGTGGCGGGGGACCCCCCGGCGAGCATCAGCCCGCCGAGGATGGCAATCGTCGCAAACCTCATTCTGCAGGAGCGGGATTGTATGCAATGCGCCAGATCGCTCCGGCAAAATCGTCCGACACCAGCATGGAGCCATCTGGCAGGAACTCGATATCCATGGGACGACCGCGATATTCGCCGGTGTCTTCGTTCAGCCAACCGTCGGCAAAGACCTGTGCGCCAACCGCATCCCCGGTTTCGGGATCAAGGGCCGTGAACATCACGCGGGCGCCAACCGGGGTGGTACGGTTCCACGAACCATGCTGCGCCCAGAAGATTCCACCGTGGTATTCTTCGGGGAAGCTTTCATCGTGATAAAACCGCATGCCCAGATCGGCTGCGTGTGCCGTCAACTCAAGTTGCGGTTCGATGAATTCGACGCCTTCAGGCCGAGGGTAATCGGCTTCGGACACAATCTCGATCCGTGAGTTGGTCCATGGGAAACCAAAATGCTGTCCCGCCGCCGTCTGACGGTTCAGCTCGCCCGGGGGGATATCGTCTCCCATGCCGTCGACCTGGTTATCTGTCCACCAGAGTTCTCCTGTCGCCGGATTGAAATCCTGTCCGACAGAGTTCCGCACGCCGCGGGTGTAAACCTCTCGTCCCGACCCATCCGTGTTCATACGAATGATGCCACCGATGCCGATCTCATCATACATTTCGATCTTTTCGATGGGCTGTACGTTGTGCGGCTGACCAAGCGAGATGTAGAGCTTTCCGTCCGGGCCGATGTCGCAGACCCGAGCCGTGTGATTGAAGCTCTCTTCTTCTGGCGGGATCAGTTCACCCTGGGCAACAACGACACCTACGGCGGGGTCTGGTCCTTCGAAGAAGAATTCGGCCGCCGGGAAGACAAGCACCCGGTTGCGCTCCGCGATGTAAAGGAAGCCGTCAGGAGAGAAACAGGGCCCGTTCGGAATATCGAAGGTTATCGATGGTGCAAAGTCTTTGACTTCGTCCGCCACGCGGTCACGGTCGCGGTCCACAATCGACCACATCTTGTCCTTCCGCGTGCCCGCAAAAAGAACCGTCCCCTGCGGCGCCATTGCCATTGATCGTGCATCCGGTACCACGGCATACAGGCTCACTTCGAACCCCTCGGGCACGTTGATGTGCTCGATGATCGCCTTGAGCGCCTCGGCACGTTCGCCATCCTGATCGACGAACGTGAATGTGGCGTCCGTTTTTTGCATGTTGGTGAGCTTATCCATGTTGTCCTGGGCCAGCGCGGGCCCGGCCAACATGGTTCCAAGCAAAAGACTAGACAGAAGCTTCCGATGAGACAT
>CAYZAD010000243.1:0-4552 GCA_964476315.1 uncultured Rhodobacterales bacterium
CGAAGCCGCCCACGGCACCGTCACCCGCCACTATCGCCAGCATCAGGCGGGCGAAGAAACGTCGACAAATTCCATTGCATCCATATACGCTTGGGCAGGCGCATTAAAGCATCGCGCGAAGTTGGACGACAACATCTCACTGCGGGCCTTTGCCGAAACGCTGGAACGCGTCGTGGTCGAAACGGTCGAGGCCGGCTTCATGACAAAAGACCTCGCGCTGCTGGTCGGTCCACAGCAGCGCTGGCTGACAACGATGGGCTTTCTGGAAAAGCTCGACGACCGGCTCAACGCGGCATTGAAGGGCTAGGCCCCGATGCGCTGGCTGACCGTCCTTTTCCTCTTCCTCGCCACCATGGGCGCGGCCCAAACCTTGCCCGACCCGGTGCGGGACACCGTCACCGACCACGCCGATCTGCTGACCGATACGGAAGAGGCCGATCTGCACGACCGTCTGCGCGCGCTGAACGCAGAGCTGGGCGTACAAATGGCGGTGGTCACCCTGCCCTCGCAAGCCGCCTATGCGCCGGACGCGGCGTTGGAGCAGTTCGCCACGGACCTGTTCAATGGCTGGGGCATTGGCGACGCAAACCGCAATAACGGCATCCTCGTGCTGATCCTGCGTGACGACCGCGCCATTCGCATCGAACTGGGCGCTGCGTATGGGCGCGATTGGGACAGGGTCGCGGCCAATGTCATCAACCGCAGCTTCCTGCCCGCGTTCGAGGCCGAAGACTATACAACCGGCATCGTCACCGGGGTTGAGGACATCACCGAAAGCATTGCCCGCCCGTTCTCCACCGGGGCGGAGGCTCCGGTGCCCGGCAATTCTATCATGAATTGGATGGCGATCATTGCATTCGTCGGGGCGGCTCTTGTCGTGATGCGACGCAGGTTTGCCAACATGGCGATGCGGTTCAAACGCTGTCCCAATTGCGGGGCCCGTGCGCTGTCCCGGGCGGTGCAGACCAACCGCAAGGCCACGGCATCCAAAGACGGCGAAGGCGAACGCATCACCACCTGCAGCCAATGCGCCTACCGCGACAGCACCCGGTTCCGGATTGCCGCCCGCGACACACGTCATTCGACCAGCGGACGCGGCGGCTTTGGCGGGGGCAGATCCGGCGGCGGGGGCGCATCGGGCCGCTGGTAAAGGGCTTGACAGCCCGCAAATATGTCATAATTGCTGACCTATGTTTCTGCTCAGCAAACCTCCCGCCGACCGCCACAGCCTGTTCGAAGATGCACAAGGCATCCTTGTCGGGGCCACGCTTGTCGCGTTGTCCATCCAGGTTCTTGCAGCGTCCAACCTCATGACCGGGCAAATCGCCGGTCTGTCTCTTATCGGCAGCTATGTCGGCGGTTGGCCCTTCGGTGCCATCTTCTTTGTGCTGAACCTGCCCTTCTACCTGATTGGGTGGAAACGGATCGGCCTGACATTCACGCTGAAAACCTTTGGCGCCGTTGCGGTCCTGTCGATCATGTCGGAACTGCTGGGCCGCGCGCTGACAGTCGATGCCATCCACCCCGCCCTGTCGGCGGCGCTGGGCGGTGTGCTGGCCGGCGTTGGCCTGATCGTGCTGTTCCGCCACGGGGCCACGCTGGGCGGCGTCGGGATTGTCGCCCTGTGGCTTCAGGACACGCGCGGCATCCAGGCCGGGAACACGCAACTGGTGTTTGACCTGTTCGTCTTTGCCCTGGCCTTTGCGGTTTTGCCGCCGGAAGTGGTTCTGTGGTCCCTTCTGGGCGCGGTGATCCTCAACCTCATCATCACCGTGAACCATCGCCGGGATCGCTACGTCGCGCGCTCTTGACGGGCGAAACGGTCAAAAACGACCAAATGTCGCAAAACGCGCAGAATGAATGACGCGACCGCCGCAGGCTGACCCAACAAGAATGGGAGGAGCCATGCGGCAGCACCGATCCGCTTTGGTTTTGGTCTTGAGGACAATCGGCGCACGCCGGGGCATGGCTGCGCGGGGACGACCGGTGGCATCCTGATCCGCCCCACCCGTCCCGCATCCTGAGAAAGACCACATCATGACAGATTTGTCCCCGCGCCGCGCCGGAGGCCGCGCTGCCCGCCGCGAAGCGCGGTCCAACCCGCTGGCCGAAAACCTGCGCCCGATCCGCCCCGGCATGTCCGGCGGTCGCTACAAGCTGCTCTCTGACAATGATCTCGACCGCATCCACAACGCCGCGCTGCGCGCGCTCGAGGAAATCGGCCTGTCCGAAGCCCCGGCATCGGGCATCCGGATCCTGACCGAAGCAGGCGCCACGCTGGGCGACGATGGCCGCGTCCGCTTTCCGCGCGCCCTCGTCGAAGACATGCTGGCCATTGCCAACCGCTCGGTCACGCTGTGCGGGCGCGATGCGCGTCACGACCTCGACCTGTCCGGCACCCGGGTCCACTATGGCACGGCCGGGGCGGCTGTGCATCTGGTCGACGTGGCCACCGGCACCTACAAGGACAGCACGCTTCAGGATCTGCACGACGCCGCGCGCATTGCAGATCAGTTGGACAACATCCACTTCCTGCAACGCCCGATGGTGGCGCGCGACGTGCTCGATAATCTCGAAATGGATCTGAACACCATCTACGCCTGTGTGTCGGGCACCACCAAGCATATCGGCACCTCGTTTACAGAGCCGTCCTTTGTCCCGCATGCGCTTGAAATGCTGCACATGATTGCGGGCGGCGAAGACGCATGGCGCGCGCGGCCTTTCGTGTCCAACTCAAACTGCTTTGTCGTGCCGCCGATGAAATTCGCCACCGAATCCTGCGAGGTGATGGAGGCCTGTGTGCGCGGCGGCATGCCGGTGCTTCTGCTCAGCGCCGGGCAGGCCGGTGCCACCGCCCCCGCCTCCATCACCGGAGCGATCGTGCAGGCCGTTGCCGAATGCCTCGCGGGCCTTGTCTATGTCAACGCCATGGCGCCCGGCCATCCCGCCATCTTCGGCACCTGGCCGTTCGTGTCCGACCTGCGCACCGGCGCGATGTCGGGCGGGTCGGGCGAACAGGCGCTGCTGACGGCAGGCTGCGCCCAGATGCACCGGTTCTACGGCCTGCCCGGCGGCGCCGCCGCCGGCATCGCGGATGCCAAGCTGCCCGACATGCAGGCCGGGTGGGAACAGATGTGTTCAAACGTCATGGCCGGTCTCAGCGGCCTCAACATGGTCTACGAAGCGGCGGGGATGCACGCGTCCCTGCTGGGCTTCTGCCACGAAAGCCTGATCCTCGGGGATGACCTGCTGGGGCAAGCCCTGCGCTGCGTGCGCGGGATCGAGGTGACCGAAGACGACCTGAGCCTCGAGGTCATGCGCGCCACCTGCCTTGGCGGACCGGGGCACTACCTTGGCAGCGACGACACGCTCAACCGGATGCAGCGCGATTATGTCTATCCCAGCCTCGGGAACCGGTCATCGCCCAAGGAATGGGTGGAACGGGGGCAGCCGATCCTCGTCGAAAGCGCCACCGCCCGGAAAGACGCGATCCTCGCACAGCCGTCACGCGCCGCCTTCGACCCGCTGCTTGACGCACAAATCCGCGACCGCTTCGCCATCCATCTGCACTGACGCTCTGCCACACCGCCGGGGCCAGGTGCCTCGGCGGTGGTGACGCGCCTCGCGCAGAACGCAAGAGCCCAGATCTTTGCCTGTACCGCCGGTTCGAATTGGTCCAGACAGACCGGGATTGCCTTTCCCCAGGCCCAAGATATCTCGGAGGTAAGGCCACAGGCCGTGGGGACGGCCCCCGGTGTTCCAACGCAGAGAGTCCGCGCAATGCCCTACATCATCCTCATGTTTGCCGTGCTTGCCGAAACCATCGGCACCACCGCCCTGCAGGCCAGCCAGCAATTCACCCGGCCTTGGCCCTCTGTCATCGTGGTGGTGGCTTACGGTGTTGCGTTCTACCTTCTGGCCATTGCGCTCAAGACATTCCCGGTGGGCATCGCCTATGCGATGTGGTCGGGCTTTGGCATTTTCTTCATCTCCATCATCGGCTTTGTCGTCTTCGGCCAAAAGCTCGACCTTGCCGCGATTATCGGCCTTGCCATGATCGTCGGCGGCATTCTCGTCATCAATCTGCTGTCCAACACCGCCACACATTGACCGCAGGACAAAGCGCTCCGAACCCCAAGGCGCGCGTCCCGCTGACGCCTCCAACTCACGCAAGGGTGCCACCCAGAGACACGTCACGCGGCCTTCCCGAAGGACCGGGCCTTTTTCGCTGGTATTTGCGCGCGCTGGCTTGTACGCCCCGCGCAACTCATTCCTGACCCGAGATAGTGACACATGGACCTTCGCAACATTGCGATCATCGCGCACGTGGACCACGGCAAGACAACGCTGGTGGACGAACTGCTGAAACAATCCGGTGCGTTCCGCGCCAATCAGGCTGTGGCCGAACGCGCCATGGACAGCAACGACCTTGAACGCGAACGCGGCATCACGATCTTTGCCAAACCCACTAGCGTCGAATGGAAATCCACGCGCATCAACATTGTCGACACCCCCGGTCACGCCGATTTCGGCGGCGAGGTCGAACGGATCC
>CAYZAD010000244.1:0-4545 GCA_964476315.1 uncultured Rhodobacterales bacterium
GACCTGCACAACTTGCTGACATCCGATGGTCAGTGCCGCAGGTTCGGTCTTGCCCGTGTCCCCAGGCTCAATATCACACAAATGCAAAATCGCTTGCTGACAGATCAGTCACGCCAAGCACATTGATTGTGTGTGTCTCTGGTGCGGCACCGTATTCGTCGGACAGATCGATCAAGGTATCCGTGCCGTTCACCGTCACGCGTGCATCGCCATCGTCCAGAACGCCGTTGCCATTCGTGTCCAGATCGTCGAACGCGTTCAGAGACTCGGACAGGCTGAAAAACTCGATCAAGTCCACACCGTCGCCAAAATCCCGGATCGTATCGCGATCAATGTCGGCGACGAGGTTGAAAAAGAACGTGTCGTCGTCAGCTCCGCCGATCAATTGATCATTGCCGCGCCCGCCAGAAAGGATGTCATTCCCGTTGTCTCCTTTCACCGTATCATTTCCGTCGTCCCCATTGACGAGGTCGTCATTGGCCCCCCCTCGGACCACGTCGTTGCCGGAGCCTCCGTAAACCTCGTCATCGCCAGCGTCCCCGGACACGAAGTCATTCCCTTTACCACCCCAGGCAAGATCGTCATCGGCACCTCCGCGAATGGTGTCTTTGCCATCGTCACCGAAAAGAACGTCTTGCCCCGCGTCACCCTTGATCAGGTCGTTGCCCCGACCGCCGGAAGCCACGTCGTCGCCACCTCCTGCCAGAAGCTTGTCCTTGCCATTACCGCCGTACAGCCAGTCGTTGCCACCTTTGGCTTTGAGAATGTCATTTCCGGCAAGGCCCTCGAGAAAGTCGGACAATGACGTGCCAATCAGCTTGTTGTTTCCGCTTGTACCGATGAAATACATCATTTTGCGTCCCTCCAGAAAACACACCGCATCTGTAGCGGCATTTGAAAACAATGTTTTATTGTATCACGATTCGGTCGGTCATTCTTAGCAATGGTTAATAATCTCTGAAGCCATTGAAACTTCGCCTCTTTGACAAGTGAGGTCTGGATGGTGCAGCCCAGATCGCACCAAAGCGTCGCGTTTTTGGGACCGGCCCAATCCAATGGGGCTCACGACGCCACACCTTCTACAACCATGCCGCGAAATCGCCTTTCTCTGGTCGTTTGGATGCCATGCATATTTGGCACTCAGGCCGGGTATCAGTGCTGGCTTGTTGATTCCAATGGTGCGCTTTGTCGAAAGGGCGTTGGCATGAATAAAGACTTTCAGGCACGTTTGGCCCGTTTGGAGGCCAAGCACACAGACTTGAACGAGGCTGCTTCACCGCATCCTGTCACGGTTGCGAACCACGCCCCCAAAACCAACTATGGGCGCGACAAGAAACATGCGGCGGGCCATAGCATGGCGAAAATGGCGCTGATCGCGACCGCCTTTCTGATCCTGCTTCCGACTGGCGCTGTCTTGGTGACTGTCTACATGCCATAATAACTTGGTGTGATCGCCGGTGATGACCCAAGCCGTCATGTGCAGGCGAAGACTGCTGCAGAACACGCCAAACCCCACGAAATCTTGCACAAATCGATACAAGACGTTGGGAACCGTCCGTATGGGCGACCCAACCGCATTGACGCGTTATGATTGATTAACGTCTGTTGACTTTCCGGTGCAGGAATTTGTCGTTTCGAGATGAATATGGCACCTGGAAGGAAATTAATTCCAAACTCGACATAATTGTCCAAGGTTTTTCCCGATTTCGAACACATTTTAGGTCGATGAAAGACAGGCAAATCCTTCGAAACAGAAATGAGGAGGTTTGGTATGTGTGACGCAGATGTAGCTGCAATCAGCCTGGTAACAAACAAATCTCGGAATGAAGTATCGAGTACGCTCATTCCATATGTGGCTCGCGCGCTGTCCAATCAGTGTGTGGAATATCAACGTCTGCCGATCACAGAGGAATATATTGATTGGGTCGTGAACGATTCAGATCAATTGACCGTCGCGCTGGACGAAACCGACAATGCCTGCATCATCATGGTGGCCTCACGTGGCGTTGAAAATGAGCTTGCCGCAGCGCGACTTGCGAACGTAGCAGCAGAGTTGTGCCGCGACTACGACGTTCACACGCTGTTCTGGAAAGACTCGGACACGCCGATTGACGCGCGCGACTTCCTCCTTGGCGATATCAAAGAGGTGGAGCAGACGCAGGAGGTCGAAGAGGCACCGACGACGCTCATCGAACGGGCGGTCAAACCGCGGCGCGTGTTGGCCACGTCAGGCGCAACGGCACGGCCCCGTGCGTTTGGCATGTTCAGCGCCGAACCGGAAGCCGCTCTGGGCATGATGCGCGCAGAACTGACCCGTGTCGATCCACAGGACCTGGAATTCATGGAACTGGAAGCGCGGCGCGCGAAAAGCGCTCCCATGCGCCTTGCAGCATGGGCGCTGTCGATTTCCACGGCCATCATTGCAGCCCCCCTTGCGATCCCGCTGGTTGTGCACAACCTCGTGCGGGGTGAGGACGTCCGCGCTGGCGCGATGGCCTATGCCGTGGCCGGTCTGTTCGCCATCATGGCACAAACCGGCTATGCCCCAGACCTTGGCGGGCTGTTGTAAACTTCTTGTGGGCGGTCAAGGCCGCCCACACCAGCTCTTGCCCTGCTTCCGGCATTTGCTAACGTGACTTCGACTGTATTGTGTTGGAGTTTTCCATGATGCGCCGTTTGATCGCTGCCATTTGCCTATCTGTCTGTACCGCCCTGCCCGCCTATTCGGCGCAATGCATCACCCAAAAAGGCGGATTTGGTCAGTACAAACAAACACTGGCGCAGCAGGCGGCCTCGGCCGGCGTGGGGCAACGCGGTTTGACTGCCCTGCAAAATGCGCAATTGTCCGGCATCACCTGGAGATTTGAATCAAATCCGGGTAATCAGACCGGAACCTTGCAAGGAGATCCGGCTCAGTTCCTTGCGAAACGATCCGGCAGCACAGCCGAAAGTTTCATTTCTCAAACCCGCAATCGGATCACCCGCAACCCGAATACGTTTGCCTCGATCGAACGGGCCTACGGTGTGCCTGCGTCGATCCTCGCAACGATCTGGGGGCTTGAAACAAGCTGGGGCGGTTACCTTGGTGGTACTTCGGTTGTCGATGGAGCCGTCACGCTGTCGTCATACTGCCGCCGCCACCCAAGGTTCGAACCCCACGCCATAGCCGCGCTGCAAATGGTGGATGCGGGCATCCTGTCACCCAGCACCAAGGGCGGGCCATCGGGCGAGTTGGGCCATATGCAGTTCCTTGCGGGCAACTGGTTACGGTACAGGGTCGATGGCAATGGCGACGGCGTCGCCGACCCCTACAACGCGGTGGACGCACTGGCCACGGCCGCGAACATGCTGGCCCAAAATGGCTGGCGTCGCGGCGAGCCATTCGGCGAAGGCACACATAATTTCAACGTTTTGTCGGTCTGGAATGACAGCGGAAACTACCTGCGCGCCATCGTCTATTCGGCGCAACGGGCAGGAAGCTAGGCCACGTCGGCCACAAGCGGAACGTCTTTCCGGGCCAGCACGAAAGTGTGGATCGTGAACAGCACCGCATCGCTGTCGGGCAACCGCCACAGCACCTGACGTTCCGTGCGCAGATAGGGCGTCTTGCCCGCTTCGGTCAGCGCACGCGGTTCGCTTTCGGCCCGCGGCTGATAGAGGCTTGGGTCTTCGTACCAAAGCGCGTTGAACCGCCAGATCGGCATCCCCGGTCGAACACCGTCAAACAAGCGCTGCACGCGGCGGGCGATGTCGTCAGTATAGGTTTTGACCGGAACGTGGATATGGGTCAGCGGATGACCGATCTTTTCGCGCAGACGCCAGCTTGCCGGAAAGCAGAGAACCGCGCCGGTCAGCACGTGCTCATCGCCGCGTTTTTCCATCAGGCAGATGTCGTTCTGCAAAATGTGCCCCAGCGTGCCGAACGGATCTGATCTGTCGATCGCGACACGCCGGCCATCGGGACACGTGACCTGATCTTGCGAGCGTGTGAACCCCGCCGGCAGGTGATCCAGCACCGCATCCATCATCTTTGACAGGTTGACGGGATCGGGATCATCGGTGGCGATCACATCGTCCCGCCGCGCCGCCATCAACCGCTGCCGTTCGGCCATCTGCGGGGCATAAGCCTCGTCCACCAGAAACCACGGCGCATCGCCCAAGGGGGCGATCCCCGGAAGCGGGCGTGGTGTCATCACATCATAGGGCAAGGTGCGTTGCAGGATCATGCCGCAGGACTAGCGCAGCGATGCGACAGAGAAAAGCCGTGACTGCCCGCCAAGTGCAGGTGCAGCAAAGCCAAAAGCGTCACGCCCCCCGTCGAACAAGGTCGCAAATCGGCGCGTCTGCAGGTCGGCACCGCTTCAGCATCGCGGGCAGGAGGCGCTGCCATGAACACCCATTTCCGCGATACCCGAAAGATCGACCCGACCCGTGGCGCCACCACGGGCGACAACACGCCAAACGACCAGAACCGGGTCGAGATCGGCCCGACGCAACTGGCCTATGCCGAATGGGCCGCGGCGGGGCTGGAACTGCCCGACCTGC
>CAYZAD010000245.1:0-4527 GCA_964476315.1 uncultured Rhodobacterales bacterium
TTAGCATTTGATTTTGATTGTGCGCTCTGAAACAGTGGAGCGGCAATGGTGATCGGCGTTTGTGACGTCGGCTGAAAAGGGAATACGGTGAAAAGCCGTGACTGCCCCCGCAACTGTAAGCGGTGAGTGCTGCGCAAATCCACTGGGCGACATCGCTTGGGAAGGGGCGCAACGCACGTTGACCCGCGAGTCAGGAGACCTGCCATCGCATGTGACTTGAAACCGGGCGGGGCGGACCGGGGGGTCGATGGGACCGCTGCCATTGCTGCATCCGTCTTGTCGTGAACCTCTGGCCAAGCCGTTCAGCGCGGAGGGCGCCTTATGTTGATCGCACGGACATTGACCCAATTGCAGGTCAATCCAACAACGCCGGAACGTGCCAAGGAAATTGGCCAGTTGGGCTATATGCAATGGCTGGGCGGGCTGCCCGGTTCGGCCTGCTACCAGACCGAGGCAGCCAGTGCCTACATCACGGCGCTGCCCTTCAGGGACAGCGCGCCGGCCGTGGCCGTATTCTGCGCGCTGCTGCGGGAATCGCTGCAAACGCCGCTCAGGCCGCTTGACCTGGCCCTGCCAAAGCCGCGCCGGCGCGGTGGGGCGAGAGAACGCCGTCTGTCTTTCTGATCAGCCCGCCAGAGCGGCGTCGAGTTCCGCCAGCGTGGGCGGGTTGCACCCGGCGCGCCCGCAATTGATCGCGGCGGCCATCCCGGCACGGCGCAGCAGCGTTTCGACCTGCGACCGGTCAAGCGCAGCCAGGGCATCCGGGTCCAGCGCCCCGATCTGCGCAAGGCTTGACAGAAGCGTGGCCATGAACGTGTCTCCGGCACCGACGGTGTCGACAAGGTTGGGCACCGGCGGCGCCGTCACGGCCACCTCGCCCTCGGGGCCCCAGGCGATGGCACCATCCGGCCCCTTCGTCATGACGACCAGCGGCGCGCTGGTCCTGTCCCGCACGGTGGTCAATGCGTCGGCCTGGCTTTGCCCCGGGCACAGCCCTTCGAGGTCTTCATCGCTCAGCTTCAGCAGGTGCGTCTTGCCAAGCATCCGGAACACGCGATCCCGGTAACTGTCCGGGTCCTCGATCACCGACAAGCGGACATTCGGGTCGAAAGACACCAGCGTGCCAGCAGCATAGGCTTGGGCGCAGACGTCTTCCCAGGCCTGCCCGTCTGTCCCTTCGGACACGGCCAGCGATCCGGTGTGCAACGCGGCTGTCCCGGACGGCATCGCCTCGGAGAGGGATGCAACGGTCACCGCCCGTTCGGCCGTTCCGGTGCGTTCGAATTCGTAGGACGGAATCCCGTCGGTGACGGTCACCCGGGCGACGGTCGTGGGCGCATCAACCCGACCGCCCGCCAATGTCACATGAGAGGCCGTCAGCGTCTCGGCCAGCGTGTCGCCCCAGGCATCCGTCGAAATCGGCGTGATGTAATGCACCTCCACCTCCTGACGCCCAATCGCCATGGCGACGTTAAAGGGCGACCCGCCCGCCAATGCGGACACGGAGCCGTCGCGGGTGACATGGTCAATGAGGTTTTCCCCACCCACACAGATGATCGGAGACTCGGTCATGTTTGGTCTGCCCCTTCTCAAGACGCCTGGCTGTCAAGTGTCACATCGGGCAACGTATCCAGCGCCTGTTTGAGGGCATCCCCCCACCCCGCCGAGATGGTCTGGAACATCTCGTTATCCGCATCAACACGCCCGACGTGCTGCTTTTTCAGGCTGTCGGTCCTGTAGCAGAAATAGTCAAGGGGCATGCCGACAGACAGATTGGCCTTCAGCGTGGAATCAAAACTGACCATCAACAGCTTCAAAGCGCTTTCGAAACTCAGGTCAGGGTCATACGCCCGCACAAGGATCGGGCGACCGTACTTGATTTCGCCAATCTGGAAAAAGGGCGTGTCCGCCCCGGCCTCGATGAAATTGCCCTCGGGATAGATCAGAAACAGCCGGGGCGCGCTGCCGGCGATCTGCCCGCCCAGGATCAGGGTGGCATCAAAACCGCTATCGGCGCGCTGACCGCCTTCGGTCAGGTCCTTGATGACTTCGCGCAGGGTATCGCCCACCATGCAGGCCGCCTGAAACATCGACGGCGCCTTTGTCAGCGATGATGTCCGTTTCCCCGGTTGCTTGCTGCGCTCGTCCAGCAGGCTGACCACGGCTTGCGTCGTCGCAAGGTTTCCGGCCGACATGAGCGTGATCACCCGTTCGCCGGGCTGTTCCCAGATCGTCATCTTCTTGAAGGTCGAAATATTGTCGAGCCCGGCATTCGTGCGGGTATCCGACATGAAGATCAGCCCGTTGCGAAGCATCATTCCAACGCAATATGTCACCTGGCCCGTCCTTACTGCTGCTCGACTCTGATCTGGACGTCCAAATTTTCGCCAGCCCCGCCAATTCGCGTCCCTGATACCGGCGCTGCATCGGAATAGTCCAGCCCGGTTGCGACACGCACATAGCGCGTATCCGGCGAAATCCCGTTCGAGATGTCGAAACCGACCCATCCCAACCCCGGCACATGCGCTTCGGCCCAGGCGTGCATGGCGTCCTGTGTGGTGGTGTCGTTCAGCATCAGGTACCCGGACACGTAGCGCGCGGGCAGTCCAAGCGCCCTGAGACAGGCGATGAAGATATGCGTGTGATCCTGGCACACGCCCTTTTGCGCGGTCAGGGCGTCTTCGGCAGACCAGTCCGGTTCCGAAGCGCCCAGAACATAGGGCACGGCCTCCCGGATGCGGCTGCTCAGCGCGTGAAGCGTCGCGACATCCTCGACCTCTGTCATGCCCTTGATCAGGGCACGAATCCCCGGTCCGGCAGTGGTCCGTGGCGTCGTCATTTCATACAGCCAAAGCGGCGCGCAGCCTTGATGAGGCCCCAGGATCCCGCCGGTATCCGTCAGATCGACCTCGCCCGCGCTGATCACCGAAAGCTCTACCGTGTCGCGGTCAAAGCTGATGAGTTCGGTGGTATTGCGGTGGTGATCCTCGAACGTCGTTTCCTTCTTGCCACCGTCGATCCGCGTCTCCCAGTGGACGACTGTCTGGTTATAAGAGCTTTTCGGCGTCTTGCGCAGTTGTTGCAATCCGTAGGTGACCGGCCCGTCAAAGCGGTAGCGTGTCGTGTGTTCGATTTTCAGTCGCATAATTCCCGATCCAGGCAGCGTCAGGCCACGAACCTGAAGTCCTGTTCAATCTGATGAGAGATCCCGGCCAGTTCTTCCAGCGTTTTCTGAAGAAACTCATGCAGCCCGAAATCAAAGATATCGTCAATGGTCTTGGACAAAAGCCCATGCCGCAGCGCATCCACCCTGCCCCGGCACAGCGCGCCATAGGCGCCGCCATCTTCAAGATACCCCAGGTTGTCCGACAGTTTGCTGACACAAAAGGCAAGCGAACGCGGCATGCGTTTGTCGAGGATCAGGAAATGTGCAATTTCCTTGGGCCCTCCGCCCGCGCCATATTCCATGCGAAAGCCGCCACGGGCCGATACGGAGCGCAGGATGGTTTCCCATTGCACATTGTCCAGCGAAGACCCCACCGCCTGCGCCGAGGGCAGCAGCACGTAGTACTTCACATCCAGGATCCGTGCAGTGTTGTCGGCGCGTTCGATAAACGTGCCAAGACGCGCGAAATCGTAGATCTCGTTGCGCAGCATCGTGCCAAGTGTCACACCGCGCACCAAGGCCGCGTGCTGGCGGATCAGCCGCAAGGCCCCGGGCAGATCGCGTTCGCTGACCTTGCGCGACAGCGTCTGCTTGAGGCCCATATAGGCCGAATTGACCGACTCCCAGACATCACCGGTGATGGCGGTCCGCACGAGCCGTGCGTTCTGTCGGGCCGCGCTGATGCTCGACAGGACAGAAGACGGATTGTCCTTGTCCCGCAGCATCCAGTCGATCGCCAGATCGCGGGTGATCGCGTCATGCACGGATTTGTAACCGCCCAGGCAATCCGCAGATTGCAGCACCGACACCCATTCGTCATCTGTCTGGTTCAACCGGGTCAGCGCAATGCGCTGGCCGGTTTCGATCAACCGCGCGGTGTTCTCGGCCCGCTCCATGTAGCGATACATCCAGAACAGGCCATTCGCCGTTTTGCCCAGCATATGCCTATTCCTCCAGAACCCAGGTGTCTTTGGTGCCGCCACCCTGCGACGAGTTCACGACAAGCGACCCCTTCTTGAGCGCAACGCGCGTCAGCCCCCCGGGTGTGATCTTGATCCCGTCCGGGCTCACCAGAACGAAGGGGCGCAGGTCCACATGCCGTGGGGCCAGCCCGGTGCGGGAAAAGATCGGCACCGTCGACAGGCTCAGCGTGGGCTGCGCGATATAGTTCTTGGGCCGCGCTTTCAGCTTCTTGCGGAAATCCGCGATTTCTTTCTTGGTGGCGGTCGGTCCGATCAGCATCCCGTAGCCGCCCGACCCATGCACCTCTTTCACCACGAGGTCTTCGAGGTTGTCGAGCACATAGGCCAGCGCATCGGGTTCCGAACACCGCCATGTCGGGACGTTCTGCAGCAATGGCC
>CAYZAD010000246.1:0-4503 GCA_964476315.1 uncultured Rhodobacterales bacterium
ACGGACGGCGGGTTGATCAGTGGCAGCAGATCAACCCGCCGTTTCCGTTTCCGGGCTGAGACAGGAAAGGACCAGTAGGGCAGTGAGCCGCAAGCTGAGGTTCAGAGGTGAAAGCCATCACAAGGTTGATGGCAAGGGTCGGGTGTCCATCCCGGCCTCGTTTCGCCGTGTGCTGGAGGCGGGCGATCCGAACTACACCGAAGGGCTGAATCCCGAACTGGTCATCGTCTACGGCGACAAGCGCCGCAAATATCTTGAATGTTATACCATGCAGGCCATCGACGAGGTCGATGACAAGATCGAGGCGCTCCCGCGGGGATCGGTCGAGCGCAAGATGCTGCAGCGATTGTTCAACGGTCAGTCCCATGCGACCAGCGTGGATGAAACCGGACGGCTCGTCCTGCCCGCAAAGCTGCGCCAGAAGATCGGCCTGTCGGCCGAGGCGTTCTTTATCGGCGCAGGCGACACCTTCCAGATCTGGGAGCCAGGCACATTCGAGGCCGAAGAACAGGCTGCAACCGACGAATGGCTGGACGACCTGCCCGACGACGTGGACCCGCTCATCTTTCTTGATGGGCCGGCCGGGGGGTAACGATGTCTGCTGCCGCTGCCACGACACAGAATGATCCGCACATTCCAGTCCTGCTTGCTCCGCTTCTGAGGGCGATTGCGCCTGTGTCCGGGGTCTGGATCGACGGCACGTTCGGCGCGGGCGGCTATGCGCGCGGCCTGATCGCGGCGGGCGCGGACAAGGTGATCGGGATCGATCGGGACCCGCTGGCGCATGACATGGCGGCGGCTTGGCTGGAGGCGTTCGCGGGGCAGATCGAACTGCACCGTGCGAATTTTGCCGAAATGGATCGGATCGCGTCGGACGTGGATGGCGTGGTGCTGGACCTCGGCGTGTCGTCCATGCAGCTCGATCAGGCCGAACGGGGCTTTTCCTTCATGAAGGATGGGCCGCTTGACATGCGCATGGGGCAGGAGGGGCCTTCGGCGGCGGATATCGTCAACGAGGCCGATGAATTCGATATCGCTGACATCCTGTATACCTATGGCGAAGAACGCGCGTCGCGCCGGATCGCCAAGGCGATCGTTGCCGCGCGCCGGATCACCCCGATCACGCGGACGCTTGAATTGGCCGGGATCATCGAAACCTGCCTGCCGCGCCCGAAGCCCGGGCAGTCGCACCCGGCGACGCGCAGTTTTCAGGCGTTGCGGATCGCCGTGAACGACGAATACGGCGCGCTGATGCAGGGGTTGATGGCCGCAGAGCGCGCATTGCGGCCCGGCGGTTTGCTGGCCGTGGTCAGCTTTCATTCGGTCGAGGACCGGATGGTCAAGCGGTTCATGCAGGCCCGCGCGGGCCAGACCGGCCGTGCGAACCGCTATGCGCCGGAGATCGAGACAGAGGCCCCGGCCTTCGAGATCGTCACCCGCAAGGCCATTGGCCCCGATCCGGACGAAGTGACGGCAAATCCGCGCGCGCGCTCGGCCAAGCTGCGCATCGCGCGCCGCACGGATGCGCCGGCGGGCGATATCGATGCGGGTCAGATTGCGCTTCCTCAATTGAAGGAGAACAGGTGATGCGGTCTTTGCTTTACGTGATGACGTTCATGACCGTTATCGGGGCGGCATTCTGGGCCTATCACGAGAATTACAAGACACAGGACGCATTGGGCGAGGCGCAGGCGACCCGGGCCGAGATTCGCGATGCCCGCGCACGGCTTGCGGTGCTGAAAGCGGAATGGGCCTATCTGAACCGGCCTGATCGGTTGCGGGACCTGGCCGAGATCAACTTTGACCGCTTGGGGCTGATGCCGCTCAAGCCCGAACAATTCGGGCGCGTGGATCAGATCGCCTATCCGGCGCCGCCGGACCTGCCGATCACCAACCCGATCGAGATTTCGAGCGCGGGGGCCACCGAATGATCCGCACACCGCTTCGTCCCCTGGCGCGTATTCTTGAGGCGCGCCGCAACGGTGAAAACCCCGATGCGATCGAGCGCGAGAACCTGCGTATCCGTCACGAACAGATGCGTGACGCGGCGCGGTCGCGGGCCGAGGGCCGGTTGTTCATGATGGCGGTGATGTTCTTTTGTGCCTTCGGCGTGATCGGTGCGCGCATGGGCACGCTGGCGGCGTCCGAGGCCGAAGAGCCGCGCGCGCAGGCGACGGGTGCGTCGATCATCGCCAGCCGCGCCGACATCGTGGACCGCCACGGGCGCGTCATGGCCACGAACATGGAAACTTTTTCGCTTTATGCCCACCCGCAGCAGATGATCGATCCTCTGCGCACGGCGGCGGAGCTTGTGAAGATATTCCCGGAGCTGGACGAAGAGCGTCTGCGCAAAGACTTCACCGGTTCGCGCAAGTTCATGTGGGTGCGCAAGAAACTCAGCCCGGAGCAGAAGCAGAAGGTGCACGACATCGGTGAGCCGGGGCTTCTGTTCGGCCCGCGCGAGATGCGTCTGTATCCGAACGGCGCGCTGGCATCGCATATTCTGGGCGGGGCGAGTTTCGGCCGCGAGGGCGTTCATTCTGCCGAGGTGATCGGAACCGCCGGGATCGAGAAGTTCTTTGACGACGTCCTGCGCGATCCCGCGCGGGAGGGCGCACCGCTGGAATTGTCGGTGGATCTGACCGTGCAGGCGGCTGCAGAACGCGTGTTGCTGGGTGGTATGAAGCTCTTGAATGCCAAAGGCGCGGCCAGCGTGCTGATGGATGTGCATACCGGTGAGGTGATCTCGATCGCGTCGCTGCCGGATTTCGACCCCAACGACCGCCCGCGCCCCCTGACCCAGGGCGATCCGTCCGACAGCCCGCTTTTCAACCGGGCGGTGCAGGGGGTGTATGAACTTGGATCGACCTTCAAGGTGTTCACCTCTGCGCAGGCGCTTGAACTGGGGCTGGTCAACCCGGAGACGGTGATCGACACCTCTCCGCCGATGCGGGTCAACGGGCATCCCATCGGGGAATTCAACAACAAGAATTATGGCCCGCTTTCGGTGTCTGACATCATTGTCAAAAGCTCCAACCGGGGCACTGGCAAGCTGGCCCTGCAGATTGGCAAGGCACGTCAGCAGGCGTTCCTCAAGAGCCTCGGGTTCTTTGAGCCGGTGCCGTTGGAGATTGTCGAAGCCGCAGGCGGGCAACCGCTTTTGCCGCCGCGCTGGGCCGATATTTCGACCGTGACCATTTCCTACGGCCATGGCATCAGCACCAGCCCGCTGCATCTTGCAGCAGGCTATGCGGCGATTGCCAATGGCGGCCATTACGTTGCGCCGACCTTGCTCAAGCAGGACGGGCCCAAGCTGGGACCGCGCGTCATGAGCGAACGGACCGCCGCGCAATCCCTTGATATGTTGCGCAAAGTCGTGACGGAGGGCACGGCAAGCTTTGGCGAGGTGCCTGGCTATCACGTGGGGGGCAAGACGGGGACGGCAGACAAGCCAAAGACCCGCGGTGGTGGCTATTACAAGGACAAGGTGATCAACACCTTCGCGTCGGTCTTTCCGACGACCGATCCGAAATACGTGTTGATCGTGACGCTGGACGAGCCGGTTGAAACCAGTGGCCGCAAACCGCGCCGCACTGCGGGCTGGACGGCCGTTCCGGTGGCGGCAGAGATGATCCGTCGCGTCGCGCCGCTTCTGGGCTTGCGCCCCGATGTCGAAACAAGGCATTTGACAGGTATCATCAACACCTCGAACTGAGGGGCAGACGCCCGGAGCCCGGGCAAGAGACACGAGAGGGCGGCGCATGGGGGCAGACGCCAAAAGCCTGACAGAGTTGGGCCTGACCGCGCGCGGTGGGGCCGATGCCTTTGTGACGGGGCTGGCCGTGGACAGCCGCGACGTCAAGGACGGCTACCTGTTCGCGGCCCTGCCGGGCACGCGGATGCATGGCGGTGAGTTCATTCAATATGCCTTGCGCATGGGCGCGTCGGCCATCCTGACGGACAGCGAAGGGGCCGAGATCGCCGCCGATGCCCTGGCGGGATCGACCGCCGCCGTGGTGATCGCAGCCGATCCGCGCCAGACGCTGGCCTTTACGGCGGCGCTTTGGTTCGGGGTGCAGCCCGACACCGTCGTCGCGGTCACCGGCACCAATGGCAAGACCAGCGTGGCCAGCTTTGTGCGGCGGATCTGGCAATTGCTGGGTCATCCCGCCGTCAATCTGGGCACCACGGGTGTCGAGGGCGACTGGGAGGCCCCGCTGGCCCACACCACGCCCGAGCCGATCACCCTGCATCGCGCGCTGGCGGGGGCTGCAGATGCCGGGATCACGCATGCGGCGATGGAAGCGTCTTCGCACGGTCTGGCGCAGCGGCGACTCGATGGCGTGAACCTGCGGGCGGCGGGGTTCACCAATTTCACGCAGGACCACTTGGATTACCACGAGAGCTTCGAGGCCTATTTCGACGCCAAGGCCGGGCTGTTTGCCCGCGTGCTGCCCGAGGACGGGATCGCTGTCATCAACATCGACGATGCGCGCGGTGTGG
>CAYZAD010000247.1:0-4493 GCA_964476315.1 uncultured Rhodobacterales bacterium
CGACGAGATGGGGTTCGAAGTGGTCGGCATGGGCTGCTACAACCGCGAACAGGCGCGCATGCTGCGCGGATTGGCCAAGGACTACGGCGTCGAGGCGCTGATCACCGACGATTACCTCGAGGTCGAACGCCGGATCGAGGAACTCGCCCCCGAGATGATCCTCGGCACCCAGATGGAACGCCATATCGGCAAGCGTCTGGGCATCCCCTGCGCGGTCATCTCCGCTCCGGTACATGTGCAGGATTTCCCGGCGCGCTATAGCCCCCAGATGGGCATCGAAGGCGCGAACGTGATCTTCGACACGTGGGTACATCCGCTTGTGATGGGTCTGGAAGAGCACCTTCTGACCATGTTCCGCGAGGATTTCGAATTCCACGATGAAGCGGGCGCGAGCCACCACGGCCACAAGGCCAAGCTGCGCGAAATGGGCATTACCGACAGTGCAGAAACAGAGCCTGATACACCGGAACCCGCGCAAGCGAATACCGGCCCGGTGGAGATTGTCTGGCTGCCCGCTGCAGAAAAAGAACTGAAGAAAATCCCGTTCTTCGTGCGCGGAAAAGCCAAGCGCAACACTGAAACCTTCGCAACGGAACGCGGTGTCTCGGAAATCAGTGTCGACACCCTCTACGAGGCCAAGGCCCACTATGCGCGATAGTTTCGACGAAACCCGGGCATACAAGATTGCCATCATTACACTGGACAGCCATGCGGCCGGTCCCGTGGCGCGGGCATCGTTGAACCTTGCCAAGGACTTTCCAGGTCTGAACGTGTCCGTTCACGCCGCTGCCGAATGGGCGGAAACGCCGGAAACCCTCGTCGAGACGAAACAGGCCATCGCAGACGCCGACATGGTTGTCGCAAACCTGCTCTTCCTCGAAGAGCATATCAAACCCATCATCGATGACCTGCGCGCCGTGCGTGATCGTGTCGATGGCATGATCGGTGTCATCGCGGACGCCGAGATCATCAAGCTGACCAAGCTGGGCAAACTCGACATGAGCAAGCCTGCATCTGGCCTGATGAAGATCCTCAAATCGCTCAAGCCCAAATCGACCGACTCAGAGGTCGAAAAGGGCGAAAAGCGGATGCAGCAACTGCGCCGTCTGCCAGGTTTGCTCAAGATGGTGCCGGGCAAGGCCCAGGATCTGCGGTCCTGGTTTCTTGTCATGCAGTACTGGCTGGGCGGGTCCGACGACAATATCGAATCCATGGTGCGCTACCTTTTGGGCAAATACGCCAAAGGCCGCGAGGAATGGTTGGGTGCCGTCGCCGACGCGCCCATCGAATACCCGGATGTGGCTCTGTATCACCCGGACTTGCCGCAACGCATCACCACTGACATTGCCGATCTGCCGCGCCCGGCCGACGCGAAGGCGACCATTGGTCTGCTGATGATGCGGTCTTACGTGCTGGCCAATGACACGGCCCATTACGATGCTGTGATCCGCGCGTTCGAGGCCAAGGGCATGGCTGTACTGCCCGCCTTTGCCGGTGGCCTTGATGGACGACCGGCCATTGCCGAATTCTTTCAGACCAAAGATGGCCCGCGCATCGATGCAATGGTGTCCCTGACCGGGTTCAGCCTTGTGGGCGGTCCGGCCTACAATGACAGCGATGCCGCGATCGAGGTGCTCAAGGGCCTCGATATTCCCTACATCGCCGCACACCCGCTGGAATTCCAGACCCTTGGACAATGGTCGATGGGTGAACAGGGCCTCGGCCCGATCGAGACGACGATGCTGATTGCGCTGCCGGAACTGGACGGGGCGACCTGCCCAACCGTGTTTGGCGGGCGCCATGGCCCCGAAGGCTGCAACGGTTGCCAGTACAAGTGCCCGTGTGACACCGCAAGCAAGGCCATGGCCCCCTGCCGTGAACGGATCGACAGCCTCGCAGAAAAGACGCTGCGTCAGGCCATCCTTCGTCGCAAGAAGAATGCCGAGAAGAATGTCGGTATCGTGCTTTTCGGCTTTCCACCGAATGCGGGGGCGGTTGGCACGGCGGCGTATCTGAACGTCTTTGAATCGCTCTTCAACACGCTGCACCAGATGAAAGCCGAAGGCTACGATCTGGAGCCTCCCGTAAGTGTCGATGCCTTGCGGTCTGCCGTATTGGAAGGCAATGCCAAGCAATATGGCCAAGAGGCCAATGTCGCCGCCCATGTCAGCGCCGACGAGATCGTGCGCAATACCCCGCCGCTCAAGGCGATTGAGGCCGTCTGGGGTCCGGCCCCGGGCAAGATCCAGTCTGACGGGCGCGGTGTCTTTGTGCTGGGCGCACAATTCGGCAAGGTGTTTGTCGGGGTGCAGCCCACATTCGGCTACGAAGGCGATCCGATGCGGCTGCTGTTCGAACGCGGCTTTGCGCCGACCCACGCCTTCGTGACGTTCTACCTCTGGCTTCGCAACATGTTCCAAGCGGACGTGGTTCTGCATTTCGGCATGCACGGCGCATTGGAGTTCATGCCCGGCAAGCAGGCGGGTCTTGGTGCGCGTGACTGGCCGGATCGCCTGATCGGTGAAATGCCGAACGTCTATCTCTACGCCTCCAACAACCCGTCTGAGGCTGCATTGGCCAAGCGTCGGTCAGGCGCAGTTACGGTCACCCACCTGACACCGCCGTTGGCCCAATCCGGGCTCTACAAGGGCCTGCAAGAGCTGAAAGACAGCCTGACGCGCTGGCGCGCCCTCGACCCGTCAGATGCAGAACTGACCGATCTCGAGGCGCTGATTGCCGAACAGGCCGAAGCCGTCGATATGGCAGGCACGGCCCCCGAGGCGCTTTGGCTCAAGCTGCTGGAAACCGAAGATGCGCTGATCCCCGACGGTCTGCACATCGTCGGCAAACCGTTCAGCGATGACGCCCGGGCCGAATATCTCAAGCTCATTGTCGATGCCGATGACGCCACGCGCGCCAGGGTTGATGCGCTCTTGCAGCAAGAAACCGAACTGCGCGGTCTCATGCATGCGCTGAATGGGGGCTACACCGCGCCGGTGCCCGGCGGTGACCTGATCCGCTCGGCCGACGTGCTCCCGACGGGCCGCAACATCCACGCGTTCGACCCGTTCCGCATGCCCACAGAATACGCCTGCCGCGATGGGGCCAAGCAGGCGGAGTTGCTCTTGGCGACCCACAGCACCTTGCCACGCACGGTTGCACTGGTTCTTTGGGGATCGGACAACATCAAATCCGACGGTGCCCCGCTGGCGCAGGCGCTGGCCCTGATCGGCGCGAAACCGCGCTTTGACAGCTTTGGCCGTATCTCTGGCGCAGACCTGATCCCGCTGGAGGAACTGGGTCGACCGCGCATCGACGTTGTGATGACGCTTTCGGGTATCTTCCGTGATCTTCTGCCCTTGCAGACCCGCATGCTGGCCGAAGCGGCGAAGAAGGCCGCAGAAGCCGATGAGCCGCTCGAACTGAACTACATCCGCGCCCATGCCTGGGTTTATGCGCAGGAAAACGGCGTCGATCTGGAAACGGCCGCGCTGCGCGTCTTCTCGAATGCCGAAGGTGCTTACGGATCAAACGTGAATGCGCTGGTCGATAGCAGCGCGTTTGGCGACGAAGACGAACTGGCCGACGCCTATGAGGCGCGCAAATCCTTCGCCTACGGTGTGAATGGCAAGGCGGCTGCCAATCCGGCGCTTTTGCAGGAAACGCTGAAAACCGTCGACGTTGCCTATCAGAACCTTGAAAGCGTCGAACTCGGTGTCACCACGGTGGACCATTATTTCGATACGTTGGGCGGCATTTCCCGCGCCGTGAAACGTGCGCGCGGTGGGCAAGAGGCGGCGATCTACATTTCCGACACCACGCGCGGCAACGGCAAGATCCGCACGTTGCAGGACCAGGTCGCGCTGGAGACCCGCTCGCGCAGCCTGAACCCCAAGTGGTTCGAAGGCATGCTCAAGCATGGGGCAGAAGGCGTGCGCCAGATCGAGGCGCAGGTGACCAACACCATGGGTTGGTCCGCCACGACCGGCAAGGTCGAACCCTGGGTCTATCAGCGCCTGAGCGAGACGTTTGTTCTGGACGATGACATGCGCGCGCGACTGGCCGACCTGAACCCGACCGCTTCCAGCCGCATGGCGAACCGCCTGTTGGAAGCGCATGACCGCAACTATTGGCAACCCGACGCCGAAACGCTGGCCGCGCTGCAAGACGCTGCCGATGCGCTCGAAGATCGCCTTGAGGGGATCGCAGCCGAATGAGCGCGCAAACGACATGTATTGGAGCCTGACATGAGTCCACTCGACACGAAAAGCCCCCCCGCCGCACGCGCCGCACTGCGCGAAGCCGCCGGACTCGAGGCGCGTCGCCTGTCCGCGCCACCGGTCCTCAAGGGTCAGGATGGCGAAGGGTCCGTTCAGGTCCACCAGGACAATTCGATGAAGATCGAAGGGGCCAAGGTCTTTGCCGTCTACGGCAAGGGCGGGATTGGCAAATCGACCACGTCCTCGAACCTGTCAGCCGCATTTTCCAAACTG
>CAYZAD010000248.1:0-4426 GCA_964476315.1 uncultured Rhodobacterales bacterium
TGTTCGACATGGTGATGAAGGGCGACGCGGCGGGCGCGCTGACGGAACTGGGCGCGCAATCTGCCGATGGCGCCGATCCGATGGCCGTGCTGCGCGACCTGGCCGAGATCACGCATTGGATCTCGGTGGTGAAGATCACGCCAGAGGCGGCCGAGGACCCGACGATCAGCCCGGATGAACGCCAGCGCGGGCAGGACTTCGCGAACGCCCTGGGCATGCGACCGCTGACGCGTCTGTGGCAGATGTTGCTCAAGGCGCTGGACGAAGTGGCCAATGCGCCGAACGCGATGATGGCGGCGGAAATGGCGATCATCCGCATGACCCATGTGTCCGAATTGCCCAGCCCGGAGGATCTGGTGAAACGGCTGCAGGACACGCCGCCTCCTCCGCCTCCTGCACCCGGTGGCGGCATGACTGCGGGGTCGGCAAACGGCGGGACACGCGCGGCTGGCACCCCTGCCCCGACCCATGGCACGACCTCGGGGCCGCATGCGTCGCATGGCGGGGCCGCCGTTGCGGTTGCCGCCGATCAGGCGCTGGCCCGGTATCCCACATTCGAACACGTGATCGACCTGATCCGGGCGAACCGGGATGTGAAGCTGCTGGTCGAGGTCGAGGGCTGCGTGCGGTTGGCCGCCTACCAGCCGGGACGCATTGAATTCACGCCGACCAACAACGCGCCCGGAGATCTGGCACAGCGTTTGGGCAGCGCGTTGCAGCGCTGGACGGGCAACCGCTGGGGCGTGTCCGTGGTGAACGGATCGGAGGCTGCGACCATCGCAGAAACCCGCGACGCGGCAGAACTGGCGATCAAGGCCGAAGCCGCAGAGCATCCGCTCGTGAAGGCGGTGTTCGATGCGTTTCCCGGAGCAAGCATCGCCGAGGTGCGCACGCCCGATCAACTGGCCGCCGAGGCGGATCTTGAGGCCCTGCCGGAAGTGGAAGACGAATGGGACCCCTTCGAGGAGGACTGATCCTGTCGCTTTTGCCGGGTGCGGCATGGGCACAAAGCTGCGCCGAACAGCGGCCCGGCTGGGATGGCACGCCTGTCAGCGCGGTGCAGGAGGCGGTGTTCCTTGCCACCTCGCCCGCGGCGCTGGTGCTGTTCCTTGCGACGGTTGCCGCCGTACGGTTCCGCAGTTCATGGGGCGGATTGGTGGTTGTGCTGGGCTGGACAGCGCTGGTCACGTTCCTGACCATGCTGGCCCCCGCGTCGCGCAAAGCGGCGTTTGCCGAAGGCTGTGTCGGGAACCCCGCCTTGTTCATTGGCCTGATCGCTGCAATATGTGTTGGGATGATCTTTTACACCGCGCCACCCAAGTCGCGGTGAGACAACGGAGAGCGAGACATGCTTAAAGGTTTGGGCCAAATGGGCGATATGGCCAAGATGATGAAAGCCGCGCAGGAAATGCAGAGCAAGATGGCCCAGATGCAGGAAGACCTGGCGACCATGACGGTTGTGGGGGAATCCGGTGCGGGTCTGGTCAAGGCGACCTCGACGGCAAAGGGCGAACTGACGGCGCTGGATATCGATCCGTCGATCTTTAACAGCGATGACAAGGAAGTGGTCGAAGACCTGATCCTTGCCGCGATCAAGGATGCGCAGCAAAAGGCACAGACCAAGTCGCAGGAAGAAATGTCGAAGCTGACCGAAGGTCTGGGTCTGCCGCCGGGAATGAACCTGCCCTTCTAGGGCGGGAGGCCGGTGCGGCTGCCCAACCGTCATGCGGGATGACAATGACATCGATGCGCTGATTGCCATGATGGCGCGGTTGCCGGGGCTTGGCCCCCGCTCTGCGCGTCGGGCCGTGCTGCAGATGATCCGCAAACGCGGGCTGTTGCTGGCGCCGCTGGCCGAACTGATGACCCGCGTCGCACAGGATGCCCGCGAATGCCTGAACTGCGGCAATATCGGCACGCAGGACATTTGCGAGATCTGCCAGGACAACCAGCGCAACAACGGGTTGCTGTGCGTTGTCGAGGATGTGTCCGATCTTTGGGCAATGGAACGCGCCCGGGTTTTCAAGGGGCGCTATCACGTCCTGGGGGGGACCCTGTCGGCATTGGACGCCGTCGGTCCCGAGGAATTGCGCATCCCCAAGCTGTTGAACCGGGTCGAAAGCGAAGAGGTCACCGAGGTGATCCTTGCGTTGAACGCGACCATCGATGGACAGACCACCGCCCATTACATTGCCGATCAGCTTGAAGGGCGTGTGATGCTGAGCTCGCTTGCGCAGGGTGTGCCGATCGGCGGTGAGCTGGATTACCTTGACGAAGGCACGATCACGGCGGCCCTGAACGCGCGAAAGGCGCTTTGACGGGAAAAGGGCACCGCCCGTGCACACCCGGATACACGAGGCGTAAGGAAAAGCGGGTCGGTGCCCAAAGCGCTTACTGCGGTTGCGTGGTTTCCGCCGCGCGTTCGGCGATGCGCAGGCACAGGGAGGTGGCCTTGTCCATGTCCTGCACCGACACCCATTCCAGCGGGCCGTGCACGTTCTGCATTCCGGTGAACAGGTTTGGACAGGGCACGCCCAGTTCCGTCAGCCGGGAGCCGTCGGTGCCGCCCCGGATCGGGATTGAGCGTTCGGCAATCCCGAGATCGGCCAGCGCGGTACGGGCAAGGTCGACCGGGGTCATGTCATTTTCCAGCCAGTAGCGCATGTTGCGGTATTGCGGGGTGATCGTGCAGTCGATCTGCGCCCGGGGTTCCGTCGCCGCGATGGTGTCGCAGACCTGACGCAACAGCGCGCCCTTGGCCTCAAGCCCATCGCGTTCGAAATCGCGCAGCAAGAAGCGCAATTCGACCTGTGCCGCGCTGCCCTTGATGTCAAAGATGTGAATGTAGCCGTCATGACCATCGGTCGTTTCCGGCGTCATGGTGACCTGCGGCAGGGTATCGACGATCTTGGCACCAAGGTGGATGGCGTTGACCAGCTTGTCTTTTCCCGTCCCGGGATGGATCGACACGCCCTTGACCGTCACCACCGCGTAATCGGCAGAGAAGGTTTCGTAAACGATCTCTCCCAGCTCACCGCCATCGAGTGTATAGGCAAAGTCCACACCGAGATCCCCGGGCAGGCTGGCATCCACGCCGCGCCCGATCTCTTCGTCCGGGGTAAAAGCCACCCGGATGGTGGGGCGTTTGATGTCCGGGTTTTCCAGCAGGTGCCGCGCGGCGGTCATGATGATGGCAACCCCCGCCTTGTCATCCGCACCCAACAGGGTCAGCCCGGATGCCGTGACGATGTCATGACCGACCTTTTCCGCAAGATAGGGATAGTCTGCGGGGGACAGCAAAAGCTCCGGGTTGTCGGGAAAGGTGATCGCGCCGCCATTATAGCCGTTGACGACCCGGGGCTTGACACCGGTGGCGTTGAATTGGGGCGCGGTGTCGACATGGGCCAGAAAGCCGATGGTGGGGCCATCGGCCGTGCCCGGGATGGTCGCAAGCACCGTACCGTAGCTGGTCTTGGTCACATCGGACGCGCCGGTGGCGGTCAGTTCATCGACCAGAAGATCCAGCATCGCGTGCTGGCATTCGGTGGACGGTCTGGCGGGGCTGTCCATGTCGGACTGGCTGTCGATCGCGCAATAGCGGACCAGGCGCGATTGCAACTCTTCGTGGAAATCACTCATGCAAAAACCTCTTTCAATAGAACCATGAGGGCATCAACGCAGCCGACCTGTCAAGGATGAAGACCCCCGGAAGCGGATGCTGGCCGTCGCTCAGGGCTGTGGCCGCCGTGCCATAAAAAACCGGCGCATCCTGCGATACGCCGGTTGATCCCGTGTCGCCGTTGGGACGATCAGGGCCTGTCGTCGTCTTCGTCGTCGTCGCGGGCCCCGTCGGGCAGATTGAAGAAGCTGTCGGCGTCGGCGTAATCTTCGTCTTTCTTGTCGTCCTCGTCATCGGTGTTGCTCAGGCTGAACGTTTCCAGCCCTTCGATGGCCGACGGCAGACGCGGTTCCGCGTCCATCTCGAGGCTTTGTTCGGTCGAGACCAGTTTGCGACGCTCATCGTCTGTCATCACCGCTTCCTGCTTTTTCGCGGCCTTGGCGACAGCGGCGTCCAGTTCGGACTGCTTGCAGAGGCCAAGGGCCACCGGATCGATCGGCTGGATGTTGTTGATGTTCCAGTGCGTGCGGTCGCGGATCGCCTGGATCGTCGGCTTGGTGGTGCCGACCAGTTTGGAGATCTGGCCATCGCTGAGTTCCGGATGGAACTTGACCAGCCAGTAGATCGATGCGGGGCGGTCCTGCCGCTTGGACAGGGGCGTGTAGCGCGGGCCGCGGCGCTTTTCCTCGCCCTGGGCGGCGGCGTAATGCTTGAGCTTGAGCGCGTAAAGCGGGCTGTCTTCGCCCTTCTTGATCTCTTCGGGGTCAAGCTGGTTGTTGGCGATCGGGTCGAACCCCTTGACGCCTG
>CAYZAD010000249.1:0-4419 GCA_964476315.1 uncultured Rhodobacterales bacterium
TGCTGCTGGCGGAACTGGGCCAGAAGGCCGAGGTCGAGGTGACCGATGCCGAGATGACGCAGGCGATCATGAACCAGGCCCGTCAGTACCCGGGTCAGGAACGCGCGTTCTTTGACTTCGTGCGCCAAAACCAGCAGATGCAGCAGCAACTGCGCGCCCCGATCT
Organism: uncultured Rhodobacterales bacterium; assembly: GCA_964476315.1. Classification (GTDB taxonomy): domain Bacteria; phylum Pseudomonadota; class Alphaproteobacteria; order Rhodobacterales; family Rhodobacteraceae; genus Marivita. Next base: position 166 of record CAYZAD010000249.1, read on the forward strand.
TTGAAGACAAGGTTGTCGATCACGTGGCCGAACAGGCGACCGTGACCGAGAAAGAGGTCTCCAAGGACGATCTGCAAAAAGCGGTCGAGGCGCTGGACGACGAATAAGCGGACCACATGCTGACTTTGGAAAGGCCGTCCACACCGGGCGGCCTTTTTCGTTTGGACCGGCCCTGCGCGGGTGAACCGCCTCCGAAGGCGGGCGCGGGGCAGGCTGTGGAGCAGCAGGATTGACAGATGTCAATTTTCGAATGTGAAAGTCCGGTAGGGTCCTCCCCACTGAATTTCTGGGAGGAGAGGAACCGTGTTTACACTATCGAAATCGCGTCTGGCCGGGGTCGCCATGGCTGTTGCCCTTGTCTGGCCGGTCACATCTCTTGCAGATACGGCTGCGGACGAGCAGGCCATCCTTGATATCTGGTCAGCTTACACACAAGCGCGTGTTGCCGGTGATGCGGATACCTGGCTTGGCCTGTGGGACAAAGAAGGCATCCGCCTGCCGCCGGGTGCACCTGCGGTGGATTTCGCGACCTTTGCGCCCGGCACGCCGGCTCGCTTTGCCAACCCTCCGGACGCCATGGAAATCGCGTCTGAAGAGGTTGTCGTCGCCGGGGATTGGGCGTTTTCGCGGGGCACGTTTACCGTGAACAATGCGCTGGAGGGAAAGTTCCTGACCATATTCCGTCGGCAGGATGACGGCACATGGCGCATCTACCGCGACGCGTTCAACTTCAACTCTGAATAGGGGTTGGTTGCTCACAGGGTCGGGCCGGGATCGGTCGCGTCAGGATGCGGTCAGCCTGTGTTCGAATGTCCGGTACGGCGCTATGGACTCGGGCAGGGCGGTGATGCCAAGTCCGGGGGCGTCCGTCAGGGGCAGGGTGCCCTTGGTGTCCGTTCCTGACCACAGATCGAAGGCATCGCGCAGCGGGTTGGGGTTCACATCCACCTCGAGCAGCCCGTCCCCGCCCGCCGCCGCCAGAAGATGCGCGGAGGCAATCAGGCCAATGCCGCCACCCAGGAAGTGCGGGCAGTAGCGCAGGTCTGCGGCGCGGATGGCTTGTGCGACCTGCCAGCACCCGGTCAGCCCGCCCCACTTGGCCACATCCGGTTGCAGAACGCCGAACACGCCCGATGTGATGGCATGTGAAAAGTCATCCGTGCCGGTGATGTTTTCGCCCCCCGCCAAGGGGATGCCGCTGCGTTCGGCCAGAGTGGCCCAATCCGCACCCAATGCATCAGCCGGCAGAGGTTCTTCGAGCCAGCCCAGCGGAATGCCCTCGATCGCGGCCAGAAACGCGGTCGCTTGCCCGAGATCCCATGCCTGGTTCGCGTCGGCAAAAAGGCATTCGCCGTCTTGCAGGCTCGTATGCAGCGTCCTGAGCAAATGCGTATCCCGGTCCAGATCGAACCCGACCTTGACCTTGAACGCCGTAAACCCGTCTGCCCGGCTTTGCGCGATCTGGCCCTCGGCCTGCGCAATGGCGATGCCGCTTGCATAGCAGGGGACCGACACTGCGGCACCCGGATCGAGAAAACGCGCCACCGGTACGCCCGCCTTGCGCGCCAGCAGATCGGTATAGGCGGTGTCCAGCCCGGCGATGACCTGCCGGAACGGCCCCCATTCCCCGCATTGCAGGGCGCGGATATGGGTTTTCCGGGTCAGTGTCCCGAACAGGGCTGCAGGGCCGTCAAAGTCTTGTCCGATCAGAAGATCGGCACAGTCCTCAACCACCAGCCGCGCGCGGTGCTCTGCCCCGGCAGCGGGCCAGTTGGCAAAGATCTCGCCGAACCCGAAGGCGCCGTCGCTGTCCTCGAGCCGGACAAAGACCGCAGGCCGATTGGTCATCACCCCAAAGGAGATGGCGACCGGTGCGGTGATCGGCACGCGGTAGGCGGAAACGTCGATGCGGGTCAGGCGTGTCGGCATGGGCCGAGTGGATCAAAGCCCATGCCGATTGGCAAGATCAGAGCTGCATGCGGAAGAGCGCGAACCCGTCGTCGTTGCTGCCCACCTCTTCCAGCGACATGCCTTCCAGTTCGTCGGCGTATTTCGCGCCAGCCGGTCCGGTTTCGAAGATCACCGACGTGCCCTCCATCGGGGCAAAGCGCCAGTTGAAATCGGCACGCGGGCTGACGGTGCCCTGTTCGACGATATAGCGCACGATCACGTCGCGGTTGGTGTCGGGACCTTCAAAGATGGTGGTATCGCCGGTGCCGGGGAAGCTGCCGCCGCCGCCTGCGCGATAGTTGTTGGTGGCGATGATGAACTCCTGCGCGGGGTCAATCGGCGCACCGTCATAGGTCAGGTTCACGATGCGGTTGGCCTCCGGGTTGATCACCGCGCCGTCGCGGTCGAATTTCGACGGCTGGCTGAGGTCGATCTGGTATTCGACCCCGTCGATCACGTCGAAATTGTAGCTTGGGAAGTTGGGGTTCAGCAGCGGCGCATCCGCGGCCCCGGGCTCTACCTGATTGAACATGCCTGCAGAGCGTTCCAACCAGTCCTTCACCTGCGCCCCGGTCACGCGGACGGCGCGCACGGTGTTGGGGTAGAGGTAAAGGTCTGCCACGTTCTTGATCGCCACGTCCCCGACCGGCACGTCGGTGTAGTAGTCGGCGCCACCGCGCCCACCGGCCTTGAACGGTGCGGCCGCAGACAGGATCGGCAGGCCTTCATGCGGCGTGCCCTGCATCATCTGTTCGATGTACCAGCGCTGGGCATTCGACACGATCTGCACCGACGGGTCATCCGCCACCAGTGCGAAATAGCTGTGCAGCGCGGCGTCGGTCTTGCCCACGGCGCGGCGGACATAGGCCAGCGTTTCTTCGTGATCCTGCATGGTGGCATCCAGCACAGGCTGGTGATCCTCGACCAGCGCCGTGATGGAGCGGTCTTCGTTGCGCTGGTAGATCGGGCGCGCCTCTGACGTGTGGCTGACGATGCGCCAGCCATTGCCGTCGCGTTCGATCAGCAGGTCGACCAGCCCCATATGGCTGCCCCAGAAACCGGCCATCACGCCGGGTTTGCCGTTGATCGTTCCGGCGGCGACATCCAGACCGGGTGTCTCTGCATAGGTGGAGGACGGGAACACGAGGTGCGAATGCCCCGTCAGGATCACGTCGATCCCGTCGACACCCGCCAGCGGGATGGACGCGTTTTCCATCATGTCCTCGGCCTCGGCCCCACCGATGCCGGTATGCGCCAGCGCGATGACGATGTCGGCGCCGTCTTCGCGGATCTGCGGCACCCATGCGCGGGCGGTCTCGAGGATGTCGCGGGCGGTCACGTTGCCTTCGAGATGGCGGCGGTCCCATGTCATGATCTGCGGCGGGACAAAGCCGATCAGACCGATCTTGATCGGGTGTTCGGTGCCCGCGCCATCGGTCACGGTGCGATCCAGCACGACATAGGGTGGCACAAGCGTGTCGTCGTCGCGCGGCGTTGCACCGGGCGTCTTGGCGACGTTGGCCGTCACCACGGGAAAGTTCGCCCCGGCCAGCGCCTTGAGCAGGAAATCCAGCCCGTAGTTGAATTCATGGTTGCCGAGGGTCGAACCTTCGAAGCCCAGCACGTTCATCGCGGTGATGATCGGGTGCATGTCGCCGTCCTTCATCCCGCGCTCATAGGCGATGTAATCGCCCATCGGGTTGCCCTGCAGGAAATCCCCGTTGTCCAGCAGGATCGAATTGCCCGCTTCGGCGCGGATGTTCTGAACCAGCGTTGCCACACGGCTCAGGCCGACGGTGTCGGTGGGACGGTCGCCGTAATAGTCGTAGGGGTGCACGTGCACGTGCAGGTCGGTGGTTTCCATGATGCGCAGATGCGCCTGATTGCCGGACGCCCGAAGGGCATACGGATGCATCGCGATGAACCCTGCCGTCGAGGCAAGGAACGCGCGTCTGTCGAGGTGAAATGGCATGTCTGATCCCCCTTGTAAGCTGGCTTGCAAGAGGTAGCGTAGCGATGTTGCAGCCCAATGACATAGATATTTGTCAATCGGGCAGGAAACTGCCTTTGCCGAACGCCGACACTGCCCTCGATCGGGCAGGGCGGGGCCGGTAGGAAAAAGAGGTGACGTCACCTGAGTTGGGTGGACATCCTCTCCCCCGTGCAGAGCCTTGCAAAAGGCTCCGAACCTGTATCCCGGCGAACCGGGACCTGTTGAGACGCGTCTCTCATGGTCTGAACGCGCATGAAGCGTCCGCAGAGAGAGGGTAGTCGCCTGGGGTGTTCCGCCAAAAGACGGAACGG
>CAYZAD010000250.1:0-4410 GCA_964476315.1 uncultured Rhodobacterales bacterium
ACGGGTCGAGGAAGGTGTCGATGCGTCGGAACTGGTAGTCCTTGAGCAATTGCCAGTCGGTGCCCCGGCTGAGGAACACGGTGTAGATGCCGCCGATGCCTGCGGCGATCACGGTGGCGAAATAGGCCCAGTGGACACCCGCGAGGAACATCATGAGACCGCCCCCCGCGACAAGCAGAATGGCCGTGCCGAGGTCAGGCTGTGTCAGGACAAGGAACGTGGGCAGCAGGATGATGAAGACAGGGATCAGGACCCAGAACGGATGGGAGACCCGCTTCATCGGGAGCCAGTCGTAATACCCGGCCAACATCATGACCATCGCCACCTTCATCAGCTCAGACGGTTGCAGGCGCATGAAACCCAGGTTGATCCAGCGCTGGGCGCCCATTCCGACCGTGCCAAAGAATTCGACGGCAACCAGCAAGGCAAGCGCGACGAGATAGGCCATGACCGACATGTTTCGCCAAAACCAGATCGGCACCATGGCAACGATGAACATCAGCGCCAACCCCATGGCAAAGCGCTTCATCTGCGGTTCGGCCCATGGCGTCATGGAACCGCCCGCCACGGAATAGAGCATCAGGAAACCGACCCCCGCGATGGCGGTCAGCAGGATCGCAAGTGGCCAGTTGACGAACAGTATCTTGCGCCATCCGGCGGGAACGCTTTTGACGGTATACTCAAGATAACTCATGCGCGGCTGCGCCCGTCGATATCGTTGGCTTGCAGCACCTGACGCAGGCGTTCCTGCTGGCTGCGGATGCGTTCGCGATCCTTGGAAGGATAGGCCTCAAGCGGCGGGTCCTCACCGTAGAGCGCCTGAAGGGTCACGTCACGCCCGATGGGGGCCGCGGCGCTGGACCCGCCCCCGCCGTGTTCGACGACAACGGCTACGGCGATTTGCGGGTTTTCGTAGGGGGCGTAATTCACGAACAGCGCGTGGTCACGGCGGTTCCACGGCAGGTCTTCGTTGCGCGTGACACCGCGCGCGCGTTCTGCTGCGGTGATGTTGCGCACCTGGCTTGTCCCGGTCTTGCCGGCGATCCGGTAGGCATCTTCGATGATCCGCGAACCGTAAGCCGTGCCGCGACGGTTGTTGGAGACAGCGAACATCGCGCGCCGGATCTGGCGCAGGTGGTTTTCATTGAAGCCAAGGTTGGTGCCGGGGTTGGCTTCGGTTTCGAGCGCGCCAATCCGGCGGACAAGCCGGGGTGTCACGTCTGTTCCGGTGGCGATGCGCGCCGTCATGACGGCGAGTTGCAGCGGCGAGGTCAGGACATAGCCCTGCCCGATGGAGGCGTTGACCGTGTCGCCGATCCGCCATTCGGCATCGCGTTCCTGCCGTTTCCACTCCTTGTTGGGCACCAGACCTTCGGTCACGGCAGACATGCCGATCGGGAACGCTTCGCCGAGCCCGAACTTGCGGGCGGTTTCGGCGATCCTGTCGATGCCTACCTTGAGCGCGAGGTCGTAGTAATAGACGTCACAGCTTTCGCGCAGGGACTGTTCGAGGTTCATGTGCCCGTGTCCCGCGCGTTTCCAGCAGTGGAACCGGCGCCCGCCGACCTCCATGTGGCCGGGGCACCAGACCGTGTCGTCCGGGGACACGACACCCGCATGCATGGCGGCAAGCGCTGTGATCATCTTGAAGGTCGATCCCGGCGGGTAGGCATCCTGCACGGTTTTCGATGCCAGCGGCCGGTGATCGTTGTCGCGGAGTTCGCCGAAATCCGCCACCGAAATGCCGCGGACGAACTTGTTCGGGTCGTAAGACGGCGACGATGCGATGCCCAGCAGATCGCCGGTGTTCACGTCCATGACGACGACGGAGGCGCTTTCCTCACCCAGGCGCGCCTGGATATAGCTTTGCAGCTTGCTGTCGACCGTCAGTTGCATGTCCGAACCGGGGGTGCCTTCGCGCCGATCCAGTTCTCGCATCACGCGGCCAACGGCGTTGACTTCGACCCGCTTGGCCCCGGCGCGCCCGCGCAGGTCTTCTTCGTAGCGGGTTTCGATACCGACCTTGCCGATCTGAAACCGCGGGATGCGCAGCACCGGGTCCGGGGTTTCGTAGCGCGCCAGATCACGTTCGCTGACCGGGCCGACATAGCCCACCACATGGGCAAAATCGCCCATCCGGGGATAGGCCCGCGACAGCCCCACCTCGGGTGTGACGCCGGGCAGGGCAGGGGCGTTGACGGCGACGCGGCTGATGTCCTCCCACGTGACACGTTCGGCCACGGTGATGGGCAGGAAGGGGGCGCTGCGCTCCATTTCCGCCAGCGCGCGATTGAGTTCATCCTCGTCCAGTTCGACGAGGTTGGACAGCCGCGCGATGACCTCGTCGACATTGCCGGCGTCTTCGCGCACCATCGTGATCCGGTAGGAGGGTTCATTTGCCGCCAGCGTGACCCCGTTGCGGTCAAAGATTTGCCCGCGTTTGGGGGGGATCAGGCGAATATTGATCCGGTTTTCCTCGGCAAGCAGGCGGAATTCATCGGCCTGGTCGACCTGAAGATGCTGCATGCGCAGCCCCAGAACACCAGCAAAGGCCAGTTGCAAACCGCCGAGGATCACCCCGCGCCGCGATATCTTGCGGATGCTTTCCGCCGTGTCCTTTGGTGCGCGCCTCATGCTGTCCGTCCCAATCGATCCACATCCCCGGGCGCTGCGCGGTGCACACCCAACAGGAAATGCGATACGCCGACAACCACTGGATAAAGCAATATGGTCATGATCAGTTGTACAATAGCGAGCGTGAAGGTGCCGGGTACCAGAATAAGCACCATGAGCACCGCACGATAGAGCACGGTGATCACGATCAGGGTACCTGCGAAGGTCATCCATTCAAGAACAAACGTGGTTTCACGCTGGCGGCGTTCGCGGGATTTGAGCCATTCCGCCGCGCAAAGCACCAGAACCGCCCAAAGCCCGGGTGGGCGGTGCAGCATCATGTCCGCCAGCAGCATGATTGCGGCAATCAGCAAGATCGGAACGTAGTCGGGCCGCCGGACCGCCCAGGCGAATACAACGGCCACAAGCAGATCGGGGCCGGCCCATGTGCCGGGCGTCAGGTCAAGCGGAAGCAGGTGGAAGAAGAGGATCACCAGCGCGATCAACACGAATGCCGCGCGCATGATCCAGACATGCAGGAGGTTCTGGTCCATTATTGACTGACCTCTGCTTCGACGGTTTCGGCCTCGGCATCGCCCGGGGGTGTTTCCGGCAGGATCAAGGCGGCCGGGTTGGACACGCGTCTGGCCCCGTGATCCCGCAGAACGCGCAGGAATTCGAGCCGTTCGTAATCTGCGGCCAAACGTGTCCGCAGGCGCCCGCCCGGGTCCTGCGCCACCTGACCGATCAGCAGACCGGGCGGAAACACGTCTCCGTCCCCCGAGGTGACGATCCGGTCGCCGGGGCGCACCTGATCCGGGTCTTCGAGAAAATCAATCGGGGGATTGGCCGTGTTGTCCCCCACGATCAGCGCCCGCTGGCCCGAAGGCTGGATCGTTGCGGGAATACGGCTTGTCGCATCGGTGAGCATGATGACACGGCTGGTGTTGGCCCCGACGCCGGATATGCGGCCGACAAGGCCGGTCCCGTCCATTGTTGCCCAGCCGTCAACAATCCCGTCGCGTGAGCCCACATTGATCAGAACCGACTGGCGGAAAGGGGAACCGGAATCCGCAAGGACAACACCGGTGATGTAGGTCAGCCTCGTGTCCAGACGCACATTGTTCAGATCGCGCAGCTTGGCGTTTTCCTGTTCCAGCTGAAGGGCTGCTTCTTTCCAGGCCGTCATCTGGCGCAGTTCGCGGCGCAATTCCTGGTTCTGTTCGTAGATCCGCTGATAGCTTTGAAAATCGCGGACGATATTGACCGTTGCCGTGACAGGGGCCATGGCCCAGTCAAAGCTTGGCATCACCGTGTCGATGACTGCGGCGCGGAAACGTTCAACGCGGGGGCTGTCGATCCGCCAGACGAAGAAGACACCCAGCAGGCACAGGATGACCACCGCCAGCAGCAGGCGCCGCAGCGGGGTTGTATAGTCTTCGCTGTTCGTGCCGTTCTTCGCCAAAAATCCCCCTTCCCGAAAGGGTGAAAGGTTCAGCTGTCGTAGTCAATCGCGTGGCGCAGTTGTTTCTCGTATTCAAGGGCTTTGCCGGTGCCCAGTGCCACGCAGTTCAGGCTTTCGTCCGCGATCGATACGGCCAGCCCGGTTTGTTCGCGCAAGGCCAGATCAAGGTCGCCAAGGAGTGCGCCGCCGCCGGTCAGCATGACGCCACGGTCCACGATGTCGGCGGCGAGGTCCGGCGGGGTTGCTTCAAGTGCTGTCATCACCGCTTCGCAAATGGCCTGCACGGGCTCTGACAGTGCCTCTGCCACCTGGGCCTGGCTGATCTCGGTTTC
>CAYZAD010000251.1:0-4406 GCA_964476315.1 uncultured Rhodobacterales bacterium
TCGAAGCGGGCGAAAAACTGGGCTACCTGCCCGGTGACATGAAGGACAAGGTCGACCCCTACATGCAGCCGCTCTACGATGCGCTGAACGATTTTCTGCCTGGCAAACAGCTCGCCCGCATGATCGAGGAAAAGACCGTCGAAATCGCGCCGCTTGCCTTCATGCGGGGGCGCACGCTCTCAAACGCCTTCGTGGTGCTCGACGAAGCGCAGAACGCCACGTCGATGCAGATGAAGATGTTTCTCACCCGTCTCGGCGAAGGGTCGCGCATGGTCATCACCGGCGACCGCACCCAGATCGACCTTCCGCGCGGCGTGGCCTCGGGCCTGCGGGATGCCGAACGCCTGCTCAGCGGCATCCCCAAGATCAGCTTCAATTATTTCACCGCCAAGGATGTGGTCCGCCACCCGCTGGTTGCCGCCATCATCGAAGCCTACGAAAAAGACGCCGAGACACCCTGATCTTCTTCTTTTCAAAAATACTCCGGGGGTTTGGGGGCTGGCCCCCAAGATCGCACCTTGTCCCATCTGACCGACGTCGTCATCGAAGACCCGCGCTGGAACAGCGTTGACCTTGAAACACTGGCCGAAGCCGCCTGCGTCCAGACCCTGTTGCATCTTGGTTTGTCCACACGCGGTTACGAGATTGCGATCCTGGCATGTGACGATGCGCGGATCGCCGATCTGAACGCCGAATTCCGCGGCAAGCCGACCCCCACAAACGTGCTCAGCTGGCCTGCCTGCGATCTCGCCCCGGCTGAAGACGGGGCAAGCCCGCACCCGCCGCCCGACCCGGATCCCCTGATGGGCGAAGCGCTGGGCGACATCGCGATTTCATACGAAACCTGCCTCCGCGAAGCGCAGGACATGGGAAAACCGATCAGGGACCACGTGACGCACCTTGTGGTTCACGGAACGTTGCATCTCTTGGGATATGACCATGTTCGTGACAGCGATGCCACGCTGATGGAACGGCTTGAGTCAGAAACCCTTGGCAAAATGGGGGTTCCGGACCCATATTAGTGCAATTCGGGCCAATGGGCTTAACTGGAACAGGACAAGATGGGCGACAACGACGGATCGTCTAACGCAGCGCACGGCGCGCAGCAGACGAAAAATGGAACCTCTTCGGGCGGTATGTTGGCCCGTATCGCGGGTTGGTTCAAAGCGAAGGATACAACGCCGGACCACCAGCCCTCAGCAGACTCCGCTCGGGCGATTGCTCCCATCCATGGCATGATCAACCTGCGCCGCATGCGCGTTGAAGACGTGGCCGTGCCGCGCGCCGACATCGTGTCGGTGCCGGATACCGTGACAAAGGCGGAACTGGTGGACGTGTTCCGCGAAAGCGGTCTGACCCGCCTGCCGGTCTTTACCGGAACGCTGGACACACCGATCGGGTTTGCGCATCTCAAGGATCTCGCGCTGCGCCACGGCTTCAACGGCAAGGGCAGCACGTTTGACCTCAAGAAACTGTTGCGTCCGCTGCTCTTTGTGCCGCCATCGATGCCAATCGGCGTTCTGCTGGCCAAGATGCAGACCGAACGCCGGCACATGGCGCTGGTGATCGACGAATATGGCGGTGTGGATGGTCTCGTGACGATCGAGGATCTGATCGAGCAGGTCATCGGTGAGATCGAGGATGAGCACGACCTCGAGGAAGGCCGCAACTTCACCCAGGAAAAGCCGGGTGTCTACATGGCCCTTGCCCGCACGCCGCTCGATGAATTCGAGGCCGAGATCGGCATGGAACTGACCAACCACGCCGATATCGACGGGGAAGAGATCGAAACCCTTGGCGGGCTGGTCTTCATGCTCGCCGGGCACGTGCCCGCGCGGGGCGAAGTGGTGCCGCATCCCGAAGGCCCCGAATTCGAGGTCATCGAAGCGGATCCGCGCCGCATCAAGCGCATGCGCGTCCGGCTGATCGCCACCGCCCTCCCGGACCGCGCCACCCCCACCGCGTCTGTCACGGCACAGGCATCGTAATCCCGGCATGCGGCGGTGGGTGCCCCGTCTTGCCGCGCTCTTGCTCGGGGCGGTCTTTGCCCTTGGTCAGCCGCCGTTCGATCTCTGGTGGGCGGCGCTGCTTGCGCTGATCGGCGTCTTTGCGGTCGCGCAGGGCGCATCCAGCCCAAGGCAGGCAGCATGGCTCGGATGGCTGTTCGGCTCCGGCTATTTCGCGGCCTCACTTCATTGGATCCTCGAACCGTTTCAGGTCGATGCTGCGGCAACCGGGTGGATGGCTCCGTTCGCGCTGGTCGGACTGGCGGCGGGCCTCGCGTTGTTCTGGGGGGCCGCGTTCTGGCTGGGCCGCAGGGCAAGCCCCGGCATCCTTGGCATCGCGCTGCTCTGGGCTGCGGCGGAATTCGCCCGCGCCTATGTTCTGACCGGGTTTCCCTGGGGTCTTGCCGGGTACCTGTGGTCGGACACCCCGGTTGTGCATTGGCATCGCGTGATCGGTCCGCACGGGGTCACCCTGGTGACGTTGGTGTTGGCCGCCACTGCGGCAGGCGCCGTCACGCGGCGTGCAGGTCTCCCGGCCCTCGTCGCAATCGTCGCGACAGGGGCGCTCTGGTTCGGTGGGGGCATTCTGATGCCGCCGCCGGGAACGACCGCAGACCGACCCATCGTGCGCCTGGTTCAACCCAATGCGCCGCAGCACCAGAAATGGGATCCGGTCCATATCCCCACCTTCTTCAACCGGCAGGTCGATTTCACGGCACAACTGCCCAATCCCGATCTGGTCGTCTGGCCGGAAACCGCCGTTCCCAACCTGATGCACAACGCAGGCCCCGCGTTCGAGCGGATCGCGCAGGCCGCCGCTGGCACGCCGGTCGTTCTTGGCATCCAGCGGGCGGATGCGAACGGCTATTACAATTCGCTTGTCACGCTCGACGAAACCGGCGCGCCGGATCAGGTCTATGACAAACATCACCTCGTCCCGTTCGGCGAATACATGCCGGCGGCGCGGCTCTTTTCGATGTTCAACATCCTTGGCCTCGCCGCGCGCGCCGAAGGCGGCTATGCGCCCGGTCCGGGGCCGATGCTGATCGATCTGGGCCAGCTTGGCACCGCATTGCCGCTGATCTGCTACGAAGCGGTCTTTCCACAGGATGTGAACGGCGCGCCGGAACGTCCGGACATGCTGTTGCACCTTACCAACGACGCCTGGTTCGGCACCCGCGCAGGCCCCCAGCAACACCTCCAGCAGGCGCGCCTGCGGGCGATTGAACAGGGCCTGCCGCTGGTCCGCGCCGCCAATACCGGCATTTCGGCCATGATCGATCCGGTCGGTCGGATCACCGCATCCATCCCGCTTGGGCGGCCCGGCTTTGTCGATGCGGCGCTGCCCGCACCACTGCCCCCCACGCTTTACAGCAGAACCGGCGACCTCCTGGCGCTCGCTGCATTAATCGTGTCTTTCGCGTTGCTTCGCATCTTCGAAAGACGCAATCCCATTGACCGCCCCAAGCCAGAGGCGTAACGCATCTTATCACATCCCGTCACAACGGCTTCCTGACGTGACGGCAGACCTTATTGGAGCAACCATGTCCCGACAGAACTACATCTTTACCTCGGAATCCGTGTCCGAGGGCCACCCAGACAAAGTCTGCGACCGCATTTCCGATGCCGTGCTCGATGCCTTCCTGACCGAAGAACCCGAAGCGCGCGTCGCCGCAGAAACCTTTGCGACCACCAACCGCGTCATCATCGGCGGAGAGGTGGGCCTGTCGGACAAGGACAAGCTTGCCACCTATCTTGACCGCATCCCCGATATTGCACGCGCCTGCATCAAGGATATCGGTTACGAGCAGGACGAGTTCCACCACGCCACCTGCGAGATCACCAACCTTCTCCATCCGCAATCCGCCCACATCGCACAGGGTGTCGATGCCGGACAGGACAAGGACGAAGGCGCAGGCGATCAGGGCATCATGTTCGGCTACGCCACCAACGAAACCGACGCGCTCATGCCCGCGCCCATTCAGTTCAGCCACGCGATCCTGCGCCGTCTGGCCGAAGTGCGCAAATCGGGGCAGGAGCCGCTGCTGCGCCCCGATGCGAAATCGCAGATTTCCGTGCGCTACGAAAACGGCAAGCCGGTGGGCGTGACCTCGATCGTTCTGTCGACGCAGCATGCCGATGAAAGCCAAAGCTCTGCCGACATCCGCGCGATCGTGGAGCCGTATATCCGCGAAGTTCTGCCCGATGACTGGATCACCGACGCCACCGAATGGTGGGTCAACCCGACAGGCACCTTCGTGATCGGCGGTCCGGACGGCGACGCGGGTCTGACGGGGCGCAAGATCATCGTCGATACCTACGGTGGCGCTGCCCCCCACGGCGGTGGCGCGTTTTCCGGCAAGGACCCGACCAAGGTGGACCGTTCCGCCGCCTATGCCG
>CAYZAD010000252.1:0-4401 GCA_964476315.1 uncultured Rhodobacterales bacterium
CAGCTTGTCGTCCTTGTAGCAGTATTCGACGATCGGACGCGGAAGGGCTGTGCCTTCCTCGATACCAAGCCGCTTGGCCATCGTTCCGGCCGCGTAGTTGCGGACAATCACCTCAAGCGGGATGATCTCGCAGGCGCGCACCAGCTGTTCGCGCATGTTGAGTCGTTTCATGAAATGCGTCGGCACACCGATGGAATTCAGACCGACCATGAAGAATTCGCTCAGACGGTTGTTAAGAACACCCTTGCCATCGATCACATCGCGCTTTTCCGCATTAAAGGCGGTCGCGTCATCCTTGAAATACTGGACAATTGTGCCCGGCTCCGGCCCTTCATACAGGATTTTCGCTTTGCCTTCGTATATCTTCTTGCGGCGGGCCATGTTCGGTCTTTCCATAAATGCGGTGTCTGGCAGCAGGCTTGAACGTGCCACGCCGGGCACCCTGTTCAACACCGTCTACGTTTACTCGCCTCATAGTGCATGGGACCCGGTGCCGCAAGCGACGCGGTCTTGAACGATCCGGCTGCTTTGGTCATACCTATGGCAACTGAACCCGGCCCCCAGGAGACTGCAGCCATGTCGACCTTTGATGATCGCGAACACGCCTTTGAAAACAAATACGCTCATGATGCGGAAATGCAGTTCAAGGCCGAAGCCCGCCGCAACAAGTTGCTTGGCCTCTGGGCTGCGGAATTGCTGGGCAAGTCCGCCGAGGAAGCCGCCGAATACGCCAAGGAAGTCGTAAAGGCGGATTTCGAGGAAGCCGGCCACGAAGACGTGGTGCGCAAGGTGTCGGGCGACATGAATGGCAAGGTCACCGATGACGAGATTCGCGCCAAGATGGCCGAACTTCTGGTCGTGGCCAAAGCGCAGATCATGGACGAAACCTGACCCGACAGGTCATTGCAAAGCGCGTCAGCCCCGGCTGGCGCGCTTTTCTTTTGCCGGATTGAAAGACCCCCCATGTCCCAGATCGTACTTGTCCGCCACGGCCAGGCCAATACGGGCGCCAGAGACGAACACAGCTACGACCGGCTCAGCCCGCTTGGACACAAACAGGCCTCCTGGCTGGGCGAGCATTTTCGCACCCGGGGCGATGTTTTTGCACAGGTCTGGACAGGGACACTCCGGCGTCATGTCGAAACGGCAGACGGTATTTCCGCAGCGCATGCCGGGGACGTCACGCGCGATCCCCGATTGAACGAACTTGAATATTTCACGATGGCGCAGTTGCTGGACGAGCAGCACGGGATTGGCTTGCCCGACAGTCGCGAAGGCTTCGTCCGCCACCTGCCCACCCTGTTCCAACACTGGCAGGACGGCAAGCTGGAGGGGGCGCCTGAAAGCTTTGCGCATTTCGAGGCCCGCGTGCGTGATGCCATCCACGATATCAGCGCCCTGCCGGGCCGGACGCTCGTGGTGACCTCGGGTGGTCTGATCGGCATGGCAATGCGGCTGACGCTGCGTCTTGATATGGCGGCGTTTTGCCATGTGTGCCTGTCCATCCAGAACACATCGCTGAGCGCATGGCTGCCGCTTGAGGGGCAATTGGCCCTGACGCAGTTCAACGCCCTGCCGCATCTCGACACACCAGAGCGGCTGTTTGCGCAGACCCATTTCTGAAACCGGCCGACAGAGATCACATTGCAGGGGCTTGAGGCAGCCGCGACCCTGCGCTGAACGGCTGAACAATATCTTTCGCAAAAAGAGGCGACAAAACATGGTTTTGTCTTCTCATAACCCTGTCTAGAGTGACCGTCAGACGACTGGCAAAAGGGGGTCAGGATGCATCTGTGGGTGCGGGCGGAAAGCCGTGAGAATGAGGAACGCGTCGGCATCATGCCAGACGGCGTGGCAGAGCTGCTTGAGAGTGGCCTGTCCGTCACCGTGGAGGACAGTGCATCCCGCGTGATCCCGATTGACGTGTATCGCGAGGCGGGTGCCAGCATCGCCGAAGAAGGAAGCTGGCCAGACGCCCCCGAGGATGCCGTTATTTTCGGGTTAAAAGAATTACCGGATAATGATTTGCCGTTGCGTCATCGGCACATCATGTTCGGCCACGCTTATAAGGGTCAACCTGCCGGCCAGCGGCTTCTGGCCCGGTTTCAGGCCGGCGGCGGCACGCTTTACGATCTCGAATACCTCGAGGACAAGGACGGACGCCGGGTGGCAGCGTTCGGGTATTGGGCCGGATATGCCGGTGCGGCGGTGACGCTGCTGGCCTATGCCGCTCAGGACACGGGGCTCTGCCCGCCCGTATCGACATGGGCGTCGTCAGACGCGATGCGATCTGATGTGCAATCCGCCCTGAAGGGCGCAACACCCTCTGCACTTGTCATCGGCGCCCTGGGTCGCGTCGGCACCGGTGCCAGTGACCTGTGCGAGGAACTGGACCTTCACGTGACCAAGTGGGACATGGCCGAGACGGCCCACGGAGGCCCGTTTCCGGAGGTCTTGGAGCACGAGGTCTTTTTCAACTGCATTCTTGCGCGTCCGGGAACCCCGGTTTTTGTTCCGGCGGAGACCTGCGACCGCACACGCCGCCTGCGCGTGATTGGCGATATCGCCTGCGACCCGGACAGCGATTTCTCACCGATCAAGGTGTATGACCGCGTCACGAGCTGGGACGCCCCCGTCATCCGCGCCTGTGCCAATCCGCCGCTCGATGTGATGGCCATCGACAATCTGCCGTCTCTCCTGCCCCGCGAATCCTCGGAAGACTTTGCCGCACAGTTGCTGCCCCATCTGAGGCGCTTGCCGGCCATTGACGCGGGTGTCTGGGGACGGGCAAAAGGCCATTTTGACAACCACGTTCAGGGAGTTGCGACATGACGGTGCATTGGTGCGGAACAGGGCTATCGGCCATTCCCGGGTTGCGGCGCCTCATCAAAGGCGATGTGCCCGTCGTGGTGTGGAACCGCACCGTCGACAAGGCACGGGAGGCCGTCGGCGACCTGACGGACGACATCCGGGCGTTTGACAAGGACGCGCTGGCAGGCGACGTCGCCGCAGGCGATGTGATCGTCTCCATGCTGCCGGGCGATTGGCATGTGCCGCTGGCCGAGATTGCCATCGCGCACCAGGCCCATTTCGTGTCGTCTTCCTATATTGCGCCAGAAATGCGCGCGTTGGACGGCGCGGCAAAGAACGCTGGCGTGGCGCTGGTCAACGAGGTGGGGCTTGATCCCGGCATTGACCATCTCATGGCCCACCATCTGGTCGCGGACTACCGCAAGAGTGCCGCGTATGATGCTGAAAACGTTCTCTCTTTCAAATCCTATTGCGGTGGCGTCCCGAAGATTGCCAATGCGTTTCGCTACAAGTTCAGCTGGGCGCCTGTGGGTGTGCTCAAAGCGCTGCGGTCGCCATCCAAATCCATCCGCCATTTCACGGAACTGGAGGTATCGCGCCCGTGGGATGCGATCACGCGCTACGATGCCCCACTGCCACAGCCCGAAGCGTTCGAGGTGTATCCAAACCGCGACAGTCTGCCCTTCATGGCAGATTACCAGTTCGATCCGAGCTGGAAGGTCAAGGAATTCGTGCGCGGCACCTTGCGCCTGAACGGCTGGGCCGAGGCCTGGTCCGGCATCTTCGCGGAAGTTGGCACCGCAAGCGATGCCCGTCTTGCGGAGATGGCCGAGGCATTGTTGGCAGAAAATGCCTATGCGCCGGACGAGCCGGATCGCGTCGTGCTCTGCGTGGACCTGCAGGCAGAACGGGACGGCACGACTGTCTGGCACAAGACCTACGTGATGGATGCCTGGGGCGATGCGCGCGGATCGGCCATGGCCCGGTTGGTGTCAAACCCCGTGGCAATGGCCGTGGAAGCCGTGCTGGCCCGGGAAATCGCGCCCGGGGTGAGCCCGGCCCCGCACGATCCGAAGCTCGTGACCCGCTGGCTGGACGAGGTGCAGACCTTGGCGCAGCATCTGATGGTGGTGGATCATGTGAAATAGGGATCAAGGCGCGTCAGGTCGCCTTGAAAACGTCCTTTCGAAAGGACGTGACAAAGCGGCTTGCAAGCCGCTTTGTCCAAGCCCGTTCGAACGGGCTTACTCTCCAAACACCCGCGCGAAGATCGTATCGACATGCTTGGTGTGATAGCCAAGGTCGAACTTCTCTTCGATCTGCTCGGGTGTCAGCGCAGCAACCACGTCCGGATCGTTCAGAAGTTCCTGCTTGAAATCCGTCCGGTGTTCCCAAACCTTGAGCGCGTTGCGCTGCACATAGGTATAGGCGTCCTCGCGGCTCACCCCCGCTTGCGTCAGCGCCAGAAGCACCCGCTGCGACATCACCAATCCCGGGAATTTATTCATGTTTTCCAGCATGTTCTCCGGGAAGATCAGCATCTTGTCGATCACGCCTGTCAGACGGGCCAGCGCGAAATCGAGTGTGATC
>CAYZAD010000253.1:0-4393 GCA_964476315.1 uncultured Rhodobacterales bacterium
CGTTCTGCGCGAGATCGGGGTGGAAACCGGCGGCTCGAACGTGCAGTGGGCCATCAACCCAGATGACGGTCGGATGGTTGTCATTGAAATGAACCCCCGCGTGAGCCGTTCATCGGCCCTTGCCTCCAAGGCGACTGGGTTTCCGATTGCCAAGATCGCGGCAAAGCTGGCGGTGGGGTACACGCTTGACGAACTCGACAACGACATCACCAAGGTGACGCCTGCGTCGTTCGAACCGACCATCGACTACGTCGTCGCGAAGATCCCGAAATTTGCGTTCGAGAAATTTCCCGGATCGGAACCTTACCTCACCACCGCGATGAAGTCAGTGGGCGAAGCCATGGCCATTGGCCGGACCATTCACGAATCTCTTCAAAAAGCGCTTGCGTCAATGGAATCGGGGCTGTCCGGTTTTGACGAAGTGCATATCGAAGGTGCCCCCGAGAAAACCGCTGTCATCAAAGCCATCAGCAAGCAGACGCCAGACCGGATGCGGACGATCGCCCAAGCCATGCGGCATGGCCTGTCGGATGACGAAATCCACGCCACAACTATGTACGATCCCTGGTTTCTTGCCCGCATTCGCGAAATCGTCGACGCGGAAGAAACCGTCAGGGCGAATGGCCTACCCACCAACGAAAAAGGCATGCGGGCATTGAAGATGCTCGGCTTTACGGATGCCAGGCTGGCAACCTTGGCCGGCAGCTCTGAAAAGGAAGTCCGCAAGTTGCGCCTGTCGCTGAATGTCCGCGCCAGCTTCAAACGGATCGACACCTGTGCCGCGGAATTCGAGGCGCAAACGCCTTACATGTACTCAACATACGAAGCCCCCATGATGGGCGCTGTCGAATGCGAGGCCCGCCCAACCGATCGCAAGAAAGTCGTCATCCTCGGCGGCGGTCCGAACCGTATCGGGCAAGGCATCGAGTTCGATTATTGCTGCTGCCACGCGTGTTTTGCCCTGACCGGGGTTGGCTATGAAACGATCATGGTCAACTGCAACCCCGAAACCGTATCAACCGATTACGACACCTCTGATCGCCTGTATTTCGAACCGCTCACGCTTGAGCACGTTCTTGAGATCCTGCGGGTTGAACAAGAACGTGGCGTCCTGCACGGGGTGATTGTCCAATTCGGCGGCCAGACGCCGCTCAAACTGGCAAACGCCCTCGAGGAAGAAGGCATCCCGATCCTTGGAACGACGCCGGATGCCATCGATCTGGCGGAAGACCGTGAACGCTTCCAGGCGCTGGTTCAGAGGCTTGGCCTCAGGCAACCGAAGAATGGCATTGCCGCGACCGACAGCAAGGCCCTTGAAATCGCCGAAACAATCGGTTTCCCACTGGTCATTCGCCCATCCTATGTGTTGGGCGGCCGCGCGATGGAGATCGTCCGCGATATGGCGCAATTGGAGCGCTACATCAAAGAGGCCGTTGTCGTTTCCGGCGACAGCCCTGTGCTGCTGGACAGTTACCTGGCCGGTGCTGTGGAACTGGACGTTGATGCGCTCTGTGACGGGGAACGCGTTCACGTGACCGGGGTCATGCAACACATCGAGGAAGCCGGTGTTCATTCCGGTGACAGCGCGTGTTCTCTTCCACCCTACTCCTTGTCAAAGGACCTTCTGGACGAAATCAACCGTCAAACCGAAGCCCTCGCGCTTGCCTTGAATGTCAGGGGACTGATGAATGTCCAATTCGCCATCAAGGACGGCGAGATTTACCTTATCGAGGTGAACCCGCGCGCTTCGCGCACCGTCCCCTTTGTGGCAAAAGCCACGGACTCCGCCATCGCAAGCATTGCCGCGCGCGTGATGGCTGGTGAGCCTCTCTCAAACTTCCCGATGCGTGATCCGTATCCCGAAAACGCTGATTACGACACAACGCTGCCCCTGGCTGACGCGATGACGTTGGCAGACCCCAATATGCCGTGGTTCTCCGTCAAGGAAGCCGTGCTTCCCTTCGCACGGTTCCCTGGTGTCGATACGATCCTTGGCCCCGAAATGCGATCCACAGGTGAAGTCATGGGGTGGGACCGGTCTTTCCCGCGCGCGTTCCTGAAGGCGCAAATGGGAGCAGGAACAAATCTGCCCTCTGCGGGGACCGTCTTCTTTTCAATCAAGAACGAGGACAAGACTTCTGAACTTGTGGAAACAGCGCGTGTCTTGGCCGAGCTCGGCTTCACGATTGTGGCCACATCGGGAACGGCAAACTTCCTCGAAGCACATGGTGTGGCCTGCTTGCAGACCAAAAAGGTTTACGAGGGTCGCCCAAATATTGTCGACATGATGAAGGACGGCGGCATCGACCTTGTTCTGAATACCACTGAGGGGTCTGCTGCGGTCGAGGACTCACGGGAAATCAGGAGCGTGGCGTTGTTTGACAAGATCCCTTACTTTACCACGGCCGCAGGCGCACACGCCGCTGCCCTTGCCATTAAGGCGCAGAGCGAGGGTGAGCTTGTCGTCAAGTCCCTTCAGGGGTGATGAAGCACAAGCACAAACGTGTTTCGTAATCTGTTTGGGTGAATTTGTGTTCGATTCCCCAATGCCGTGCGTTTCCCCCGAAATGCGTACTACGATGACCGTGCCAGCTTCTATCTGACTTTCGTAATCTGGTGAGACGGAATGACCGACCCATCTGACAGCTTCAGAGAGACACCATCTTGCCCAATCTGTACTTCCTGAACCGTTGATGCAGTGGAAACCGCACCTTCGACAATTGTACCATCCGACTGACGCACGACCTCTGCAGAATACGCACCAGACAAAACAAATTGCCCATTTATCCCTGTACCGTCCCAGGTAACCGCCGACTCGCCAACAGGAACCAGCAATTCTGACACCGGTCTCCCCTGAGCATCCCGGATCGAGATCAGCGTATTACCCTCGGCCGAAGGTATTTCGATCTCGAAAGACACCGGGTCTCCGGTGAACTCAAACCCACCAGTATGGACAACCGACCTGCCCACCAAAGATGTGTGATCCAAAAAGGCCAACATCTCTTGTTTCTGTATGAGTTGTTCCAGGTTTTGGTTTGTCAATGTCTGCTGCTCAACCAAAGAGAATGTCGCCAATTGGTTAGAAAAGTCATCCGCATTGAGTGGGCTCAGCGGATCTTGATTCTGAATCTGCGTCGTAAGCATTTTCAGGAATGTATCAAAGTCCTGAGAGGCATATCCTGCTGTATTCTTCGCCGGGCTTTGGGATGATACTGCTTCTGAAATTCGCATAAATCCACCTACACTATCAGGTCCAAAGGTCTTCCATCAAGCTCTCCGGATATGTAAACGCCCTGCTGAGACAAATTAGGATGATCCAACTCTAGATTTTCAATGATCCCTGGTTGATTTCCCTTCTTACTCCCACCACTCATGAAAAAAGTTAGATTGAAATCCTCAATACCATGATCTTTCAGATCCTCCGCCAAATCATTTTGATTTTTGTCAAGCAGGTACATCAAGTGAGGTTTTTCCGTTGTGAATTTCAGGTTAAGACCTTCGTGATCTATGTTTCGCACCTGCAAACTTAGTGGATCAGGAATTGAGCGCCCAGTGTCCTTGAATTGACCTTCCTGAAAATCAGACACTAAATAGAATGGACTTTTTGATGGAGGCCAACTTCGATTAAACGACTCTCGATCAAAATCAACATGAGGCCTTAATATGTTGGCAGAACTCACATCACGTGCTGCCCCAGACATGGACATCCCTTGGTAAAGCATGTCAACCGATTCACTAGACTTCATTGGTGTTTTCATTTTCAGTCCCTCAAATGTATGAGATTGCATCAATGCAGGATTATCCAAATTTTTTATATACGAATGATGAGTACGCTTCTCCGATAAATCATTGAAGCTTTCCAATGATATTTGCCTTGTCACATGACTTCTTTCTATAATTTCTCCCCGGTAATGATTCAATGAAAATGCCTTGGCTTCAAAACTCTTCACTCCAAAAATAGAATGATTTGAGTTTATTTCTTTTCTTTCCGCAGCAAGCTCATGCGAAAGGCCATCGGAAAAATTCGGCTTTGAATGATTTTGAAATCGAGGTAAATCTGAGAAATCCCTGGGAAAAAATGCTTCATCTTGATAGTAGGACGCACCAAGGAACTTTTCCACCCCAGCCTCTGAATCAATCATATCAGCTGAAGTATTGCTCCAAGAAGGCGTATCTTTGATGGTCTTTTCTAGATGTCGCTCTTTAGACTCTTCAATGACAATCTCAGGTTTACTTTCAGGGAAATCATACGCCACACGTTTCACTTCAACTATCAGCTCATGCTTACCGTGTGGTTCAGTTGAAGGAAAATCGTTGAAATTAAGTAACTTAGAGCGTTCAGTGATTACTTTGTAATCAAGATGCTCGTTCGAACGTACTCTATCATCCGCAG
>CAYZAD010000254.1:0-4391 GCA_964476315.1 uncultured Rhodobacterales bacterium
TCCTGAGCCTTGCCCTGCGGGTCAACGATTTCATGTCGGGTCTGATGTACGGTGTCGGCATCAAGCTGGTGGATTTCAAGATCGAGATCGGGCGCGTCTATGACGGCGATTACCAGCGGTTGATCGTCGCGGACGAGATCAGCCCGGACAGCTGCCGCCTCTGGGATATCGAAACCGGGCGCAAGCTCGACAAGGACGTCTTTCGCCGCGATCTGGGCGACCTGGCGGATGCCTATACCGAGGTGGCGCGACGCCTGGGCGTGATGCCGGCGAACACGACGCCGATGGAGAAGCCCAAGCTGATCAATTAGCCCACGATGCGCGTGGTGCGGTCTGATTTCGAGTATTTGGAAAGAGAAGAAGCAGGGGCCTGCGCCCTTGATCAAGACGGAGACGGTCATGAAAGCACGGGTGCATGTGATGCTGAAAGACGGGGTTCTTGACCCGCAGGGCGAAGCCGTTCGGCATGCCCTGGGCGGGTTGGGCTTTGCCGGTGTCGAGAAAGTCCGCCAGGGCAAGGTGATCGAACTCGACCTTGCGGAGGGCACGACCGAAGACACCGTGCGCGACATGTGTGAAAAGCTGCTCGCCAATACGGTGATCGAAAGCTACCAGATCGAGATGGTCTGATGCGCGCGGCGGTGGTTGTCTTTCCCGGTTCCAATTGCGACCGGGACCTTGCGGTGGCCTTTCGCAAGGCAGGCTGCGATGTGGAGATGGTCTGGCACAAGGATACGGCGCTGCCGACCGGGGTGGACATCGTCGGTATCCCCGGCGGGTTTTCCTTTGGCGATTACCTGCGCTGCGGGGCGATTGCGGCCAATTCCCCGATCTGTGCCGAGGTCAAAACCCATGCAGAGCGTGGCGGATACGTTCTGGGGATCTGCAACGGTTTCCAGATTCTGACGGAAACCGGGCTCTTGCCGGGTGCATTGCTGCGCAATGCCGGTCTGAAATACATCTGCCGGACCGTACCGCTGATCGTGGGAACAACCGACAGTGTCTATACCAGCGGCTATGCCCCGGGGCAGGAGATCAATATCCCGATTGCCCATCACGACGGCAACTACACGGCGTCGGACGCGGTGCTGGCGCAACTGGCAGCCGAAGATCGTATCGCGTTTCGCTACCGGGACAATCCCAACGGCTCGATGGGGGACATCGCGGGCATTCTGTCCGGCAACCGGCGGGTTCTGGGGATGATGCCGCATCCGGAACGTGCCTGTGACCCGGGGCATGGCGGCACGGATGGCGCGGCGCTCTTTGCCGGACTGACCAGCGCTTTGGCGGCGGCTTAGCGCCGGTTGACGCGAGCGTGAAGCGCCAGCGCTTGAGCGATGCTGAGGTTGCGCGTATCTTGCAATAATGGCGCTTGGCAAAACCCTGTTACGGCAAAACACGCGGTCAGGATCCCTGTCCTGGCGGGTCCGTGGTGCCTTGTTGATCCTGATCGCGGTGGCCATTGCCACCGTTTTCGTGACCAACCGCTATCTGACCGACCGGTTTACCGAGACAACCGAGAACCGCGCCGAGTTGCGTCTTGCCCTCTATTCCGGGAACCTTGTGTCCGAACTTCGGCGCAATGCCATCGTTCCGCAGCTTCTGGCGCGTGATCCCGCCCTGATCGGGGCGTTGAACTCGGGCGATTTCTCGCAGTCATCCCAGCGGCTCATTTCGTTTGTCGACGAAATCGGTGCGGCGTCGCTCATGTTGCTGGATGTCGACGGGCGCACGGTGGCCGCGACCGACCGCGAACGGTTGGGTGAGCAGCATCGCAACGCCGCCTATTTCATCGAGGCCTTGCGATCGAATGCGACGGTGTTCTCGTCGCAGCGTGAAGAGGTGGGCAGCTTCAATTTCAGCTACTCGCGCAGGATCGAAAGCCAGGGGCAGTCCATCGGGGTGATTGTCGTCGAAGTGGATCTGGCCAAGTTCGAACGGGCCTGGGCGGGGATTTCGGATGCGGTCCTCGTGACCAACAGCGAAGGCGAAATCATTCTTGCGACCGAGCCGACATGGCGCGGACAAACCGTTGAAACGGCGTTGTTGCGCCAGCCGCCCAATACGGCGATCGAGCGCGCCATCCGCGCCACGGCAGATTGGACGGCGCTGCCCGCGGATGCCTATTTCCAGGGCGAGGCCGTGATGCAGATCGAGGGGCGCATCCCGTTCCGCGGCTGGAACATGACCACCTTTACCACCTATGCCAGTGTGCGCGAGCGTGTGAACGCGGTGCTGGCGCTTGAAATCATGGGATTTGCGATTCTGCTCGCGCTGGCCTTTTATGCGCTGAGCCGCAAGACGGCGCTGCGCATGGCGCTGTTCCAGCGGGAATCGGCAGAGCTTCGCGCATTGAACCAACGCCTGCAGCGGGAAATCGCCGAACGGGAACGGGTGCAGGAAACCCTTGCCGTGGCCGAGCAGACGCTCGCCCAGAGCTCAAAGCTGACCGCGCTCGGAGAGATGTCGGCTGCCGTCAGCCACGAGCTGAACCAGCCGCTGGCGGCGATGAAGACTTACCTTGCGGGTGCAAAGCTCTTGTTGCGCCGCAACCGCCCGGACGAGGCCTATTCGGCCTTCTCGCGGATCGATGACCTGATCGAGCGGATGGGCGGCATCACGCAGCAGCTCAAAAGCTATGCCCGCAAGGGACAGGAGGCGTTTTCACCCGTAAACATGGGGGATGCGCTGGCCTCCAGCCTGTCGATGATGGAGCCGCAACTGAAGTCCCGGAAGGTCAAGATCACCCGGATCCTGCCCGAAGAGCCGGTGTTCGTGATGGGCGACCGGATGCGGATCGAACAGGTCATGGTGAACCTGTTGCGCAATGCGCTGGACGCGACAAAAACCGTACCAGACCCGCAGCTTGAGATCATCCTGGCCAGCGGCGAGACCGCGACGCTTGCGATCCGGGACAATGGGCACGGCATCGAGGACCTGGATGCGCTCTTTGAGCCATTCTACACGACCAAGCAACCGGGCGACGGCGTTGGGCTGGGTCTTGCCATTTCCTCCGGGATCGTGAACGACCTTGGAGGACGGCTGCTGGCCCGCAATGCCGAAGAGGGTGGTGCGGTGTTCGAAATGCAGCTTCCGATCTTGAACGATCACACGCAGGCGGCGGAGTAAAGCCATGGGCAAAGCCATGAAAATCGCGATTGTGGACGACGAACAGGACATGCGCCAATCCATCAGCCAGTGGCTGGCGCTGTCCGGGTATGACACCGAAACCTTTGCCAGCGCCGAAGAGGCCTTGGGCACATTGGGTCCGGACTATCCGGGCATCGTCATTTCGGACATCAAGATGCCCGGCATGGACGGGATCCAGCTTTTGCGCAAGCTCATGGGATCGGACAGCGCCTTGCCCGTCATCATGATCACTGGCCACGGGGATGTGCCGATCGCGGTGGAGGCCATGCGCATCGGTGCGTTCGATTTCCTTGAAAAGCCGTTCAATCCAGACCGCATGTCCGATCTTGCGAAAAAGGCCACCAACGCCCGGCGACTGACATTGGACAACCGTGCCCTGCGGCGGGAACTGGGGGACGGCACCCAGATGATGCGCAAGCTGATCGGGGCCAGCCCCGCGATGGAGCGCTTGCGCGAGGATATTCTTGATCTGGGGCAGGCCGATGGCCACGTGTTGATCGACGGCGAAACCGGCACCGGCAAGACGCTTGTCGCCCATGCACTGCATGCGGTCGGCAGCCGTGCAGGCAAGAAATTCGTTCTGATCTCCTGCGCCGCGATGGACGAGGACACGCTCATCCGGCGGCTTTTTGGACCGATGCAGCCAGACGATACCCGGCTTCCCGCCGTGGAAGAGGCGCGCGGCGGGACATTGGTGCTCGAGGATATCGAGGCGCTGTCAGATGCCGCGCAGGCGCGTCTGCTGACCGTGATCAACGATCAGGGAACACCGCCGGAAACCCGGATCGTGGCAATCTGCAATCTGCAGGACGAGGGCCGGACCTGCGAAGATGCGCTGCGCCCCGACCTCTATTACCGGCTTGCCGCGCTCAAGATCACGGCGCCGCCGCTGCGCAACCGGGGCGAAGACATCCTGACGCTGTTCACGGCGCTGGCCGAGCAATTCTCGGACGAATACGGCTGCGACGCCCCGCAGGTCAGCGCGCAGGAAGCGGCACAGCTTTTGCAGGCGCCGTGGCCGGGCAATGTGCGCCAACTCATCAACCTTGCGGAACGGGCCGTGTTGCAGTCACGCCGCGGGACAGGCACCATCGCGTCGCTGCTGATGTCGGACCACGAAGAGATGCAGCCGGTGATGACGACCGAAGGCAAGCCGCTCAAGGAATATGTGGAAGCGTTCGAGCGCATGCTGATCGACAACACCATGCGCCGCCATCGCGGATCGATTGCGTCGGTGATGG
>CAYZAD010000255.1:0-4364 GCA_964476315.1 uncultured Rhodobacterales bacterium
AGCGCTGCAACGCCTTTGAAGTCGGTCGCGTCGAATATCTCGGTCGGGGACAGTGGGCGCCCGAGCCGTTCTTCGATTTCCGCAACCACGCGAAAATGGGCCAGACTGTCCCAACTGTCGCATGTCGCGATCCCGGTATCCTCCGAAATCTCTGCTTCGGCCCGTCCAAGCGCCTTGGCCAGCAATGCCGTAACGGATGCCTCTGCCGTCATTTGAGGTCCAACTGACGTTTTGCGCGCCAGTCCTCGGCAAGGTATTCGAAAAACATGGTGTCGTTGAGTTCTCCGGTCCACGGGGAAAGCCATGCGTTGCGATCATGGCCGATCAGGCGAAAGCCCAGTTTCTTGTAGTTGTAAACGGAACTGAAGTTCCGTGCGAGGACCCGGCCCGAAAAGCGCACAACCCGTGGCGATTGGCTGAAATGATCCATCAGGGCCATCCTGACTTCTTCAAAGACCCCTTTTCCCCACCAGTCCTTGTTCGTCAGCGCGATGCCCATGGATGCGGAGCCCGACCTGTCCAGACGAATGCGATGTGCACCGATCGTTTCCTTGCCGTCCCGGGTGACGATGGCATGGTAGAACAGGGACCGTCCGTCTGGCCTCGCAAGACGGCTGATCCATTCGAGCCTTGAGTAATGGGATTTTGCATACATCAGCATATGCAGGGTTTCAGGATCACTGGCCCATGGCAATGTCAGGCCAATCGCTTCGCGCCAGGTGCTGTTCACCAGGTCAAACCGGTCCGTGTGCACCGTCTGCGTGAGATACGCGTCGTGCTTTGCCCGTCTGGCTACTCTCAGCACCATTTTGCGATCATCTCTTTCTGGATGGCCTGTCGCGCCAGTTTTCCTCGGTCGGTCTTGGGGATGTCCTCGACAAAGGCGATGCGGTTTGGCACCGCTTCCAGACGCGCGTGCTCGCGGCACCACGCAATCAGGTCATGGTCGGTCAGGCGTGAGCCGGCATTTCGGCGGACCACCGCCGCCACCAATTCGCCCGAAATCTCGTCCGGGATCCCAAAGGCGCAGGCTTCGGCAATGTCGGGATGGCGTTCCAACAGCATGTCGACCTCTTCGGCCAGCACCTTGATGCCGGCCCGATTGATTTCGTTCTTCGTGCGCCCAACCAACCTGAGGCAGCCGTCTTCGGCAAGCTCTCCTATGTCGCCGGTATAAAGGTGCCCTTCCCTGAGGTCCGGATGGTCGCGTACCCCCCAAAGGCCCAGCATCATGGACGGTGACGACACCACCACCTCTCCACGGCCACTATCGTGCAGTGCGCCGTCCCGGCACACCCGAACCGCGCCGCCCCAGGGCGTGCCGACACATCCGTCTGCGTCGTTGTCCGGACGGGTGCCGCCAGAAATCCAATTCGCCGTTTCGGTCATGCCGTAGGTGTTGAAAACCGCCGTTGATCCGCACCATGACTCGATCTCTTGCCAAAGCGCTTGCGGCAGGGGGGCCGAGCCGACATGCACGCGCAAGGGCGCCTGTGTCGGCGGTGGCGACAGACGCAACACCATTCGCCACATGGAAGGAACAGAACTCAGGAAAGAGATCCCGTGCCGGTCGATCAGCGCGCCGAATTCGGCAAAATCGCGCAGGTCCGGGGCATCGAGGATGTAAAGCGCCTGACCCGCGTAAAGGGGCGACAGGCAATTGCCGATCAACCCGTGCCCGAAGTACAGCGGCAGAGGGCAAAGCGTTCTGGCAAGTGCCCGTGCCCCGATCTGCGCGACATTCAGCTTGAGACGCGCTTGGAGAGAGGCAAGGCTGTGGGTCACACCTTTCGGATCGCCGGTCGTCCCGGACGTCATGAGAATGAGCGCGGCATCCGGCCAGATCGTCGTATCATGCGATCGGCAAGTCGTGGGGTGCAGACCGGCGTCATCGATCCAGAGGCGTGGCGTTACCTTGGCGACCACGCGTTTCCGTTCATCCCCGGCAAGCCGCGGGTTTACCAGCACTGCGCAATGCCCGGCACACCATGTGGCAAAGAGATCGACCAGGACATCGACCGGATCGGACCGGGCGATGACAACGCGGCTTGGCGTGACCGGCAAACGCGCATGCAAGTCGCTGACCCGGTGCGCGACCCGCTGCGACAACCCGGCGTAATCAAGGGTTTCATTCTTCCGAACCGAATAAAGCGACAGGCTTTGTGGCAGGTCTCTGAGCAATACCGTCTTTTCAAAAATGCTGTGACTATGAAAACTGTTCAATTCACCGGTTCCAGGACGTTTTGGCGTTGAAGGGCGACAGGGAAATATCTGCGCGCTGAAATAACATGATACCAGCGGATATGCCCGGCTCACGGCCATATGCGCATTTCTGTTTGCAGGTCTTGTCGAAGGTTGGACAAGTGGCGTTATATGGGTGGGCGAGTTTGACTGTCATTGCGTGAGAGATGCCCCGTGTTGAAAACCGTGGACCTGGATCCGGCGACGAATGTCACCGACTATGACATTGGCATGGGCATGCTGTCACTGCTTGGCGCGACAACCGCGTTTGGTCAATGGCCCCTGACCCGCGCGGTTGGCATTCTGCATTGTGCGCTCATGTCGGGGAACTTCCGGATCTTCGTTGGCAGCAACAACAGGCCAAGCGCGGCCATCATCTGGGCGTACCTGAATGAAGAGACCACAGAAGACTATCTGAAAAAGGGTTATCTGAGCGATCTTCAGGCGTGGAACAGCGGAAATGACCTGTGGTTCATGCACGCCATCGCCGAAGGCGGCAAGATCAAAGATGTCATCAAAGACGCTGTGGACAGCCCTACGTTCCAAGATCAGGATCAGGCGTTCATGCTGCGTGTCAGCGCATCCGGGCGCAGGCGGATCGTCAGCTTTACCAGACAGGGCATGCACCTTGTCCGGACGTTGGAAAAATAGCCGGATTTGCAACCGAAAAAGTGAGCGCTGCAAGAGCGCTCACAGGTCGATCTATAATTTAACTTATGCCTTTTGTGCGAGATCGCTGTCCAGCATCTGCTTCATGCCAAGAACGACCTTTTCGAATTCTGCGCCCACCGATTTGAGTTCTGCTTCTTTGTTGTGGTCCGGGCCTTTCCATGGGCCCTTGTGTGGGCGGTCCATGATGCGCACGATATTGTCGTCTGTCATTTGCTAAACCTCCAGGATTGAATGTTTCACCTGCAACACCCTAATTCCCATGTGCCGGAAAATCCATATTCTTCTGCAGGACACTTGGGGAAACAAAACACAATAGGCATAAAGCGTTCTTCTTATTCAGCTTTCCAGATGTTCACGGGCAATCATGCCAGAGCAGATCTCATCGCTGATTGTGTCCGCGCCCAAAGGCCAGCGGCACCTGGGTATCGCAGATCGAAGAGCGTACAACGCCGATGAACCAAAACACCCTGACGTTCATGACCGGGGCGCGAGTGTGCGCGGATCGTCCGCTTATGCAGACGGGCAATCCAACACGGGCAAGAGTTGGAACATCGCGAAACTGTGCACAAAAAAGTGGGCGCTGCTGCGGCGCCCACAAGCCGAGTTAGATGGCACGTCAGGCCTTTTGCGCAAGATCGCTGTCGAGCATCTGCTTCATGCCAAGGACGATGTTTTCGAATTCTGCGCCCGCCAGTTTGAAGTTCTCGTCCTGATCGTGACCTGGACCTGGGCCTTTCCATGGGCCCTTGTGATGGCCATACATGCTGCGCACGATGTTGTCGTCAGTCATATGCTTCACCTCCATTAATGAACGCGTCACGTATCCGACGCTAAACATCATGGGCCGAAAAATCTACTGTCTTTCGAAGGGCGCAGTGTTCTGCGGGAATTTCCGCGGTCTTTGTGTGCGGCAAAGACAGACTGAGGGCTGTCATGTTCGAGGCGTATCAGGACAAGGCAAAGCCGGACGACCGGCTGTGACCGCGATATCCGGGGGATATTCAAGCCTGCGAACGGCGGGGCCATCCGGTGACCCAGTCCTTGTGTCACCGCATTCGGACACAGGCGGGGCGTCTGCATTGCCAGACACGGCTATCACCTTGTTCGCGCACGGCAAAGGCAACTTTTCGTGGTCGCAGCATGTGAGCGCCGCGCTGGCGCTCACACTGTGTTATTTCGAGCAGCTTATGCTTTGAGTGCCAAATCTTTATCGAGCATCTGCTTCATGCCAAGGATCACATTCTCAAATTCGGAGCCCGCCACCAAAGACACATCCTGATTATATTCTTCGCCTTTAAAGACGCCTTTATCAGGTCTAATTTGCATAGCGCGCACCGTGTTTTCGTTCGTCATCTATTAACCTCCTAATGAATACTATCGGTGTCGGAACGCTAAATGATCGTGACCGCGAGTTCCATAAGTGTTTGGCATGTTTTCTCAGGATATCCGGT
>CAYZAD010000256.1:0-4350 GCA_964476315.1 uncultured Rhodobacterales bacterium
TCACCCATCTCAAGGCGTATGGCCCGCCGGAATATGTCAGCGGCGTTGTGCAGGGCCCGGACGAGGAAAAGGCCGACAATATCGATGCGGTTCTGGGCCTGAACACCGGGGGCAACACTGACGGGGAAGACGCGCTTTACGATCAGGCTGTTGGCATCGTTGTCAGAGACCGCAAATGCTCCACCTCCTACATCCAGCGGAAACTGGCGATCGGCTACAACAAGGCCGCGCGCCTGGTCGAGCAGATGGAGGATGAGGGCGTTGTCTCGGCCGCGAACCATGTCGGCAAACGCGAGATTCTGGTGCCTGAGCAATAACCGGACTTGGCAATACTGGGGCAGGCCGGGCGCCAGCCCGGCACGCCGGTGTGATCGGCAAAATTCCCCGCTGCTATCGCATATCACGCGGTCTGCTGCCATATAAGGCACACAATGATCCGAGCAGACTGGACGACCCCGATGCGATTTCTTGCCCTTTTGGCGACCCTGATCCTGACCGCGCTGCCTGCGATGGCGCAGCAGATCCCGCTTAATGCCCTGTCCAACTATCTCAACCAGTTGACCAGTGCCCAAAGCAGCTTCACCCAGATCAATGCCGACGGCACCATTTCGACCGGCACGATCTACCTGCGGCGTCCGGGCAAGATCCGCTTTGAATACAACCCTCCCGAACAGGCGCTGGTGATGGCCAATAACGGCAGCGTCGTGGTGTTCGACAGGAAGCTGGGGGGCGACCCCAATACCTACCCGCTCAATCGCACACCGCTGGGCCTGATCCTTGCCCGCAATGTCGATCTGGGCCGCGCCAACATGGTGACGGCGCACGGGTTTGACGGCACCGCGACCACCGTCACGGCACAGGACCCGGAAAACCCGGAATATGGCAGCATCCAGATGGTCTTCACCGGCAACCCGATTGAACTGCGCCAGTGGATCATCACCGACGATGCGGGGCAGCAGACGACAGTGATCCTTGGCGCCCTTGAGCGCAAACAGCTGGCCAATAGCCTGTTCAACATCGAACGCGAGCGGGTGGCGAACCAATAGGCGGCATGATGACACCTGCGCGCCGGGTGCGGACCCAACCGCCGCAAGCGCGCCGGTGACCACGTTGCAAGTCCTGGCCCGCACAAGACAGGACTGGCCAAGAAACGCGAAAAAATTTGCATCCTCATACTTGAGAACCGTTCGCATCTAATTATCTTTTTGCGAGTGATTTGCATTTACAGCACAAAAGACTGTATATCTCAGGTGGAGGTTCGACTGATGAAGACGTTAACTCTTGCGGTGTCCGCGCTTGCCCTGTCTGCGGCCTTGTCCAGCCAGGCCCTGGCGGATGACAAGATGAAGGTGGTCACCACATTCACGGTTCTGGCTGACATGGCGTCAAACGTGGCCGGCGATGCGGCAGAGGTGGTCTCCATCACCAAGCCGGGCGCGGAAATCCATGGCTATGAGCCGACCCCCCAGGACATCGTGCGCGCCTCCGATGCCGATCTCATTCTGTGGAACGGGATGAACCTCGAATTGTGGTTCGAACAGTTCCTGTCCAACCTCGGGGATATTCCGTCCGCAACGCTGAGCGACGGCATCGATCCAATCTCGATCTCGTCGGGCAGCTACGAGGGCAAGCCGAACCCGCATGCCTGGATGGGTCTGGACAATGCCCTGATCTACATCGACAACATCGTGGCCGCCTTTGCCGAGCAGGACCCCGACAATGCCGAGGTTTATCGGGCCAATGCCGAGGCATACAAAGACCAGTTGCGCGCGACCATCCAGCCCCTGCGCGACGAAATCGCAACGATCCCGGCAGACCAGCGGTGGCTGGTGACCTGCGAAGGCGCGTTCAGCTACCTTGCCCGCGATTTCGGCATGAAAGAACTGTATCTCTGGCCGATGAACGCAGACCAGAACGGCACACCGCAACAGGTACGTGCGGTGATTGACGGGGTGCGGGCCAACAACATCCCGGTGGTGTTCTGCGAAAGCACGGTCAGCAGCGCCCCCGCCGAACAGGTCGCGCGCGAAACCGGTGTGACCTATGGCGGTGTGCTCTATGTCGATAGCCTGAGCGAGGCCGACGGTGCCGTGCCGACCTATCTTGATCTCCTGACCGTCACCGCCCGGACGGTTGCCGAAGGGCTGACCGCTGCAACGAACTAGGCGCCGCCCTATATCAATGACAGGTAAGCCTGCGGTGATCCCATCGCAGGTTTGCGCATTTCAGGCCGTTTGGCCGGTAAACCCGAAGGACGCCGTCATGCTTGACGCCAAGACCGAACTGACCCCCACATCTCCGACCGCGCCGGAACAGGCCGGTCTGATGGCGCGCGACGTGACGGTCACCTATCGGAATGGCCACACGGCGCTGTGGAATGCCAGTTTCGAAATCCCAAGGGGAACGGTAACGGCGCTGGTCGGGATCAACGGCGCGGGAAAGTCGACGCTTTTCAAGGCGATCATGGGGTTTGTGCCCGCCGCCCAGGGCGAGATCCGCATCCTTGGCATGACCGTGAAAGAGGCCCTGTCGCGCAACCTTGTCGCGTATGTGCCGCAATCCGAAGAGGTCGACTGGGCCTTCCCGGTGCTGGTCGAAGACGTTGTGATGATGGGGCGTTACGGCCATATGGGCTTCCTGCGCCGCCCGAAGAAAGCCGATCACGCGGCCGTCGACGAGGCCCTGCGCCGGGTCAACATGCAGGATTTCCGCCATCGCCAGATCGGAGAACTGTCGGGCGGCCAGCGCAAGCGCGTGTTTCTCGCCCGTGCGCTGGCGCAAGACGGGCAGGTCATTCTGCTGGACGAACCCTTTACCGGCGTCGACGTGCAGACCGAGGATCAGATCGTCGCGCTGTTGCGCGAATTGCGGGACGAAGGCCGGGTCATGCTGGTCTCGACCCACAATCTTGGATCGGTGCCAGAGTTCTGTGACCGCACGGTCCTCGTGAAAGGCACGGTGCTCAGCTACGGTTTGACCGAAACCACGTTCACCCGTGAAAACCTCGAACATGCCTTTGGCGGTGTCCTGCGCCACTTCACGCTGGGCGGCGATACCCTGCACGACGACGAGGACGCGCGCGAAGTGACGATCTTTACCGATGACGAACGCCCGTTCGTGCAATATGGCGAAAAAACCCAGCGGACGGATCAGACCCCATGATCGACTACCTGCTGGAACCCTTCGGTTACATATACATGACCAACGCGATGTGGGTGTCGGCGCTGGTCGGTGCAGTCTGCGCCTTCCTGTCCGCCTACCTGATGCTCAAGGGCTGGTCGCTGATCGGCGACGCGCTTGCGCATTCGGTCGTGCCGGGCGTGGCCGGGGCATACATCCTGGGTCTGCCTTTTGCATTGGGCGCATTCATCGCCGGAGGCCTTGCGGCGGGCGGGATGCTGTTCCTGTCGGAACGCTCGGGTTTGAAGCCGGATGTGATCATCGGCCTGATCTTCACGTCGTTTTTCGGTCTGGGCCTGTTCCTCGTGTCGCTGAACCCGATGTCGGTCTCGATCCAGACCATCACGATGGGCAATATCCTGGCGATCACACCGGAAGACACGCTGCAGCTTGCCATTATCGGGTTCGTGTCGCTTGTGATCCTGTTGGCCAAGTGGAAAGACCTCATGGTCACGTTTTTCGACGAAAACCACGCCCGCACCATCGGTCTGCGGCCGGGGTTGCTCAAGGCGGTGTTTTTCGTCCTGCTGTCCGCATGTGTCGTGGCGGCCATGCAAACCGTCGGGGCGTTTCTGGTGATCGCCATGGTGGTGACACCCGGGGCGACGGCCTATCTGCTCTGTGACCGCTTTCCGCGCCTGATCGTAACTTCCGTGGCCATCGGTGCGCTGACCAGCTTTTTCGGTGCGTATATCAGTTACTTCCTTGACGGTGCGACCGGGGGAATCATCGTGACCCTGCAAACCCTGATCTTCCTGCTTGCGTTTGTCTTTGCGCCGCAGCACGGCATCCTCGCGGCCAGGCGCAAGGCGCGGCATGTGTTGGAGGACGGGCCGGCCGACAGCCTCGTGGTGCAAAAACCGGTGCAGGAGGGCGCGTGATGGACATCGAAACGCTGATGCTGCCCTTCCGGTTTGCATTCATGCAGAACGCGTTCCTGATCGCGATGATGGTGTCGGTGCCCACGGCCTTGCTGTCCTGTTTCCTTGTTCTGAAAGGCTGGGCGCTCATGGGGGATGCGGTCAGCCACGCGGTGCTGCCCGGCATTGTGCTGGCCTATATTCTGGGCATCCCGCTTTTGATCGGAGCGTTTGCCGCAGGCATGACCTGCGCGCTGGCCACCGGCTACCTGTCCAGCAACAGCCGGGTCAAGCAGGATACCGTCATGGG
>CAYZAD010000257.1:0-4343 GCA_964476315.1 uncultured Rhodobacterales bacterium
ACCGGCGCGTGGTGACCTATGGCTTCAATGCGCAGGCCGATGTCCGCGCGGTGAATCTGCACTACGAAAAGGGCGTGGCGCATTTCGACATCGCGTTGCAGGCCGAAGACGATGTGATCGACGGTTGCACCCTGCCGATGCCCGGGGATCACAACGTGTCGAACGCGCTCTCTGCCGTGGCGGTGGCCCGGCATCTGGGCATGAAGAAATCCGAGATCCGCGAAGCCCTTGCCGCGTTCGGCGGCGTGAACCGGCGCTTTACCAAGGTGGGCGAATGGAACGGGGTCACGATCATCGACGATTACGGCCATCATCCGGTCGAGATAGCGGCCGTTCTCAAAGCCGCGCGCCAGGCCTCGGATGGACGGGTGATCGCGGTCCACCAGCCACACCGGTATTCGCGGCTGTCCCATTTGTTTGACGATTTCTGCGCTTGCTTCAACGAGGCGGACGTGGTGGCCATCGCAGAGGTTTTTGCCGCCGGGGAAGACCCGATCGAGGGTGCGTCGCGCGACGACCTCGTGGCGGGGCTGATCCGCCACGGCCACCGTCATGCCCGCGCCATTCTGAGCGAGGACGATCTGGAACGACTGGTCCGCGAGCAGGCACGCCCGGGGGATATGGTGGTCTGCCTCGGGGCGGGGACGATCAGCACCTGGGCGAACGGTCTGCCGCATCGGTTGGCAAAGTAGGTCGCGACAGCACAGAGGATGCGCGCACGCATCCTCGTTTTCGGTTGACCGAAAACAGGGGCGCTGGCGCTGCGCGCGCGGCAACACCCTCAGGATCATTTTCGAACCCCGGCAAGAAGGCTGCTGTCGGGTTTCCTTGGCCGGGCGATGGCGCTACCAAAACGGGGCAAGGTTTGAACGGGAGAAGCGGAGCCATGGACCTGAATGCGGATTTCACGAAGCGCGCGTTGGTGCATGCGGCGCAAGCGCCCTGGGTGGCATCGCCGATGCCGGGTGTGGACCGGCGGATGCTGGACCGCATCGGTGACGAAGTGGCCCGGGCGACCTCGATTGTCCGGTATGCGCCGGGCAGTCATTTCTCGGCGCACACGCATACCGGCGGCGAGGAGTTCCTGGTGCTCGAAGGTGTTTTCCAGGACGAACACGGGGACTACCCCGTTGGCACATATGTGCGCAATCCGCCGACCACGGCGCACACGCCGGGATCGGATGACGGCTGCACGATCCTTGTCAAACTCTGGCAATTCGATCTTGAGGACCGAACGCAATTCCGCAAGGACATGTCCGCAGAACTGGGCGCGGCGCGGGACGGCATCGCGCGTGCCACCCTGCATGCAGATGCGCGCGAAACCGTGTCCTACCTGTCGATAGAGCCCGGCGCGACACTGTCCGAGGATGCCACCGGCGGGATCGAACTCTTTGTTCTCGAGGGCAGCCTGCAGGAACAGGACGACGCGCTTGAGCCTTGGTCGTGGCTGCGCCTGCCCGATGGTGCGCCGTTGCACGCCGTTGCCGGCCCGACGGGCGCAAAGGTCTGGATGAAGACAGGGCATTTGCCCTTTGCAACCGCGCCCCACGTCTGATCTTGGACACGCAGGTTGCCATCGTCGGGGCCGGTCTGACCGGGCTTTCGGTTGCCGCGTCGCTGCACGCGGCAGGTGTGCCGTTTCGCCTGATCGAAGCCCGGGACCGGCTGGGAGGCCGGATCAGAACCGAGGGTCTGGGCGGCGGCAGCTTCGATCTTGGCCCGTCGTGGTTCTGGCCGGGACAGCCGCGCATGGCTGCGCTGACCAAGGCGCTCGGCCTTACGGTGTTCGAGCAATATGCGCACGGTGCGCTGCTTTTTGAAACGGAGCGGGGCGAGGTTCTGCGTGATCGCGGGATATCGTCGATGCAGGGGTCTTTGCGGATACGGGGTGGTATGGGGGCCCTTGTCTCGGGCCTTGCAGACAAAGTGCCCACACACAGCATCGAGACAGGCCGCCCTGTCGTTTCGCTGGCGCAAGACGGCACGCTGGGCTTTGCCGATGGAGGCACGGTGTCGGCGCGGTGTGTTGTGGTCGCGCTGCCGCCACGGGTGGCGGCGGACTTGCACTTTGCCCCGGCATTGACAACGCAGATTGTAGATGCCCTGCGGACCATTCCGACATGGATGGCGGGCCATGCGAAATTCGTGGCGGTGTATGATGATCCGTTTTGGCGCAAGGACGGATTGTCCGGCGACGTGATGAGCCGCGCGGGACCGATGGTGGAGATCCACGACGCCACGTCGGACGCACACGGCGCCTTGTTCGGATTTCTGGGTGTTCCCGCGCCAATCCGGGCCGGTCGAGAGGCCGAGGTGACAGCCGCGTGTCTCGCGCAACTGGAGCGGCTTTTCGGTGCCGACGCGGCATCGCCCATCGGGACGTTCTATGCGGATTGGGCTTGCGAACCTGAAACCGCCGTGGCGCGCGACATGGAACCCCTGCGGCAGCACCCGGATTACGGGCGGCCTGCCGTGCTGCGCGGCACGGATGCGGACAGCGTGTTTTTTGCGTCCACCGAACTGGCGCCCGAGATGGGTGGGTTTCTCGAGGGCGCGCTGGCCTCGGCCGAGGACGCGGTGACATGGGTCATGGGCAAACTGGCCAACTGATGCACAGTCCATCGCATTTTCACGGGATTGTCCCGATGCTGGCCTGATTTTGCCGCGAAGACCGGCTTCAAAGTGGTGTCACGGTCAGGGTTCTGTTCGGAGCGCATCCCCGTTGCTTGTTTGGCTTTGCATAATCTGGGTCCTTGTATCCGTCATCGTCGCGCTTTTGCCGATGCGGTGGCAATACGTGCCGGGCTGTCTGCTGCTGGTTACGGCACCCGTGCTGATCGTGATGATCGGGCAAGCGGTCGGCCTGGCCGCGGCGGTGGCGGGAACCGCTGCCTTTGTGTCGATGTACCGCAATCCGCTGCGATATTTCTGGGCCCGTCTGACCGGGCAAAGCGTGGAGCTTCCGCTATGAGCTATTCCTTGAGTGCTGCGGCGTGCTGGGTCGTTGTCGCGGCGATCCTTGCGACCATTCCGTCCAACGACAATCATTGGCGGCGTGCCTATGCGCTGATGGTCGTCGGCGCGCCCATTCTTGTCTGGGTCTATTGGGAAAACGGGCTGTGGTTGGGCCTTGCCTGTACCGCCGCCGTTGCCAGCGTGTTCCGCTGGCCCATGCGCTATGCATTTGCCTGGGTGCGAAGCAAGGTCGCCGGTCGCGCAGATTGAGGCTTTACGCCCCGGGTTTTGCGCGGCAGAACGCGGGGCATGACCGACCTTCCCCAAGTGCGTGGGGCACTGACCCCCAACAAATCGCTGTCCGATCTGACCTGGTTGCGCGTTGGCGGGCCTGCCGATTGGCTGTTTCAGCCTGCCGATGTGGAGGATCTGAGCGATTTTCTGCGCGATTTGCCGGACGACATCGCGGTCTTTCCGATGGGTGTCGGCTCCAACCTGATTGTGCGGGATGGCGGGTTGCGGGCGGTGGTGATCCGGCTGGGGCGGGGGTTCAATGCGATCCAGATCGAAGGCGCGCGCGTCACGGCCGGGGCGGCGGCGCTTGATGCGCATGTGGCGCGCAAGGCGGCGGATGCGGGTGTGGACCTGACCTTTCTGCGTACGATCCCGGGATCAATTGGCGGGGCGGTCCGCATGAATGCGGGCTGTTACGGGTCGTATGTTGCCGATCACCTGATCGAGGTCCGTGCGGTCTTGCGATCTGGGGACGTGGTGACATTGCCTGCCTCCGACCTCGAACTGGCCTATAGGTCCAGCGTGCTGCCCGAGGGGGCCGTGATCGTCGGGGCGGTCTTCGAAGGGGCAAGAGATGACTCAGAGGCGCTGCAGGCCCGCATGGCGGCACAACTGAAAAAGCGGGACGAGACCCAGCCGACCAAGGACCGCACAGCAGGCAGCACGTTCCGCAATCCGGCGGGGTTTTCATCGACCGGCAAAGCCGATGATGTGCACGATCTCAAGGCGTGGAAGGTGATCGACGACGCCGGAATGCGCGGTGCCAGGCAAGGTGGCGCACAAATGTCGCCCATGCATTCGAATTTCCTGGTCAATACCGGCGGCGCAACAGCGGCCGAGCTTGAAGGATTGGGCGAAGAGGTGCGAAAAAGGGTTTTCCAACACTCGGGAATAGAGTTACACTGGGAAATCATGCGCGTTGGTGACCCAAAGCGCAGCGACGAGGGATAAACCCTCGCGGATTGAGGCGGTGCAGCGGGCAGGTTGCACAAAATTACAAGGGGCGTGGCCCCATGGCAGAAGCAGGGGTAAACCCCTGATTTGAGGCGATTTTGGGTATGTCGAGCAGGGCAAACCCGAAAGTGGCAGTTCTG
>CAYZAD010000258.1:0-4324 GCA_964476315.1 uncultured Rhodobacterales bacterium
GATGAAAACGAAGGCCTGTATATCGCCAACCAGCTGTCCGAAGGGGCGGTGGATGATCGCGTGATCCGGGTGTCCTCGGGGCAAAAGCTGTCTGGTGCGGGCTGGTCCGTCTTTGCGCGCAAGGGGTTTCTGGCGGAATGGCGCAAGGGGAGGCAAGTGGCGTCGATCGATCTGCGGCCCATCAAGGGACTGCCGGGAGCACACAATCATCAAAACGCGTGCGCCGCCTATGCGGCAGTGCGGGCGCTGGGTGTTGCCCCGCGCCAGATCGAGGCCGCGATGAAAAGCTTTGCCGGGTTGCCGCACCGCAGCCAGATCATCGCCGAGGCGAACGGCGTGACCTTTGTCAACGACAGCAAGGCCACGAATGTCGATTCCGCGCTGAAGGCGCTGCAGGCGTTCCGCAACATCCGCTGGATCTGCGGCGGATTGCAAAAGGAAGGCGGGCTCGATGCGCTGGCGCCCGGGTTCGAACATGTGCGCAAGGCCTATGTGATCGGTCGCGAGGCAGACAGTTTCGCGGTGCAATTGGCGGGTGTGGAAACCGACGCCTGCGGCACGATGGACGTTGCGGTGGCCCGCGCCTTGGCCGACGCGGAAGCGGGGGATGTGGTTTTGCTCGCCCCGGCGGCGGCGAGCTTTGACCAGTATGACAGCTTTGAAAAACGCGGGGACGATTTCGTGGCCGAAGTGACTAAAGCGCTGGCTCCTTGACCGGCGCACTGCTTTGCGGGGCCGGGCTGTCCTTGGGGTGACGCAGATCGTCGAGGATGCCAGCCTTCAAAGCGTCGGGGTGGATCACGCCCAGTTGCGCAGGCACACGCGCGAGATTCAGGACAACCGCAATGGCAAAGCGATGCATCCCGCCGCCATCCCGCAACGGAGTTCCGTCGCGCGCGATGTGCACAAGGATGCCGCCATGTTCGCCGCGCGTGTCGTTCACGCTGCCATGCGGGCGCAGTGTGCCTGTGCGCCGGGCCTCGTCATAGATGCGATCCAGCCGTTCGTAGCGTGCGATCAGGTCTTCCTTGGACCGGCATGTGTCGATCTGCCCTTGTTCGGCGATCTTTTGCATCATCCAGTCGAACAGCTTTGTCTGTTGCCAGGGCACGCCGCGTTCGTAATGGTCGCGGATGCTGTTGAGCTTGATATGCGACCCGAAAGGTGTGCGTGAGAAATCCCAGTCCCCCGCAGCCACCATGCCTGAGTGCCGCCGCCTGAACTTGGGCGCGCCATTGGCGGGATCGGCTTTGTACCAATGCGTCACGTCCTGTGTGCGCACCCAGATCAATTCGTCGCTTTGCGGCGCCTGGGCGCCATAGCGCAGGCGGTTGGCCACGTCCCGCACCGCCTTGACCGGCACGCCTGCGCCGATGGCTTTGCGCAAGCCCATCATGCCGCAAGATCCCGGTAGCGCCGCAATGCGTTTCCTGCAATCGCCTGCGGATGCACAACGCCCAGCTGGGCCGGAATACGGCTCAGCCCCAGCGCCCTTGCGATGGCCATCCGATGATTGCCGATGGCACCGAAGATCGGGCTGCCGTCACGATCGATATGGATAAACACGCCGCCGGGCAGTCGCGGTGCCCCCCACTGCCATTGCGTGTCGTCGCGAAAGCCCTGACGCCTGATCTTGTCGAAAAGCGCGTCGATCCCGGCGTATCGCGCTTTCACGTCATCCATTGTCCTGCAACTGTCAAAGGCACCGCGTTGGGCCATCATTTCTGCCATGCGCTCGAAAACGCCGGTTTCCTGCCAGGTCATGCCATCGCGAAACCGGGCCAGACAGGCTGCGACCTTCCACGATGCGTCAAGCGGTTCGGTATGTCCGTCCCAGTCGCCAGCGATGACCATGCCGGAATGCTGGCGCTTGAAATCGGGCGTTTCCAACGGGTTGCGGGTGTAAATTCGCGTGATCCGGCTGGGGTTCACCCAGATCCGTTCCTGTGCCCGCGGCGCGGCTGTCCCCCGCAAGGCACGGTTCGCCATGTCGCGCAAAGGGCCACGCAACACGGCAAACGGGGCTTTTGGCACAGAGGCTGCAACACTGTTCATG
Source organism: uncultured Rhodobacterales bacterium (assembly GCA_964476315.1). GTDB lineage: Bacteria > Pseudomonadota > Alphaproteobacteria > Rhodobacterales > Rhodobacteraceae > Marivita. The sequence goes on from CAYZAD010000258.1 coordinate 2,057, forward strand.
GGTGACAGATCTGTGACAGTTTCGTAACCGTTTCAAGACCTCTGTGTAACGGCCCGCCCTGCCGCAACGCCCGAACTCCAGGCCCATTGGAAATTGTACCCGCCCAGCCAGCCGGTCACGTCCACGGCCTCGCCGATCATGAAAAGGCCGGGCACGTCGCGGGACATCATGGTCTTGCTGTCGATCCTGTCGGTGGAAATGCCGCCCAGCGTGACCTCGGCGGTGCGATAACCCTCGCTGCCCGACGGCGTCAGCGTCCAGTGCCGCAGACGGGCGGTGATCTCGTCGATGCGTTTGTCCGAAAGGTCGGCCACGTTTCCGCCCAGCGGAAAGTCCTGCGCGATGTAGGACACCAGCCGTTCGGGCAGGACCTCGTTCAGTGCCGTGGTGACGTTGCGTTTGCCATGTGTCTGCCGGGCGGATTTGAGCGTGCCGGCAAGATCCTGACCGGGAAGAAGGTCGATCACGACGGAATCGCCGTCTTTCCAATAGCTCGAGATCTGCAGAATGGCTGGCCCGCTGATCCCGCGATGGGTGAAGAGCATCGCTTCTTCAAAGGCGGTGCCGTTGGCATGGGCGATCACCGGGGCTGCCACGCCCGACAGGGGCGCAAACCGTTTGTCGGTGAACGTCAGCGGCACAAGGGCAGGGCGGGTATCGGTGATGGGATGGCCGAATTGACGCGCGATGTCATAGGCCAGACCCGTCGCGCCCATCTTGGGGATGGATTTGCCGCCGGTGGCCAGCACGAGGTTGCGTGCGGTGACGGTTGTGCGTTTGCCGTCGCGCTCCAACTGCGCGGTGAACCGCGTTCCGTCATGGCCCAGATCGGTCAGTGAGGTCTGCAACCACAGCTCTGCCCCCGCCTGCGCCATCTCGGCGCGCAGCATGTCGATGATCTGGGTCGCCTTGTCGTCGCAAAAAAGCTGTCCCAGCGTTTTTTCGTGCCACGCGATCCGGTGCCGATCCACAAGGTCGATGAAATCCCACTGGGTGTAGCGGCTGAGGGCAGATTTGTGGAAATGCGGGTTGGCCCCCAGAAAGCGCGCAGGGTCGGTGTTCAGGTTGGTGAAATTGCAGCGCCCGCCGCCAGAGATGCGGATCTTCTCGCCCGGGGCCCTGGCATGGTCGATGACCAGCACGGACGGCCCGGCATGTGCCGCGCACATCATGCCCGCAGCCCCGGCGCCCAAGATAAGAGTGTTCACATCCATCCTTTGCTCCGATCACGGATCGATCCGACACGCAAGCCAGAGTTCGCTGGCATCATTCCTCTGGATCGAGCGAATCATATGCGGTACTGTGCCTGCACAGACCCGGGACAACCCGGGCGATCGAGGCAGAAAAAGCGGTGAACGCATGACAGAGATGGTCTACGGCGCGGCCCCATCGCGTGTGGGGGAACCGGTGTTGCCCAAGTGGTGGCGTACGGTCGACAAATGGTCATTGTCCTGCATCCTGATCCTGTTCGGGATCGGCCTGCTGCTGGGCCTGGCCGCGTCGCCCCCGCTGGCAGAGCGCAATGGTTTCGCGCCGTTCCACTATGTGCAACGCCAGGCCTTTTTTGGCGGTGTCGCGCTTGTCGTGCTGATCGTGACATCCATGCTTAGCCCAATCGTGGTGCGCCGTTTTGCGGTTGTCGGGTTTGTTTTTGCATTTATCGCTTTGGCTTTATTGCCTTTTTTTGGCACGGATTTCGGTAAAGGCGCCGTGCGGTGGTATTCGATCGGGTTCGGATCGCTGCAACCGTCCGAATTCCTGAAACCCACATTCGTGATCGTGGCGGCATGGCTGCTGGCGGCCAGTTACGAATTGGGCGGCCCGCCGGGCAAACGCCTGTCTTTCATTCTGACCGTCAGTATCGTTCTCATGCTCGCCCTGCAGCCCGACTTCGGGCAGGCATGCCTTGTGCTGTTCGGCTGGGGGGTGATGTATTTCGTTGCCGGGGCGCCGATGATCCTGCTGGTCGGGATGGCGGCGCTGGTGATCTTTGCCGGGACGGTCGCCTACCAGAACTCGGAACACTTCGCGCGCCGGATCGATGGCTTCCTCAGCCCCGACGTGGACCCGACAACCCAGCTTGGTTATGCCACGAACGCGATCCGCGAAGGCGGCTTCTTTGGCGTTGGTGTGGGCGAGGGGCAGGTGAAATGGTCGCTGCCCGATGCGCATACGGATTTCATTATCGCAGTCGCTGCAGAGGAATACGGGTTGATCTGTGTGCTCGTCATCATTGCCCTTTATGCGGTCATCGTCGTGCGCTCGCTC
>CAYZAD010000259.1:0-4323 GCA_964476315.1 uncultured Rhodobacterales bacterium
AATGCGTTCAGCTGACCGGTACTAATGGCCCGATAGGCTTGATTTGATCCAGTAACAACAAAACCGACACGCACATGCGTGCCGAACTGGACCAATGATCAAAAGCACAACACCAACACAGTGTGCCGACCTGGACAACAGTTGATCCAAAGCCACGGGGTAACCCTCGTGGCAGCCGCTTCGCCCAGCTTTCGACGGTGCGGGAACAGGCCTTTTGCACGCAAAAGACCCTGCCTCCCGCTCAAACCCAGAAAAGCCAGCCCGCGAAGCAGATTAGGTATTTTTTTGGTTTGGTGGTCATAGCGTGAGCAAAACACCCGGCTCCATTCCGAACCCGGCCGTTAAGTGCCACCGCGCCAATGGTACTGCGTCTCAAGACGTGGGAGAGTAGGTCACCGCCAAACCTAATAAATACCTAAATGCTATCTCTCTGAAGGATGCAGACAAATTCACCGAAAGCAACTGCCAGCCTCGGCGTCCCACTTCTGTGTTCGCACAGGTTTTGTGGCACAGCCTGAACTTTGTCTTGAGGGCGTTTCAGGCTGTCAGGCGGTCTTCACACCACGTCGATTGACCCGAAAGGCATCACAGGTGACGCCGCCGCTGTAGCGCAGGAAAATCGTGCCATTGCGGGCATGTTGCGCAATCGCCTTTGTGACCGCGCGTAGTTCTGCGGGCCATAGGTAGCCATAGATCACATCGAAATCGAACAACGAAAAGCCAAGTCCGGTGTCGAAATCGGCAGCCGCACTTTCTTCGTCAAATAATCCGGGTGGTTTGTAGCTGCATTCGTGAAAGGCCACGTCGATGTCATGCGCCGCTGCAAGTCCGCGGGCTGCGGCGACCAAACGTGGCTCGATTTCGATACCGGTTGCATCCCACCCGAGGCAATGCGCCATGCAGGTCACGCTGCCAACGCCGCTACCCCATTCGCAGAACCTTGGGCTGTCAGTCTGAAGATGTGCGGCGGCGGCCTCGAGAAACGACCACGCGACGAGGCCGTCCGATGTAACCAACTCCGGGATACGCCCGGTTCCGCGTTCCTCGGCGAAGTCCTGGCTGATGCGGTCTGCATCCCTGATCAGCGCCCTGACCCGTTTTGGTGGCTGTTCGCCGGACAGTGCGATCGGCAGAACGTCGAGGCCTGGTATCACGTGGTTTGCCTCCTTTGTGACCCAATGAGCGGTTTCCGGCCCATTCCCCTGACGCCTAAAGCACCGATCACCTCGATGATAGTCCCCGTGTTACGATTGCATGCGCCGCGCTGCTTTGGCATGGTGCGCGCAGGCAGGACATACGGGCGGACGACATGGCAGACGGGACCTTTGCAGCATTGCTGTTCATCATTGGCTTGACCGATATGAGCATGAACCATTGCGGCACGGAAACAGGGTGTCTTGGCAAAACGGAAACCACGCCGCGCCTGGCCTTTTCGGGCGGAGAGGTGTTGGAGCGCCGCGCCGATCCGGCAGCCGAGATTTATCTGCGCTACGATCTGGGTCACAAGCGCGGACCGTTTGGCAATGCTGCGGGCCTTTCGATTGGCGAAAACGGTGAGACCTGGGTGGGCTTCGGTTCGACCTACACCCATCATTTCGGCCGCAGCGGGGCTTATGCGGAACTGCATTCGATGCCGGGGCTGTATTTTGACAATGGCGGGTTCGATCTTGGCGGAGTGATTGCCTTTCGGTCGGGCATCGAACTTGGATATGAGACACGCGCAGGCTGGCGTATGGCGCTGAGCTACGATCATCGGTCAAATGCCGGGATCTACGATGACAATCCGGGTGTCGAGACGGTTCAATTCCGTGTCTCCATTCCGCTTGACTGAACACACTCTCTGACTTTGGACTTTTTGCCATGACTGACACTGCACGCATCGTGCTTTCCAGCGATCACGCTGCCATCGACCTGCGGCGCACCCTTGCCGCGCATATTGCCGGACGGGGATGGGAGGTGGTCGATATCGGGCCGACCACCCCAGAAAGCACCCATTACCCCAAGCATGGCCAAGCAGCGGCACATCAGGTTGCATCGGGCGCGTGCGCGCTTGGCATCATCCTTTGTGGGACCGGGCAGGGGATCATGATGGCGGCGAACAAGGTGCCCGGGATTCGCTGCGGTGTATGCTCTGACACGTTTTCGGCCCGCATGATCCGTCAGCACAACAATGCCAACATGTTGTCCATCGGGGCCCGCGTGGTTGGAGAAGGTCTGGCCATCGACATCGTGGATGCGTTTCTCGACGCCAGCTTCGAAGGTGGGCGCCACGCAACCCGCGTTGACATGATCGAAGCCGTCTGACAACGCGGCGGTCCAGACAGGGCCCGCGTTTTTCGGGCCTGATCCGCTGTCAAATAGAACAGCGATCAGCGCAAACGGTGTTCTGTCTTGGCGTCGAAGAAGTAAAGGTGGTCGTGATCGATGACCAGGTCCACCATGTCGCCTTCGGAGGTGCGGTGATCTCCGCGTTCTTCCACGACGATCTTTTCGCCACTGGGGCAGGTGATATAGGCGTAAGAGACGCCGCCAAGGCTTTCTGTCAGGTCCACGCGGTGCGCCCCTCCCGGGCGCAGCCCAAGGTGTTCCGGGCGCAACCCGACCAGAACGCTTTGCCCATCGGTGGCGGAACCCGGTTTGGCCACCGGCGAGCCAAGACCCGGCGCGGTCACGTCTGATCCGCTGACGGTGCCTGCCACGAAATTCATGGCCGGCGATCCGATAAATCCGGCCACGAACTTGTTGTCGGGGTCGCGGTACAGATCCATCGGCGCCCCGACCTGTTCAACCCGGCCCAGCCGCAAGACGACAATCTTGTCAGCCAGTGTCATGGCTTCGACCTGGTCGTGGGTCACGTAAATCATCGTTGCGCCGATTTCCTTGTGAAGCCGGGCTATCTCGACCCGCATTTCCACCCGCAATTCAGCATCGAGGTTGGACAACGGTTCATCGAACAGGAACACCTCTGGCCCGCGCACGATGGCGCGGCCGATGGCGACGCGCTGGCGCTGACCGCCGGACAGGGCGGCGGGCTTGCGTTTGAGATACTCGTCCAGCTTGAGAATACGGCTGGCCTCGTCGACCTTCTGCTTGATCTCGGATGCGGGGTGACCGTTCATCTTGAGCCCGAACCCCATGTTGTCCCGGACGGTCATGTGCGGGTAAAGCGCGTAGGTCTGGAACACCATCGACACCCCCCGATCCGAGGGATCCAGCCGCGTCACGTCGCGGGAACCGATGCGGATCGTGCCTTCGGTGGTTTCCTCAAGCCCGGCCACCATGCGCAACAATGTGGATTTGCCGCAACCGGATGGGCCGACAAACACGCAGAATTCGCCATCGTCGATGTCAAGGTTGACCCCATGGATCACCTGCGTGTTGCCATAGCGTTTGATGACGGATTCAAGTGTCACTCCGGACATGGCGTGTCTCTCCCCTTGATGTGTGCGGGACATCTGCCGCGCTTTGTGCTCGTGGAAACAACCAGCTTTCCGCGTCCGCTGCGATGGCTTGCGCGGCCTGCTGAAGGCGCGGGCCGAGGCGACGCAGGGCGTCAAGGCTGGTGCGTTGCGTGGTCCCGGTGACGGACAATGCGCCAAGCGGATGGGTGTGGCTGTTCAGGATGGGAACGGCGACGCAGATGATGCCGGTTTCATGCTCTTCGCGGTCAAAGCTGAACCCGTCCTTGCGAATCTCGGCAAGTTCCGCGCGCAGGCTTTCCGGGCATCCATGTGTGTGGCCGGTAAAGCGATGCCAGCTTTGCTGTGCCAGAACGCTGTCCAGTTCTGTGTCCGGCAGGAAGGCCAGCATTGCCTTGCCCACACCGGTGCAATAAGCCGGGCCGACCTTGCCCGCCTGGCTGAACATCTCGATCGGGTCGCGGGCGTTGCGTTTGTCGACATAAAGCACCTGCGCGTGATCCAGTTGCGCGAGGTGAATGGTCTCTCCGGTTTCCGCGCTGAGCGCGTCGATATGCGGTCGCGCGACCGGGGCAAGGGATGACTGCGCCCAAGCCGCATGGGCCAGCCGCACCAGGCGTAATCCCGGCGCATAAGTCTGACGTTCGGGATCGTATTGCAGCATGCGCTGGTTCGTCAGGGTCTGCACGAACCGGTAGAGCGTCGCCTTGGGCATGTCCGAATCGGTCAACAATTCGCCGAAGCGGACAGGGCGTCCGTAAGATGCAATCCTGTCCAGCACGGACAGGGCTTTGCCCACGGTTCCATCGTTTCGTTCGACCGACGCCATTGTCGCGATGTCCTCCCTTGACCGCAGGTCGCGCCCTGTCGGCTGTTGACAACCATAGGCGAGTCGCTGTTATGA
>CAYZAD010000260.1:0-4319 GCA_964476315.1 uncultured Rhodobacterales bacterium
TTCCTCGATGGTGTCGTCGAACTCGGCCGAGGCCATCGTGGCACCGCCGACGCCATCGCGGCCGGTCTTGGCACCAAGGTAAACCACCGGACGCCCGACACCGCTGGCGGCGGAATAGAAGATCTTGTCGGCATCCGCGAGACCGGCGGCAAAGGCGTTGACAAGGCAGTTGCCGTTATAGGCCGGGTGGAACCGCACCTCGCCGCCCACGGTGGGCACGCCAAAGCAGTTGCCATAACCGCCGATGCCTTCGACCACGCCATGGACAAGCTGACGGGTCTTGGGATGGTCCTTTTCACCAAAGCTGAGCGCATTCATTGCCGCGATGGGGCGCGCGCCCATGGTGAACACGTCGCGCAGGATGCCACCGACGCCTGTCGCCGCCCCTTGATAGGGCTCGATATACGAGGGGTGGTTGTGGCTTTCCATCTTGAAGACCACCGCTTGCCCGTCGCCGATATCGACGACGCCCGCGTTTTCGCCGGGGCCGCAGATCACTTGCGGGCCTTTGGTGGGCAGTTTCTTGAGGTGGATTTTGGATGACTTGTAAGAGCAGTGTTCGTTCCACATGGCCGAAAAAATACCGAGCTCCGTGAAGGTGGGTTCACGGCCCATGATATTCAGGATTTCGGCATATTCTTCGGCGTTGATCCCATGCGCTTTGATCAGATCATCGGTGATGGCAGGCTCTTGCATCGACATCCTCTTGGGTTGATGCACGCTCTTTACGCGATGGGGACCAGCGGGGAAAGACCCTCGCACTTGCGGAAAAAAATGCGTCCGTGGTATCGTATTCCAAGGAATACAAACGTGGACAGTCGCAATGGCAGAAAACGTGTTTCTCAGGTTTGGACGGCACTGCCGATTGGTAACCGCGGCCTTGATCGCGGGGCCTTGGCCGGGGCGGGATGTTTCGGACATTCATGCCGCGCTTGAGGCGCGCCCGACCGGGACACAGGTTGCTGTTGTGGCCGGGGTTCTGGCCTTGCTCGCCGCGCTTTCGTTGTTTGCGGGGCAATTCGGGCTGATCGGGTTGGCCGTCTTCTGGCTTGCGGTGATCTTGATCGTTGCTTGATCGACATGCACAAGGAATAAGCTGTATTTGAAGTATACTTTTGTATGCTATTGAATTTGAATAATTTTCTTCGAAATTAGTGATCTGCCCCGGCTCCTTTCGCGTATCGCCCACAGTGACAACGAAAGGAAATGAAGATGAGTACTGGACTTGGAATTCTGACCTTCGGCACTTTGGGATTCGTACTTGCGTTTGCCTATGTGAGCATTCGTGCGATTGAAAAGCACAAGGCGTCGGGCGCGCCGAAATCGTCGCTTTCGCGCGATGGCATTGCAGAGCGTCTTGAGAGAAGCGCGAGCGCCAAAACATAACGATCCCGACATGGAATCACCAAAAGAGCGGTGCGGCCAGCGCCGCTCTTTTGCGTGAGGGGGCAGGTATCAGCCGGGCCGCGCAGCGTTGCGTTCGGACTTGGTCAGGACCCGGGGCGTGACAATCGGTGTTCCGTCCGCACCAAAGAACGGCGACATGCGTCCGCGCCTTGACAGAATGCCCTTCAGACACCGACCGATCACCGACAGTTGCGCACCAAGCGCCCCGGTTACCTTGATAGGCGAGGCGGTATCGACGGTGCTGAGCAAGGCCGTGATCTTGCCATAGCCCTGCGTTCCCGGCGGAAGCACCGCCCCGACGAACGGCAGGCCCGGTTTCGGAAGCGTGTTGGCGATAGGGGTGCCGCAACACCCCGCATGCCAACGCAGAATGCCTTTCGGGCTCAGGCGCAGCACGGACAGGTGCTCTTGCCCGGACAGGAATTCGAAATGCATCGGCAGGGTTTGAAAGATTTCCGTGCCGCCATCGGAATCGATCCGGTGCCCGCCGTTCTCCAACGCATGCGCGTAGGTCTGGCAATCGGCACAGTAGCAGATGAGATGTGTGCCCCTGGCGGCATCGGCGATGCGCCACATCATTTTCCCGCAGATACAGTGGTGTGTGCGTGGGTCAGACATACCAAACCTTTCCTGCACAATCATCGGCGCAAAAAAAAGGCCGAGCAAAAGCTCGGCCGAAGTCCAACAGGGAGGTATCGAGATGATGCGCAAATTGGCGTTTCATCTCGCATATGCCAAATATGTCATCGACTTGAATCATGGCAAGAGGTATGTCACTGCGCATGTCGCATTCCCGCTATGCATGCTGCGCAAGGGTCACACTTTCGCGGACCCTCCAGCCTCGATGGCTTTGCGCGTCTGGCGATGTGTAAAGATCTCTTCCTGGACGAAATCACGGAACGCCGCGATGCGCTTGGATTGGCGCAGCTCTTCCGGATAGGCAAGGAAAACAGGCACTTCCACCGACTCAACGTCAGGAAGAACGCGCTGGATGCTTGGGAAATCTTCGATGATGTAGTCCGGCAAAACACCGATGCCGAGGCCGGATAGAACACTTTGCAATACGCCAAAGTAATTGTTCACCGTCAAAGTCGACTGGATGTCATGCGTCAGAAGCTGTTGCACCAGCATCATCCCGGCGCTGACCTGTGCGGCGCGGGGATTCTGGCAGATCAGGCGGTGCTTGGCCATGTCGGCCATGGTTTCGGGGGCACCTTTGGCGGCGAGGTATTCGGGCGACGCATAGAGCCGCATGCGGATCGCCATCAGTTTCTTGCGGATGAGATCGGCCTGGCTGGGTTCTTTCATGCGCACCGCGACGTCGGCTTCGCGCATCGGCAGGTCAAGCACCCGTTCCTCCAGCATCAGATCGATATTGAGGTCTGGATATTTCTCGTAAAGCTTGGGCAAGCGCGGCGCGAGCCAAAGCGATCCAAAGCCGATTGTTGTCGTCACGCGGAGTTCGCCGAACACCTCTTCCTCGCTGTCGCGAATGCGGGCTGTGGCGGCCTCGATCCGTTTGTTCATCGACCGCGTGGCATCGAACAGCAATTCGCCCTGTTCGGTCAGGATCAGGCCGCGTGCGTGTCGGTGGAACAGGACGGTGTTCAGCGAATCCTCAAGGGACCTGATCTGGCGCGACACGGCGGATTGCGACAGGTGAAGCGCATCCCCGGCATGGGTGAGGCTGCCTGCATCCGCAACCGCGTGAAAGATTCTTAACTTGTCCCAGTCCATAACGCACTCTTCTTAACCCTGATTGCGGTCTACATGACACAAAGAGATATATGAACGACAACTTTCCCGAATGCCGCGCAATCACAAAGATATTTCTGGTAAGGTCAGCATATATGACCTAAATTATGGGTAAGGTACAGGCACATTTTGCGCAGGGAGGCGTTAAATGACCAAAGCTGAAATCACCCTCAATGATCGATTTGATCTGGCCAAGTCACCTGTTCTGCTGAACGGAACGCAAGCTTTGGTGCGGTTGATGCTGATGCAGAAAGCGCGCGACACTGCGGCGGGTTTGAACACTGCCGGGTATGTCACCGGTTACCGCGGATCGCCCTTGGGTGCCGTCGACATGCAGATGCACCGCGCCGAAAAATTCCTGCGCGCAGCTGACGTGACCTTTCAGGAAGGGCTGAACGAAGATCTTGCCGTGACAGCCATCTGGGGCGCGCAGCAGGCCGAATTGCGTGGCGACGGCACGCATGATGGTGTCTTCAGCCTGTGGTACGGCAAGGGGCCGGGTGTTGACCGGTCGGGGGACGCCATGCGGCATGCGAACATGGCCGGCACGTCGAAACATGGCGGCGTTCTGATGGCGATGGGAGACGACCATACCGGGGAATCGTCAACCGTCTTGCACCAGTCGGAATTCGCCATGGTCGATGCGTATATGCCCGTCGTGTCGCCTGCGGGGGTGCAGGAGATCCTCGATTACGGGCTGTATGGCTTTGCTTTGTCACGATATTCCGGCCTTTGGGTTGGGTTGAAGACCATGAAGGACACGGTCGAAGTCACCTCTGTCGTGGATGGTCGCCCCGATCGCATGTCCTTTGAGACGCCGGATTTCGCGTTGCCCGACGATGGCCTGAACATCCGGTTGGTCGACGACCGCTTTCTGCAGGAAACACGGCTGATCCAGTACAAACGGTTTGCCGCCGAGGCCTTTGCCCATGCCAACGGCATCGACAAACGGGTGTGGGGCAAGCCCGGTGCAAAGATCGGTTTCGTCGCCGCTGGCAAGAACTGGCTTGACCTGGTGCATGCGCTGTCGCTGCTGGGCATCGACGCGGCCGAGGCCGAACGGCTTGGCATCACCACGTACAAGATCGGACAGACCTGGCCTCTGGACATGCGCGGCTTCAGCGATTGGGCTGAAGGGCTCGACCTGATCGTGGTGG
>CAYZAD010000261.1:0-4310 GCA_964476315.1 uncultured Rhodobacterales bacterium
CGCGACCTGCTGGGCTGTGCCGTGGCCGCCGCCGTGTCGGCCAGCTTCAACGCGCCGATTGCCGGGGCGTTGTTCGCGATGGAGGTGATCCTGCGGCACTTTGCCTTGCATGCCTTTGCGCCGATCGTGGTGGCCAGTGCGGCGGGGACGGTCATCAACCGGCTGGTCTTTGGGGATGTGACAGAATTCACCTTGCCCGGCACCACCACGGTGGAATTCTACCTTGAACTGCCGGCATTCTTCATTCTGGGGCTGGTTTGCGGCCTCGTGGCGGTCGCGATGATGCGGGCCATTTTCTTTGCCGATGACTTTGGCACCGATATCCAGCGCCGGATGGGCCTGCCGCACCTCCTGCGTCCTGCTGTTGCGGGGGTGTTGCTGGGGGCGTTGGCGATCTCGTTTCCCCACATCATCGGCGTCGGTTACGAAACCACATCGCGGGCCCTGACCGGGGCGCTGCTTTGGCACGAAGCGATTGTCTTTGCGGTACTCAAGGTCGTGGCGGTGGCCGTGACAATGGCCGGGCGCATGGGGGGTGGCGTGTTCTCGCCGTCCTTGATGGTGGGCGCGCTGATCGGCCTGGCCTTCGGCCTGATTGCCACCGGCCTCTTCCCTGAAAATTCCGGCGCATCCACGCTTTATGCGCTGGCGGGCATGGGGGCCGTGGCGGCCGCGGTTCTGGGCGCGCCGATTTCGACAACCCTGATCGTTTTTGAACTCACGGGCGACTGGCAAACCGGGCTCGCGGTGATGGTGTCGGTCTCGATGTCCACTGCCGTTGCGGCGCGACTGGTGGACAGGTCGTTCTTCCTGACCCAGTTGGAACGCCGCAATGTGCACCTTGCGGCGGGTCCGCAAGCCTACCTGCTTGCCCTGTTCCGTGTTCAGGGCGTCATGCGCACACCGACCGATCCCAAGGCTGCGGATGAACAGGCGTGCCTCGACATGATCGCCCAGGGATTGTTCGTGCAGGCGCAGGCCACGCTTGAGACCGCTTTGCCGCTGTTCGACAAGTCAGGCGTGGCGTTCCTGCCGGTGGTGCGTTTGGATGGCCCTGACAACACGCCGATTCTGCAAGGCGCTCTGTTTCACGTCGATGCCCTGAAAGCCTATAACAGGGCGCTTGCGGCCACCGCCGAAGAGGAACACAGCTAGGCCAGCGGGGGATGTGCGGAACGGGCCATCAGCGGCACCGTTCCCCCGTGATCACGCCATGCGCAGGCTAGACCTGTTCGACGGTCACCCCGTCTTGCACCACGAACGCCAAATGCCCCTTGATCCCGGCAACGTCGTCCTTGGGCTCCTCATAGCTCCAGACCGCGTTTTCGTAAGTCTTGCTTTTCGACATGATGTTGAAATAGCGCGCCACGCCTTTGTGCGGGCAGGTGGTCGTGTGGTCTGACGCATCGAGAAACGCCATCGCCACATCCTCTCGCGGAAAATAGATCACGAATGGCAAGTCACCTTCGGTCAGTTCCATTGCGTTGCTGCTCTCGGCGATCACCGCGCCGCCCGCCCGGACGGTCCAGGTGCCGTCTGCTTTTGAAACCGTGATGTTTTTGATCATGGCGATCTCCCTTTTGTCCGCCTTCGTGAGGGGTTAGCGGCGAATTGTAAATGATTTGAGTCAGATCGGCGCGCAGGCTTTGACCAGCCAGTCGGCCACCGCACCGTCAACCAGAGGGCCGATCTTTTCAACCACCTGCGCGTGATAGGCGTTCAACCAGTCGCGTTCGCGTTCGGTCAGAAGGGCGGGAACGACCAGCCGCGTGTCGATCGGGACCCAGGTCAGCGTCTCGAAGTGCAGCATTTCGGGAACGGTCTGGTCGGGCAGGGCAGGGGCGTTCTGCACCACGATCAGGTTTTCGATCCGGATGCCGAATGCACCTTCCTTGTAAAACCCGGGTTCATTGGACAGGATCATACCCGGCTCGAACGCCACCGTTCCGGTGCGGGCCAACCGCTGCGGCCCCTCATGCACGCTCAGATACGACCCGACACCATGGCCCGTGCCATGCCCGTAATCCAGCCCATGTTCCCAAAGCGCCACCCGTGCGAGGGCATCCATGTCACGGCCCGCCAACCCCTTGGGCCATCGCAGGGTCGAAATGGCGATCATGCCTTTCAGGACAAGCGTGAAGGCGTGTTTTTCCGGGGCGCCCACATCTCCGATGGCCATCGTGCGCGTGATGTCGGTGGTTCCGTCCACATATTGCCCGCCGCTGTCGACCAGCAGCAGACCGGGATCGACCTTGCGGTTCGTCGCTTCCGTCACGCGGTAATGCACGATGGCACCGTTTGGTCCGGCCCCGGAAATCGTGTCAAAGCTGATATCCCTCAGCGCATTCGTCGCCGCGCGCTCGGCCTCGAGCCTTTTGACCACGTCGATTTCGGTGAATGTCCCGGCGGTTTGATGGTCGAGCCAGCACAGGAACCGCGCCATCGCGGCACCGTCCCGCAGATGCGCAGCGCGCGTACCATCCAGTTCTGCAGGGCTCTTGCAGGCTTTCGGCAAGGCGCAGGGATCCGGGGCTTCGATGATCCGGGTCCCGCTGGCCTGCAATGCGTCGGCCACCGCGACGGGGCAGCTTGCCGGGTCCAGCTGAACAGGCCCTTCCAGCGTCTGTAAGGTCTCCAGAAACGCGTCAGGTGCCACGACTTGAACTTTTGGCCCGAAATGATCGCCAAGGTTCACCAGCTTGGCAGAATCCGCAAACAGGGTAACCGTGCCATCCGCGTGCAGCAGCGCAAACGCATGGACAAAAGGGGTCCGCGGGACGTCATCGCCCCGAATGTTGAGAAGCCAGCAAATGCTGTCAGGCAACGTCAAGACCGCGCAGGATGCAGGCGTCAGGGTCGCCGCCAGACGGTCGATCTTTGACGCATGATCTTCTCCGGTCAACTCGAGTGGTTGCACGAAGGCCAGAGACCGGGGCGGGTCCGGCTGGTCGGACCAGATGCTGTCGACCATGTTGCGGCTGCGTTTCAGGGCGACGTCACCGCATGTGGCCTCAAGGTCGCGCAGTTGCGAGACGGTGTGCAGCCAGGGGTCGAACCCCACCACGCCGTTGCGCGGTGCGTGATCCTTGATCCAGGCGCCCAGCGACGTCTCGGGCCAGTGCACGGGGGTAAAGCAATCCGCCACCTGCGCCCGCACCTGAACCCGGTAGCGCCCGTCGATGAACACACCCGCCGTGTCCAGCAAAGCCACGCAGAAACCAGCCGATCCGGTAAAGCCGGTCAACCATGACAGTCGCTCATCGCGCGCGGCGACATATTCGCCTTGATGCGCATCGGCCCGCGGCACGATAAAGCCGTCCAGCCCTTCCGACGTCATCACTCCCCGCAAGGCTGCCAGGCGGGACGGGCCCTGATCGGGGTTGGATGTTTCGGAAAAGCTTTGAAACATGGCGGCATTGTCCTTTGCTCGGGGTCAAAGCGCGGTGCTTTCCCCGTCTTTTTTGTCCAAATACGCCGTGTGCGCCTGCCCGAACGGCAAGGCTGGCGCAACTTCGGCCCGGATCAGCTTGCGCGTTTGATCCCGATCATGCGTGCCCGTGCGCGGGGGTCGCTGTCAAACAGTGACGCAAGCTGTTCTGTCATTGCGCCTGCCAACTGTTCCACGTCGGTGATCGTCACAGCGCGTTCATAATACCGCGTCACGTCATGGCCGATCCCGATGGCCAGCAGTTCCACCTGTTTGCGCCGTTCCACCATCGCGATCACATCGCGCAGATGCTTTTCAAGGTAGTTCGCCGGGTTCACAGACAAGGTGCTGTCATCCACCGGGGCCCCGTCCGAAATCACCATGAGGATCTTGCGGGCCTCGGGGCGCATGATCATCCGCTTATGCGCCCATTCCAGCGCTTCGCCGTCGATGTTTTCCTTCAGCAACCCCTCTTTCATCATCAGGCCGAGGTTGTCCTTGGCCCGCCGCCACGGCGCGTCCGCGGGTTTGTAGATGATGTGGCGCAGATCGTTCAGACGCCCGGGCTGCTGCGGACGTCCTGCCGCGAGCCATTCCTCGCGCGCCTTGCCGCCCTTCCACGCGCGGGTGGTGAAGCCGAGGATCTCGACCTTCACCCCGCAGCGTTCCAGCGTGCGCGCCAGCACATCGGCGCAGATCGCCGCGATCGAGATCGGCCGCCCCCGCATCGAGCCGGAATTGTCCAACAGCAGCGTCACGACCGTGTCCCGAAATTCGGTATCCTGCTCGATCTTGAAGCTCAGCGGCATTGTCGGGTTCGCTACCACCCGCGCCAGCCGCCCGGCATCCAGAATGCCTTCCTCCCGGTCGAAATCCCACGACC
>CAYZAD010000262.1:0-4296 GCA_964476315.1 uncultured Rhodobacterales bacterium
AACAGACTGGTCCGGCAGGTCTATCTGTTCATTCCGATCATCATCCTGATCGTGGCGCTTTTCCTCGGGTATTCGGTGATCCGCGCCGGAACGCTTGCCACCGTCGCCGCAGCGGTCGTGTCGTGGTTCACGCCGCACCGGATGGGCCTGCGCTCGATCCTCAAAGCGTTCGAACTTGCCGGTGTCATGTCGATCCAGATCATCGCCGTCTGTGCCTGCGCGGGCATCATCGTCGGCGTGATCAGCCTCACCGGCGTCGGCGCGCGGTTCTCGGCGCTGTTGCTTGATCTTGCGGGTGTCAGCCAGCTTCTGGCGCTGTTCTTTGCCATGTGCATCGCGATCCTGCTTGGGATGGGCATGCCGACCACGGCGGCCTATGCGGTTGCCGCGTCGGTTGTGGCTCCGGGCCTTGTGCAGCTTGGCATCCCGATGCTGACAGCACACTTCTTTGTGTTCTACTTTGCGGTGCTGTCGGCCATCACCCCACCTGTGGCGCTGGCCAGCTATGCCGCCGCAGGCATCTCGGGCTCAAACCCGATGGAAACTTCGGTGGCCAGCTTCAAGATCGGCATCGCGGCCTTCATCGTACCGTTCATGTTCTTCTACAATTCCGCGATCCTGATGGACGGCTCATGGCTGGAAGTCAGCCGGGCGGGCATCACGGCGGTCTTCGGTGTCTTCCTGCTGAGCTCGGGCGTGCAGGGCTGGTTCGTCGGGGCCAAGACCGCATGGTTCCTGCGCGGCGGTCTTATCCTGTCGGCGCTGTTCATGATTGCCGGCGGATGGGTGACCGACCTGATCGGGATCGCCGGGGCGGCGGGTCTGTTCTTTGTGCAAAAGACCTTCGCACCCGCGCCGGATGCACAGATCGCGGTCAAGGGACTGGACTGAGTTTGGCCGTGGCGCTCTTGCCGCCACGACCGATATGCGACTGAAAGCCGGGACGCTGCGGTTCATGTGATCGCAGCGTTCCGCGCGTCTTGGCGTCAACCGTCACAAATTGATCAGCGAACTGTCACCTTGCCGTAACGCAAAGGGCGTAGGCATGGAATCGCTGCAATTGTGTTGGGGGACATAAGATGACGCACCAGAGTTCTGCGTTGTGAAACCGCAGGCGATTTGTTCGCATTTGCGATTCAGTGCTCAAAATAAGTCCACTGGGTCACTAATACGCTGTCCTGCCGATGTTGTCTTAATGGTCGACATAGATGGGCGCGTACCTTTTGCCCCGAGACCACCAAAGGTTCGCCGGAGGAGGACGCATGAATACTCTTCGTATCAAGCGCGCCTTTAAGCGCTATTCGAACGGCACCTGGGCTGTAAAGGGTGCAACTTTTGATATCAGGAACCATGAGCTCGTTGTGGTGACGGGGCCGTCCGGCTGCGGCAAGACCACGTTATTGCGATTGGTCGCGGGATTGGAAACGGTCACTGACGGTGACATCGTACTGGCAGGGCAGGTGGTGACGGATGCCGATCCCGGCACGCGCAACATGGCGACGGTTTTTCTGAACGATGTGCTCTGCCGACAGACAGCCATGGGCCATGACAGGGGCTTTGCATCCAATCGTCTTGCAACGACCAAGCCCCGCTGCGCCCGCAACCTGCAGCAGGCAGCTGACTTGCTGGGGATCACCGCTTGTCTTGGGCGTGACGCAAAGCTTCTCCTGCTCGACGATCCCCTGAGCCATCTTGATACGCAGTTGCGCGCACAGATGCGTCGGCAGATCAAGCGACTGCAGCGCAGTCTTGGCGTTGCCGCCATGTACGCAACGCAAGATCCGACCGAGGCCATGGCCCTCGCGGACAGGATTGTCATCATGCACAAAGGCCGGGTTGAGCAAACGGGCACACCCGCCGAAATCTACGCAAACCCGGCAAGCCTATCTGTGGCCAAATTCATTGGAACCCCGTCGATGAACCTGTTGCCGGCCGAGGTATCGGATTTCGGGATGCATATTGGCGGGTATACGATCCCGTTCCACTCGTCGCATCGTGGACGCCTGACAGTTGGATTGCGACCTGAACGGATGCGATTGCAGAACGGGGGACCCGGTCTTCAGGTTGTGATCGATGTCGTAGAAGAACTGGGCACGCACCGTCTGTTGCATGGCTGGATCGGTGAACATGCGCTCACCATGTCACAAGACGTCGGTTTGCCCATTCCACGTGGCCGCATGACGCTGAACCTGCGGCGGGACGATATGCATTTCTTTGACCCCGAAACGGGCTGCCGTGTTCGATTGGATCACACGGAGCATGAAAATCGTCCCATCACATCCGAAGAAGCGACGCGGTACGGCATCACCGGTCTGCCTCACTGACGGCGGCAAGTGGCAAAGAGGTCCGGTTCTTGAGAAAGGACCAGATCGAACGTGTTGTGCGATTGGAGCGTTTCTCGTCCCGCAAGAGCTGGATGAACAGATCAACCACCCATTCGGGTTTGCCTGTGTGCACAAGGACGCCGCTGTCCAGATCCGGTTGCACAAGGCTTTTCGGCAGCCAGGCCACACCATCCCCTGCACGCGCCCGATAGCGCAGCGCGCCGCCCATCGAGTTTTCATAGATGGTGTGCAGGCTGTCCGAGAGCCCATGTTCCTTGATCAACGGGGCAAGATGATCGCCGATGGGCGCCGCTTCGCCAAAGCGAAGATAAGGCAGCTTCAGCCCGGGTGTCCCGAATTGAAAAAGTGGCTGGCCATCCGCGTCCGGTTTGCAAACCGGGATCATCTGGTCATGCCCGATCAGGATGCTGTCAAACCGCTCTGATACTTCCAGACCCGGTCGCGTGTAGGCGATAGCGAAATCCACGTCGCCGTTTTTGAGATCGCGCAGGCAATTGGGCAGATTGTCGGTGCGAAGCCGGGTCAGCATTGGTCCGTAAGCGTCTTCCAGACCTTGCAACCACGCGGGGTAAAACCGCCATCCAATCGAGTGCTGCGCGCTGAAGCTCACCACGTATTTGTCAGGCAGCGATTGCATTTCCAGGATCTGGCTGCGCTCCTGTTCAAGGCGCGCAACCGCCTGAAGCCCGGCTTCAAGCATCTGTTCGCCTGCAGCCGTCAGTTTGACAGGCTGGCTTGACCGATCGACCAGCGTGGTGCCAACCCATGCTTCGAGCGATTTGATACGTCTGCTCAGCGCGGGCTGGCTCAGATTGCCCATGGCCGCCGCCTGCGAGAAGTTGCCGGTTTTCCTCAACCGTTCGAGGTCTTGAAACAGATGTACGTCCATGAAACGCAGTGTAATGCAAAATTTGCATAATGTCATTCAAACATAGCATTGGATCGCTTTATGGGCCTGACGCACTATTGCGCTGGTGGGATGTGGTACGGAACTCTGTTGAACGACATGAAGACGGTCTTTCGCAATGCAACGCATGGGCGCGACAAGGGCGTTCATCCGCGTTGGGGTGATATTGCTTTCAACAGCGGGCCTTGGCATGGCCTTGTGTTGACCCGATTGCGGACAGGTCGATGATGACACAGGGGTTCCCAAAGCGCCGGGATTTCAGGCAGGCCGCCTTGTCCTTGCGCCGATACACACATTCCGGTCTGCGGGTTGCCGCCACCGCGACAGGGCCGGATTGCCGATGATGCGGCAAACGGCCTGTTCTGACGTGCATGTAAACAAGTTTCCGCTTTTTCATGCGGATGACGTGGGCTTTGATACCACGCAAGAAATGGCTTGTCGGGCCCGGGTTCCGGCGCACTGACAGGCATGTCTCAACAGAGGAGCTGAACATGAAATCCACATTAAGATCATTGGGTCTTGCGACGGCGGTGAGCCTTTTGGCGTTGCCGGCCTTTGCATCCGAAGAAGTCAAGATCGGCGTGCCATCCTGGACCGGGGCGCAGGCCATCGCGCATGTGCTGGGCCATGTCGTGGAAACACGCATCGGCGGCACCGTGGAATACGTGCCGGGCAACAACGCCACGATTTTCCAGGCGATGGACCAGGGCAAGGGTGACATCGACGTGCACCCGGATGTATGGCTGCCGAACCAGGAAAGCTTCACCAAGCAATATGTCGATGATGCAGGCACGGTCACGTTGTCCTCGAACCCCTATCAGGGCAACCAGGGCTTCTGCGTGTCCAAGCAGTTCGGCGAAGCCAACAACATCACCGACATCGCCGATCTGGGGCGTCCGGATGTGGCCGCGCTGATGGACAGCGATGGCAATGGCAAGGGCGAACTGTGGATCGGCGCGCCGGGCTGGGCCTCGGCCAACGTGAACGAGGTCAAGGTCCGCGACTACGGTCTGCTGGACTTCATCGAACCGATCCGCGCCGAAG
>CAYZAD010000263.1:0-4287 GCA_964476315.1 uncultured Rhodobacterales bacterium
CGTGCCGCCAGCAAAGACGCAGACGCGCTTTTTCTCAAGGTGGCGGACGGCGCGGCGGCGAATGTAGGGCTCTGCGACCTCATTCATGGTGATCGCTGAAATGACGCGGGTGTAGACCCCTAGCCCTTCGAGGGCGGACTGCATCGCAAGCGCGTTCATCACCGTGGCCAGCATGCCCATATAGTCGGCTGTCGTCCGCTCCATCCCCTGGGCAGAGCCTTGCAAACCGCGAAACACGTTGCCGCCACCGATGACCATGCAAATCTCAACGCCCAGATCATGCACAGACTTTATTTCGCGGGCGATGCGCTCGACGGTGGGCGGGTGCAACCCGAACCCCTGGTCGCCCATCAAGGCTTCACCGGATATCTTGAGCATCACTCTTCGAAAGGTGGGTTTCGGGGTATCGCTGTCCGCCATATTGCGCTCCGTTCGAACGAGAGTCTAAAGTTGCGCGCAAAATGTCGGAAAACCGGCGCAGGGGCAAGGCAATGCAGCGAATGCGAAACAGCACGGTTTTCAGGCAGCTGGGCACAACGAGCGCTTCTTCGTGACATCCACCCCGTCAAATCTGCTGACAGAACTTGATCCGGCAAAGCCCGTGTTGATCGCCGGTCCCACGGCAAGCGGCAAATCCGAACTTGCGCTGCGCATCGCAGAGACCCAAGGCGGGGTGATCGTGAATGCCGATGCAATTCAGGTCTACGCGAACTGGCGGATCCTGACCGCCCGACCAAGCCCGGCAGACGAAGCCCGCGCACCGCATGCTCTTTACGGTCATGTGGCCGGTGACACCCCCTATTCCGTGGGTGATTGGCTGCGCGACCTTGCGCCCCTGCTAGCCTCGACAGATCGGCTTATCATCGTGGGCGGGACGGGTTTGTATTTTACCGCGCTGACCGAAGGGCTGGCCCAGATCCCGGAAACCCCCGCCCATATCCGGCAAGACGCCCTGGCACGGATCGAACGACACGGCCACCAAAGCCTGATTGCCGAGATCGACGCCCTGACCCGCAGCCGGATCGATCTGGCCAACCCGATGCGCGTGCAACGCGCCTGGGAGGTCCAGAAAGCCACCGGGCGCGGCATCGCCGAATGGCAGGACAACACGCCACCGCCGCCACTTCCCCTGCATAAGGCACAGGCCATCGTGGTCCATGCCCCGAAAGAGTGGCTTACCCCAAGGATTGAAACCCGCTTTCAACGGATGATCGAAGGCGGCGCATTGGAGGAGGCGCGGCGCAACCGTTCTACGTGGTCGCCCGACCTGCCCTCCTCCAAGGCAATCGGCGCGGCGGAACTGATGGCTGTCATCGATGGTGAGATGTCGGTCGAAGATGCCTGCGCGCGGGCCGCAATCCTCACGCGTCAATTCGCCAAACGGCAACGCACATGGTTCCGGTCACGTATGCAAGCCTGGGTGCAAGTTGACGCTAGGGAACTGTGCTAGCGGCGCGCCAATCGCCCGGTTGAAGTCTCGCGCGTGTCGCAATAAGACAAGCCGGATGTCGCTTTCTGACCCAAAAAGGTCTAAACTGCACGTTGACGGCAGTCGCTTCATAAGGCGCAATGCCGCAATGACTCACCAAAGCGTGCCGCTCTCTGGTGGAGAGCGCGAGAAGCGCCCAAAAAATAATCGTGTCACAGGGAGAAACAGATGACGCACACCACTCAAACTCAACAGGTGCATCCGGCCGCCAAGCTTTATGCAAAAGAATTCAAGGAAGGTCATATGGACCGACGTGAATTCCTGGCGCGGACCACCATGTTGGGCGTTTCCGCCACAGCAGCCTATGCGCTGGGGGGGCTTGGCAGCCCGGCCAAGGCCGCAGCCCACGCCCAGAGGGGCGGAACATTGCGGATGCAGATGGAAGTCCGGCTGCACAAGGATCCGCGGACATATGACTGGACGCAGATGGCCTATGTCACGGCAGGCACGCTTGAATACATGGTCGAATACAATTCCGACGGGTCGTTCCGCGGCATGCTGCTTGAAAGCTGGGAAGCAAACGACGATGCGACGCAATACACCCTGAACGTCCGTCAGGGCGTGAAGTGGAACAATGGCGAAGACTTCACATCGGCCGACGTTGCACGCATGATCGAGCGCTGGTGCGAAAAGGAGGTCGAAGGCAACTCCATGGCGGGCCGTATGGCCACACTGATCGACGATGCCACGGGCAAGGCCGCAGACGGTGTCATCGAAATCGTTGACGATCATACCGTGCGCCTGAACCTGCCACGGCCAGACATCACGATCATCGCGGGCATGGCCGATTACCCGGCTGCCGTCGTCCACAAGGATTACGACCCGGCCGCAGATCTGTCCACGCTGGTCGGCACCGGCCCGATGGTTGTCGAGAGCCTTGAGGTTGGCGTGAAAGCCGTCATCCGCAAAGGCGATCATCCCTGGTGGGGCGATGAGGCGTTCGAAGAAGGCGGCTTCTACCTCGATGCAATCGAATACATCGATTACGGCACGGACCCGGCAGCGTGGCTGGCCGCCGCCGAAGCCGAAGAGGTGGACGTCTTCTACGAAAGCGTGGGTGAATTCATCGACGTTCTGGATGCCATCGGCTTTGAGAAATCCGAGGTTGTCACAGCGGCCACCATCGTGATCCGTCCGAACCAGAACGCCGAGATCAACGGCATGAAGCCCTATGCTGACAAGCGCGTGCGGCAGGCTCTTGCCATGGCCGTCGACAACAACGTGTGCCTGGAACTGGGCTATGCCGGTCTTGGCGTCCCAGCCGAGAACCATCACGTCGCGCCGGTGCATCCGGAATACAACCCCGATGTAGGCCGCCTGCCCTACGACCCGGCCAAGGCGAAGGCGCTGATGGAAGAGGCCGGTATGGCCGATTTCGAGCACGAGCTGATGTCCATCGACGACGACTGGCGCAAGAACACCACCGACTCCGTCGCCGCGCAGCTGCGTGACGCGGGCATCCCGGTGAAGCGGACCATTCTTCCGGGGTCCACCTTCTGGAACGACTGGGTCAACTATCCGTTCAGCTCGACCAACTGGAACCACCGTCCGCTGGGCGTCCAGATCCTGGCACTGGCCTACCGGTCCGGCGAAGCCTGGAACGAAGCGGGCTTTGCCAACGAAGAGTTCGACGCCCTGCTGGCCGAGGCGAACTCCATCGCGGATGTCGACAAGCGCCGCGAAGTGATGGGCAAGCTGCAGGCGATCATGGTGGATGAAGGCGTCACCATTCAGCCTTACTGGCGCTCGCTCTACCGCCACAACGCCCCGGGCGTTGTCGGCACGGACATGCACATCGCGTTCCTGCCGCAAATCTACAAGTACGGTCTGGCAGCCTGAGCCAAGACACACCGATGGGCCGCTCTTACCGGAGCGGCCCATTTGACGAGCCAGCGTTCGCCAGCACCATAACCAGAAAAGAACGCGGCAGAACACGGACCAACAGGGGTCAACATGGGACTGTTTATTCTGCGCCGCGCAGGGATGATGTTGCTGACGGCCTTGTGCCTGACATTCATCGTCTTCTTCCTGGCCAACCTTTATCCAAACCTTGAAAAACTCGCCAAGACGCAAGGCAATTTCCGCATGTCGGAAGAAGAAGTCGCGACCTGGCTGGGCAATCGCGGGTATACCGAACCTTTGTTCGTGAAATACGGCGAATGGCTAGGCGTGTTGCCCGGATCGGTCATCGAAGGCACCGACGGAGAAATCCGCGGGCGCTGCATCCGCGAAGGAATTGCGCCGGAAGACGCACCGACCTATTGCGGCATCCTGCAGGGCGATTGGGGGTATTCGACGGTCTTTCAGGACAATGTGGGCGGGATCATCAACACTCGGCTGGGCCTGACCGGCAAGCTGATGTTCTGGGTGATGCTTCTCATGGTGCCCTCGGCCCTGATCCTTGGCGTTCTGGCAGGGATGCGAGAGGGCTCACGCACCGATCGCACCCTGTCAACGGTGGCCATCACGACCACGGCGACCCCCGAATACGTGTCCGGGGTGATCCTGATCGCCGTCTTCGCCTCGTCTGCGGTGGGGCTGAAATGGTTCAAGGGCACGGCCACAACGGCGATGGAAAACGCCACGTTCGAGAATTTTTTCCTGCCGGTGCTCACCATTTCGCTTTACGGGATGGGCTATATCGCCCGCATGACACGCGCCTCCATGGCCGAGGTCATGACCGCACAGTACATCCGCACCGCGCGGCTCAAGGGGGTCAGCTTTCCGAACATCGTCATGAAACACGCGCTGCGCAATGCGCTGATCGCGCCGTTCACCGTCATCATGCTGCAGTTCCC
>CAYZAD010000264.1:0-4286 GCA_964476315.1 uncultured Rhodobacterales bacterium
TCCTCCTGGGCATCTCGATGTGGCTGCAGCAGAAGCTGAACCCGCAGCCGACCGACCCGACGCAGGCGATGATCTTTGCCTGGTTGCCCTGGGTCTTCATGTTCATGCTGGGCGGCTTTGCCAGCGGGCTGGTGGTGTACTGGATCGCCAACAACACGATCACCTTTACGCAGCAATATCTGATCATGCGGTCGCAAGGCTATAAGCCCGATGTGTTTGGCAACATCAAATCGGGGCTCAAACGCGGGCCGAAGCCCAATCAGAAATGACCGGCACCGTGACCGCCATTTGGCGGCATCCCATCAAAAGCCACGGGCGCGAGCAGCTTGAGACGGTGCGCCTGGAGCCGGGCAAGGCGATCCCGTTCGACCGTTTGTGGGCCGTGGCGCACGAACGATCGAACGCCGATGGCAGCACCTGGGTGTCCTGCGGGCATTTCTGCCGCGTCGCCAAGATTGCGTCCCTGATGGCCATCAGCGCGACCCTTGACGAAGCAACCGGCATCGTGACGCTGGCGCACCCGGATCGTGACACGCTGTCCATCGACCCCGACACGGACACGGACCGGTTCATTGAATGGGTCAAACCGCTGGTGCCCGAAGACACGCTGCAACCCGCACGACTGATCCGGGCTGCCACCGATGCCTTTACCGACAGCGACTTTCCCAGCGTCACGCTGTGCAATCACGCGTCGCACCGCGCCGTTGAACAGCGCGTCGGCACGCCTCTGTCACCTCTCAGATGGCGCGGTAATATCTGGATCGAGGGGCTGGCCCCCTGGGAAGAATTCGACTGGGACGGCAAGCATGTGCGCATCGGCGATGCCGTTCTGGCCGTCCGCGAACGCACCGATCGCTGCAAATCCACACATTCCAATCCGGAAACCGGCCGGCGCGATGCCGATGTGCTGGGCGCACTCGAAAGCTGGGGGCATCAGGATTTTTCGGTCCGGGCCGAGGTCATCGAGGGTGGAACTCTCACAGTAGGGGATGGTGTGACCCGTGTCTGAAATGAAAATGGCATTTCCCCTGGCGGAAGAGCCGGACGACATCGCGCGCGAAACCGGGCGAAAGCTCTTCGCGGGAGAGATAGACTTCCTCAAAGGCGTGGTCGCCATGTCGGGCCTGCCGCCAGATGACCGCATCGAGGTGTGTTTCGCCGGGCGGTCCAACGTCGGCAAATCGTCATTGATCAACGCCATCACTGGCCGAAAAGCGCTTGCGCGTGCCTCGAACACACCGGGCCGCACACAGGAAATCAACTACTTTACCCTCGGAGATGAGCGTTACCTCGTTGACCTGCCCGGGTATGGCTATGCCAATGCGCCGGTGAATGTCGTTGAAAAATGGCAGGCGCTGCTCAAGCAATACCTGTCAGGCCGCGCCAGCCTGCGCCGCGCCTTTGTCCTGATCGACAGCCGCCATGGCATCAAGGCCGTGGACGAAGAGATCATGTCCCTTCTGGATGCCAGCGCCGTCACCTTCCAGGTCGTGTTGACCAAGGCAGACAAGATCAAACCATCCCAACATGCCGGCGTTCTGGAACAGGTGCGCAGCAAACTGGCCAAACATCCCGCCGCCTTTCCCGAACTGATCATGACAAGCAGCGACAAGGGCGACGGCATCCCCACCTTGCGGAGCGTTATCGCCGGGATTGTCTGATCGCGCGAAAACGGCTTGCCCCCGGCGTTTGGTTGACGCACACAAAGCGACAGGTCCGATAGTCAAGCGCAGAACATGAAATCCCGAGATATGAACCACGACTGGAACGCCACCGCTCGCACCCTGTCCGAGGCCCTGCCCTACATGCAACGCTATGCGGGCGCAGTCGTGGTGGTGAAGTTTGGCGGCAATGCCATGGGGGATGACGCCGAAATGGCGGCCTTTGCGCGGGATATTGTCCTCATGCGGCAGGTGGGCATCAATCCGGTGGTCGTTCATGGCGGCGGACCGATGATCAATGACATGCTGAACCGTCTCGGCATCGAATCGCGGTTCGTGCGCGGAAAGCGCGTCACCGACAAGGCCACGGTGCAGGTTGTCGAAATGGTTCTGACCGGGCTGGTCAACAAGCGCATTGTGCAGGCGATCATGGACGAAGGCGGGCGCGCTGTCGGCCTGTCTGGCAAAGATGACGACCTCATGGTCTGCGAGGCGGACGACCCAGAGCTGGGCTTCGTCGGCAAGCCGGTCGAGATGAACCCGCAGGTGTTGCGCGATCTTTTCAAGGCAGGGATCATTCCGGTGGTCGCCCCTGTTGCGACGGGCATGCAGCCGAACGAGACGTTCAACGTGAACGGCGACACCGCAGCGGGTGCGATTGCAGGCGCGTTGCAGGCCGACCGGCTATTGCTGCTGACCGATGTCAGCGGTGTCAAGGATGCCAGCGGCAACGTGGTGACGGCGATGACCCCGGACGAGGTTTCCGCGATGATCAGCGACGGCACGATTGCGGGCGGCATGATCCCGAAAACCGAAACCGCCCTGAAAGCCATCAGCGAAGGCGTCCGCGCGGTTGTGATCCTCGATGGCCGCGTCCCCAACGCCTGTCTTCTGGAACTGTTCACGGAACATGGCGCGGGCTCTCTGATCCGGCCAATACGGTGACGCTCAGCGATCTGGACAGGCAGGCGCGCGCAGCCGGGCTGGCCGTGCGCGGCGCATTTCATCCAGACCCCGACGACATGACGCCCAAAGGCACCGGAACACTGGTGATGCTTGGTCCGGACGAACCCGCATTCTGGCCCCGGTTCCAGTCCAGCGATGAAATGCGGGATGGCGGGCCGCATCCACTGGATCGTTGGTCCAAACGGGTTGCAGGCGGCCTGGCAGACGCCTTCAAGGGCAAGGCCCTCTTCCCATATGACGGCCCGCCCTACGCGCCCTTCCTGAGATGGGCAGAGCGGTGCGGCGCGACCTGGCCATCGCCGGTTGGCTTGCTGGTGCACGATCAGGCCGGATTGTTCATCAGTTTCCGCGCGGCACTGGCATTGCCAGTCCGGCTCGACATCCCGCCGCAAGGCACCCGACCCTGCGACAGTTGCACGGACAAACCCTGTCAGACGGCCTGCCCGGTCGGTGCCCTGACGGTCGGCAAGGATTACGACGTACCGGCTTGTGTGGCCCATATCAAAAGCGCCAGCGGCGCGGCGTGCCGGGACGGCTGTCTTGTCCGGCGCGCCTGTCCGGTCTCGGCTCGCTTTGGGCGGCTGCCGGAACAATCGGCTTTTCACATGCGCGCCTTTTTGGGAGAGTGAGCAGAGACATGAAAGGTGGCCCTGATTGAAAAGACTGATCCTCATGCGCCATGCCAAGTCGGATTGGTCGGCCAGCGGTGACGACCATGCCCGCCCACTGAACAAACGCGGTCTGAACAGCGCCCCCGCGATGGGCCAATGGCTGCGCGACAAGGGGTGGATGCCCGATGAGGTTCTTTGTTCGACCGCCACAAGAACCCGTCAAACGCTGGACCTGTTGCACCTGCCCAAGGACCTGCCCACGCGGTTTGAACCCGCGCTCTACCTGGCCGAGGCAGACGCGATGATCCGGATCCTCCAGACCGCCGAGGCGGATACAGTGCTTCTTGTCGGGCACAATCACGGCATCGCCGAATGCGCACACCGTCTGGTCGCCGACTGGCCCGACCATGCCCGGTTCATCGACTACCCGACCTGCGCCACGGCGCTGATCCGTTTCGACGTTGATCAGTGGGATCAGGTCAAAGTGGCGACAGGCATCTGCGATGCGTTTGCCATTCCGCGCGAGGTGATGGCAGGGCTGCCGGGCTGAAGCCTGGCCTGCGCCCAATCACATGGAAAAGCCCGGCGGTTCGACACGCCGGGCTTTTTCGGTTTCATGGGCCGGACTTCAGCCCGGCCTCCGCTCAGTGACCCAGGATCTGGCTCAGGAACAGCTTGGTGCGTTCGTTCTGCGGGTTGTTGAAGAACTCTTCGGGTTCGTTCTGTTCCACGATCTGACCCGCATCCATAAAGATCACGCGGTTCGCGACCTGACGGGCAAAGCCCATCTCGTGGGTCACGCAAAGCATGGTCATGCCCTCTTCGGCAAGCTCCACCATCGTATCGAGAACTTCCTTGATCATCTCCGGGTCGAGCGCCGATGTCGGTTCGTCGAACAGCATGATCCGCGGACGCATGCAAAGCGAACGGGCGATGGCCACACGCTGTTGCTGACCACCGGACAACTGACCGGGATACTTGTTCGCCTGATCGGGGATCTTCACCTTTTCCAGGAAATGCATCGCCGTGTCTTCAGCTTCCTTTTTCG
>CAYZAD010000265.1:0-4284 GCA_964476315.1 uncultured Rhodobacterales bacterium
TTGTCTTGCCCTGTTCGTCGTCCAGCTTGCTGACGATGTGCTGCGCGTATTCGCGGGCCTCGGCCTCGGTGTCGCGGACGATGACATGCACGCGCAGACCGTAATCCAGCGTCCGGCCATAGCGTTCGGCCACGGCGTTCACGTCTTTCATCCGCTGGGCCAGCGCGTCTTTCGGCTCGGGCCACATCAGGTAGACGTCGCAATGCTGGCCGCAGAGTTCCAGCGCAGCCGGGGAATAGCCGCCGAAATACAGCAGCGGACCGCCGGTCTGGTAAGGCACCGCCGGATCGGTGGTCAGGCCCTTGAACGTGTAGACCTCGCCTTCGTAATTGATCTCGCCTTGGGTCCAGGCCTGTTTCAGGATCTCCACCACCTCGCGGGAGCGCTGGTAGCGCAACGCGCTGTCTTCCTTTTCACCCGGGAAATCGGATGAGATGATGTTCACCGTCAAACGCCCTTCGAGCATATGATCGAGCGTCGCGATGGTGCGGGCCAGCATGATCGGTTGCATTTCGCCGCAGCGCACGGCGGCCAGCATGTTGATCTTCTCGGTGATCGGCGCACAGCCGGCAACGAAGGACAGGGTGTCCTGGCCCACCTGGTAGGAGGACGGGCAGAGAATGTTGCGGAAGCCCTGGGCCTCGGCCTCTTTCACGATGTCGGAACAATGCGCCCAGCTGGAGCGCAGCGTGCCATCGGGGACGCCCAGGAATGCGTAATCGTCGGAACACAGTGCGGAGAACCACGACACCTCGGCCGCATCAAGGTCAGGAGATGTGATGGGGACGATGGTCATGAAAGGTGTCTCCGGGAAGCATGATTTCCTCTTGCGTAGCACCGGCTTTGATGTAGATCAATAGTGTATCAATTTTTGGTTCCCGTGATGCCCGATACACATGCCCTGCCGAAATTCGTCCAGATCAGCGAACTGCTGATCCGCGATATTCAGGCTGGACGGCTGGTGGATGGAGAGCGCCTTCCGCCAGAGCGGGACATGGCGGCGGGGCTTGGGATCTCGGTCGGGACGTTGCGCAAATCGCTGGACGAACTGACCGCGCTGGGCCTTTTGGAGCGTGTCCAGGGATCGGGGAATTACGTGCGCGCGCAGTCCGATGCGCAATCGGTCTATGCCTTTTTCCGGGTCGAGCTGCTGGAGGGTGGCGGGTTGCCGACCGCCGAACTCATCTCGGTCGACCGGCTGCCCAAGCCTGACGGCCTGCCGCGCTTTGGCCAGAGCGACGAGGGCCATCGGATCCGGCGTCTGCGACGGCTGAACGATGTGCCTGCGGTGCTGGAGGAAATCTGGCTCGACGGGTCCTATACCGACGCAATCGACACCGAGGCGCTGCGCGAGTCGCTCTACCTCTATTACCGCGAGTCGCTTGGGCTCTGGATCACCAGGGCCGAGGACCGGCTGGACCTGTCGACCGTGCCGGACTGGGCCCCGACGGCCTTTGGCAAGCAGGCCGGGCAGCCCTGCATGCGCGCCACGCGGCTGAGCTACGGGCCGGATGGCGCATCCGCCGAGGCCTCGTGGAACTGGATCAACACGGACATCGCGACCTACGTGGCGCGGATTACCTGAAGGACGATCATGAACATCATCAACTACGGCATCATCGGATGCGGCATGATGGGGCAGGAGCACCTGCGCAACATCGCGCTTTTGGACGGCGCGCACGCGGCGGCGATCTATGAGCCGGACGAGAGCATGGCGCAGGCCGCACAGGCCATTGCGCCGAACGCGGACCTGTGCGCGTCGCTGGAGGCTCTTCTGGCGCGCGATGACCTTGATTGCCTGCTCGTGGCCAGCCCCAACCACTGTCACGTGGATGCGCTGGAACAGATCGCCAGCACCAGGCCGCTGCCGCTCTTGATGGAAAAGCCGCTCTATACCGATCCGGCCGACATCACGCGGGTCGAGGCGATTGCCGCCAGCTATCCCGCGCCGATCTGGGTTGCGATGGAGTATCGCTACATGCCGCCGATTCAGACCCTGATCGACAGGGTGCAGACCGCGACGGGCGGGGTAAAGATGCTGACCATCCGCGAACATCGCTTTCCGTTCCTGCCCAAGGTGGGGGACTGGAACCGGTTCAACCGCAACACCGGCGGAACGCTGGTCGAGAAGTGCTGTCACTTCTTCGACCTGATGCGCCTGATCCTGGGGTCGGACCCGGTGCGCATCACCGCCAGTGCCGGTCAGGAGGTCAATCATCTGAACGAGGCCTACCAGGGCGAGGTGCCGGATATCTGGGATACCGGCTATGTGCTGGTCGACTTTGCCAATGGCGCGCGGGCGATGCTGGAGCTGTGCATGTACGCCGAAGGATCCCGATACCAGGAAGAGATCAGCGCGGTTGGGCCGGACGGAAAGATCGAGGCGCTTGTGCCCGGTCCGGGGCGGTTCTGGCCCACGCATCTGGGTGCGGCACCCGTGCCGCAGGTCATCGTCAGCCCGCGCGAGCCGAAGGGGCCGCAGGCCGTGGACATCCCGGTGGATCCGACGTTGCTGGATGCGGGCGATCACAATGGATCGACGTATTACCAGCATGTCCGTTTCCTCGAACTGGTGCGCAAGGGCGGCACGCCAGAGGTGTCGGTGACGGACGGAGCCTGGGCGGTGCGCATGGGGCTGGCGGCGCAGAAAGCGGCGCGCGATCATGCGGTGGTGGCCGGTATCTAGCTGATTCCCGACCGTTATTTTCCCGCAACAGTCTGCAGGCGCGGGGAATAAAAACGAATCATTCCCGAAAAACGCGCTTTGCGGTGCCGGGTTTTTAAGCTACGCCTGCCTCAGAGCAAAATAAGCCGAACCCGAAAATGGGCGGCATTGAGGCAGAGCGGTGTTGTTATGAATGCGATTAATTTCGTGACCCGTACACGTGCGGGCGCGCTGGAGCGTGGTGTAGTTGGTGAAAACGATCAGGGCTACCTGATCGAAGCGGGCAATGGCCGCGAAATCTCTCTCAACCTGGATCGAACAGACACGCGCGGTTATGATCGCGCTGGCAACGATTTGCAGATCACGCTGGCCGACGGGCGGGTGATCATCCTCGAAGGGTACTTTGACGACGCGGGCAGCCGCCTGTTTCTCAGCACCGATGGTATTCTGAACGAGGTGACCTTTGCCGAAGGTGACGGTGGCGTGCTGTTTGCGCAATACGGCGAGGCCGCGGCCTGGGGCAAGTGGAGCCCGGACGATTCCCTGATCTTTTTCGATCGCGCAGATGTCGTGGCCGCCGATCTTGTGGCGGCGGACAACGAAGGCGGCGTTTCGATGCTGGCGGCAGGTCTTCTGGCGGGCAGTGGCCTTCTGCCTGTGCTGGGCGCGGGCGCGGCCGTCGCGGCCGGGGCAGCCGTTTTGGGCGGCGATGGTGACGGCGGTGGCGATGGCGACGGCGGCGGCGGTCTGGTTGGCTCTGGTGACGACAGCGGTGGACCACGGGAACCGACAGTCAATGGCGGTGAATTCATCATCGGCGGCGACGACCTGACCGACGAGGACCGCAGCATCCTTGTCAGCGGCACCGCCAACGAGGGCGATACCGTCGTGGTCACCATCGGTGACGAAACGCAGACAACAACCACCGGCAGCGACGGCACGTGGGACGTGATCTTTACCGGGCCTGATTTCCCGGCAGATGGCAGCTATGTCACGACTGTCGTGGTGACCGGTGAAAACGGCGACACGACCCTGACCGGACCGGATGTCATCATCGACACGACCCCGCCTCCGGTTGCAATCACAAGCGGGACCACGGCCACCGGTGAAATCATCACGGAGGTCGAATTCGACGGCGGCGCGACCATCACCGGCACCACGGAAATCGGCGCCTCTGTCGTCGTGATCGCGGGCGGTGTCAGCCACGTGGCGGATGTCGATGCGCAGGGCAATTGGACGGTGACGCTGGACAGCGCGGTGTTCGAGCGTGGCGAATATATCGAAGACATCACGGTTGTCGCGACCGACAGCTTTGGCAATTCGACCACCATTTTCGACGGGGTCGAGATTGACACCGTGTCGGGGGTGACGATCAACACCGCGACCATCGAAACCGATGGCATCGTCAACGCGGATGAACGCTCCGACGGGGTCGAGATCACGGGCACCACCGATCCGGGGTCGACGGTTGTGGTCGAAATGAACGGCTTTTCCCGGACGGCCACCGTCGATGCGCAGGGCAACTGGTCGGTGACCTTCATCGCGACCGAAATTCCTGCCGGTGAGGTGATGGCGACGGTCGTGGCAACGGCGGTGGACG
The DNA here is from genome assembly GCA_964476315.1 of uncultured Rhodobacterales bacterium. Classification (GTDB taxonomy): domain Bacteria; phylum Pseudomonadota; class Alphaproteobacteria; order Rhodobacterales; family Rhodobacteraceae; genus Marivita. The sequence goes on from CAYZAD010000265.1 coordinate 4,266, forward strand.
TCAATGGCAACACCAGCAG
>CAYZAD010000266.1:0-4279 GCA_964476315.1 uncultured Rhodobacterales bacterium
GACTGCTCGCACTGGCCGAGGCCGATCTTGGCCCGGCCCCCGTGCCCTATCTTTGGCTGGCCTGCGGCAGCCAGGGGCGTCAGGAACAGACTGGTGTCAGCGATCAGGACAACTGCCTGTTTCTGGATGACAGCGTGACCGAAGCCGACATGCCCTATTTCGAGGCGCTGGCGCGGTTCGTCTGCGACGGGCTGGACACCTGCGGCTATGTCTATTGCCCCGGCGACATGATGGCGATCAACCCGCGCTGGCGACAGCCGGTGAAGGTCTGGCGCGACTATTTCGCGGGCTGGATCAAGACACCCAATCCCGAGGCCCAGATGCTGGCCAGCGTGATGTTCGACCTGCGCCCCATTGGCGGCACGGTCAAACTGTTTGACGACCTGCAAGAGGAAACGCTTGCCAAGGCATCGTCAAATTCGATCTTCGTGGCGCATATGGTGTCGAATTCCCTGAAACATACGCCGCCCCTTGGCCTGTTGCGCGGCTTTGCAACGATCCGGTCGGGCGAACACAAGAACCAGATCGACCTCAAGCACAATGGTGTGGTGCCGGTGGTCGATCTTGGCCGTATCTACGCGCTGCAGGGAAAGCTGACACAGGCCAACACGGCAGCACGGCTGGAGGCGGCGGTCGCGGCGGGTGTTCTGAGCAAAACCGGTGGGCAGGATTTGCGCGATGCGTATGATCTGATTGCCGAAACCCGGCTTGAACATCAGGCCGCACAGGTGCGCGCGGGACAGGCACCCGACAATTATCTCAGCCCGACGGTTCTGTCTGACTTTGAGCGAAGTCATCTGCGGGACGCCTTCGTGGTGATAAAATCGATGCAATCTGCGGCGGGACATGGGCGCGGCATGCTGAGTTGACACCGTCGTTTAGGGAGGACGACCAATGTTTCTGGAACTGATCGGCGTGATCTTTGCGGGTCTCGCAGGGGCCGGGGTGATGATGATCGTCTCCCGCCTGAGCGGCAACCGCCTGCCCCGTTGGATCATACCTGTGGCGGCCGGTGCCGCGATGCTTGGGGCGACGATCAGCAGCGAATACAGCTGGTACAGCCGCACGTCCGGCAACATGCCCGAGGGGCTGGAGGTGGTGCAAACCGTGGAAGGCACCGCCATCTACCGGCCCTGGACCTACGTGTTTCCCTATATCAACCGGTATGTCGCCATCGATCAGGACAATGTGCGCGCCAACACCGACGACCCCAACCTCTTTCTTGCCGATCTCTACTTCTTTGGCCGCTGGAGCACGGTTCAGTCGGTCGAGGTGATGGTGAACTGCGCCACAGGTCAACGCGCCGACCCGGCACTGGGCGACGAAAGCCCGCCCGTCTGGCGCGACGTCCCTGCCGACGATCCGATCGTGACCGGAGTGTGCCAAAGGAGCTAAGCCATGCTTGCCAAACTCAGCCTGCGCCTGCGCATCTTCCTGTTCTTCTGCCTGCTGGGCCTTGGCGGGCTGGCATCGGTGGGCATTGCGCTCTGGTTCGGCTACGTGCGCGCTCTCGAGACGACCACGACCAACGGGTTCACCTTTGCCGCCATCATCGCGGCCTTCCTGATCCTTGCTTTGACCGTCGCAATCTGGCTGCTGTTCGATGAGAACGTCGCCAAACCCATCGAAAGACTGGCCGCCGAAATGCGCACCCGCGCGCATGCCGGTGTCGACCGCGAAATGGACACCCAGGCCGCGCGTTACCTTGGGGATCTGGCCCCGGCGGCCTCGGCCGTGACGCGGCAACTGAACGAAACCGCGCTCAGCACCGCGCAGGCGATTGCAGCCGAAACAGCGCGCCTCAACGCGGAAAAGGCCCGTCTGACAGCCTTGCTGACGGAAATTCCCGTGGCGACCGTTCTGGTCAGTCCCAACGGCCAGATCGCGCTTTACGATGGGCAAGCGGCCGAGGTTCTGGCACAGCTTGGCGTTCCCCGCCTCAATGCACCGATCACCGAATACTTCGAGGACGCGACTCTGAACGCGGCGGTCGCGAAGCTTCACAAGACCGGCAAGGACGTGGCCTTCGAAGCCCATTCCAAGGACCGCACGCAAAGCTTCGAGACCAAGCTGAAACCGATGGAGGGTGGCGGCTATTTGATGATCGTCGACAGTCAGACGCTCGATATCGCGCCGGATGCCGCCCGCCCGCTGGTTTATGATTTCGATCTCCTGGACAGCCGCCAATCCGAAGCCGAGGCGCATATCCACGACCGCCCTATCGGGTCTTTGTGCTTTTCGGTGTTCGACACGGAAACCACCGGATTGCTGCCGCACAAGGATGACATCGTCCAGCTGGGCGCGGTGCGGGTTCTGAACGGGCGGATCATCGAAGGCGAACACATCAATCAACTGGTCAATCCCGGTCGCCCGATCCCGCCGGCCTCCACCAAGGTGCACAAGGTCACCGATGCCATGGTGCAGGGCCAGCCCGACATCCACACAGTGGCAAAACGCTTTCACAGCTTTTCCCAGGACGCGGTGATCGTGGCCCATAACGCACCCTTCGACATGGCCTTTCTGCATCGCCATGCCAAGGAAACGGGCGTGAGCTGGGATCATCCGATCCTCGACACGGTCCTGTTATCCGCGGTGCTGTTCGGCGCAAGCGAGACACACACGCTGGACGCGCTGTGTGACCGGCTTGGCGTGACCATCGCGCCGGACCTGCGGCACACTGCTTTGGGGGATGCCCATGCCACAGCGCAGGTGCTGGTCAGCATGCTGCCAATGCTCAAGGCCCGCGGGCTGGAAACGTTTGGTCAGGTCATCGAAGAGACGCGCCGACACGGACGTCTCCTCGAAGATCTCAACTAAGCGGCACCTTCTTGCGCAGCGTGCTGCGTGTGATGGCAAAGACCGTGATCAGCGTGACGGTCCAGAAGAACCACGTGATCGGCCCCCGGAACAGGATGCTCGGATCACTGCCTGACATCAGCATGGACTGACGGAAGTTGTCTTCCAGCAGCGGACCAAGGATGAAGGCGATCAGGAACGGCGCCGCCGGGATGCGGTTGCGCATCATGATGTAGCCGACCCAGCCCATGACGAACATCACACCCACATCGAAGATGTTGTTGTTCACGGCGAACACCCCGTAGATGCAGAGCACCAGAACACCCGGCATCAGGATGCGCTTGGGCACGTCCGCGACGAATTTGAAGCCGCGGATCGCGACTGATCCGACCACCAGCAGGAACACCGAACTGACGATCAGGCCGATGAAGAGGCCATAGATGATGTCGACATTCAGGATGAACATCATCGGCCCGGGCTGAAGCCCGTGCACCATGAAGGCCCCGATGATGATTGCGGTGATCACGTCTCCGGGCACACCCAGCGCCAAGAGCGGGATCAGGGTCGCGCCCGCAACCCCGTTGTTCCCCGCTTCTGACGCCGCCACGCCTTCGATCTCGCCCTTGCCGAAATTCTCCTTGTTTTTCGAGGTCCGGCGCGCTTCGGAATAGCTCAGAAACGCGGATGGGGCCGCGCCGATGCCGGGGATGGACCCAAGGAACACCCCGATCATCGATCCCCGGATGATGGACTTGAAACTGCCAAGGTAATCGGCCAGCGAACACCGCGTCTTGCCAAGCGCGCGGGCCCGGCCCAGATGGGCCACGGGGTTCCACGCCATGGCGATGATTTCGGGGATGGCGAAAAGGCCGATCAGCACCGCGATGAAGTTGAGCCCCCCCATCATGTTCGGATCGCCAAAGGTGAACCGGTTTGTGCCATAGACCAGATCAAGCCCGACCGTGGCCAGAAGCAACCCCGCCAGCGCCGACAGCGCCCCGCGCAGCAGGCTTTCCCCGGACACCCCCGCGATGATCGTCAGCGAGAACAGGATCAGCGCAAAGAACTCGGGCGGGCCAAAATTCAGCGCAAAAGACGCAAGCCAGCCTGCAAACAGGATCAGCGCGAGGTTCGACACCGCATCCGCCGTGCAGGACGCATAAAGCGCCATACCCAGCGCGCGGCCCGCCTCGCCTTTTTCGGCCATCGGGTGACCATCGAGGATGGTTGCCGAGGACGCCGGTGTGCCCGGCGTCTTGATCAGGATCGCCGGGATGGACCCGCCAAAGATGCCCCCCTTGTAGACCCCAAGCAGCAACAGGATGCCATTGATCGGCGTCATCGAAAATGTGAAGGGCAGCGTCAGCGCCACGGCCATGGTGGCCGACAGCCCCGGGATCGCGCCACCGATCACACCGATGACCAATCCGCAGAACAGCATGAAGAACGCTTCGACATTGCCGACCAGCGAAAGCCCGGCGGC
>CAYZAD010000267.1:0-4277 GCA_964476315.1 uncultured Rhodobacterales bacterium
ACGCGCCCTGCAAATACGACCTGCGCACCTATTGCCCGGTCGGCGCGGTGCTGTTTGATCATCCCGATCCGTCGATCTTCACGGTTCTGACGGCCCCGAGCGGCGTGGAGGGCACGGCGAATATCGACTTCGTTCTGTTCCGCGAACGCTGGATGGTGGCCGAGGATACGTTCCGCCCGCCCTGGTATCACAAGAACATCATGTCCGAGCTGATGGGCAACATCTATGGTCAGTATGACGCCAAACCGCAGGGCTTTGTTCCCGGCGGGATCAGCCTGCATAACATGATGCTGCCCCATGGGCCGGATCAGGAGGCCTTTGAACGGGCATCGAATGCCAATCTTGGACCGGACAAGCTCGACAATACGATGTCGTTCATGTTCGAAACGCGCTTTCCGCAGCAATTGACCGAATTTGCGGTTAAAGAAGCACCGCTGCAGGACGATTACATCGATTGCTGGACAAGCATCGAAAAGAAATTCGACGGAACGCCGGGCAAGAAATGAAGATCGCGACTTGCCCGCTTTCGGGAATCGCCCATCCCCATGACGGGGCCTTGGTGCAGGTGTCCGACGATCTGACAACCTGTTGGATGGTGTCGGAGCTTGTTTTGCAGGACGTGCTGGACGCACAGATGACGGAAAGCGACCTGACCCGGCATCTGAGCGATCCGCTGCCCTTCGACGCGGCGGCGGCCCTGGCACCGCTGCCCCGGGCCTACCAGTTCCTCGATGGATCGGCCTATGTGAACCATGTCGAATTGGTGCGTCGCGCACGGGGCGCAGAGATGCCCCAAAGCTTCTGGACCGATCCCCTGATGTATCAGGGATTGTCGGTCTTTGACGGGCCATGCGCCGCCATACGGGGCAAAGAGGACTGGGGGATCGATTTCGAGGCAGAGGTCGCCGTCATCACCCATGCCGTACCGATAGGTGTCAGCGCAAAGGCTGCTGCGGATGCCATCGCCTATGTCATGCTTTTGAACGATGTGTCCCTGCGCAACCTGATCCCGGCGGAGCTGGCCAAGGGGTTCGGCTTTGTTCAGTCGAAACCCGTCTCGGCCTGTTCTCCGGTGGCTGTTACGGCTGACGCGGTACCCGGTTGGGACGGGCGCAAGCTTCATGGTATTCTCAGGGTCGACCTGAACGGCGAACCGTTTGGCCGTGCCGATGCCGGGGTCGATATGACCTTCGATTTTGCCCAACTGATCGCCCATGCCGCCAAGACGCGTGCCTTGCCCGCCGGCACGGTGATCGGCTCAGGCACGATCTCGAACAAGGGCGCTGGCGGCCCTGGCAAACCCATCGCGGGGGGCGGCGCAGGCTACAGCTGCGTCGCCGAGCAGCGGATGGTCGAAACCATCGAAACCGGCGCGCCGATCACCCCGTTCCTGACCCAGGGCGACCACGTCGAGATCTGGATGGAGGATGCAAACGGGCAGTCCATCTTTGGCACGATATCCCAGAAAGTAGAGCTGATATGACCAAGGCCTTCGCGTCCCAGGGGGACATGACCGAAAAGACAATCACCTTTGACGAAATCGGAGACGGCCTTTGGGCCTTTACCGCCGAGGGCGACCCGAATTCCGGCGTGATCATTGGCGATGACAGCGTGATGGTTGTGGAGGCGCAGGCAACGCCCCGGTTGGCCCACAAGGTGATCGAAAAGGTGCGAGAGGTCACGGACAAGCCGATCACCCATGTGGTGCTGACCCATTACCACGCGGTGCGTGTTCTTGGCGCCTCTGCATTCAACGCCGACCAGATCATCATGTCCGACGCGGCACGCGCGATGGTGGTCGAACGGGGACAAGAAGACTGGGACAGCGAATTCCAACGCTTCCCGCGCCTGTTCGAAGGCCATGAAAGCATTCCGGGCCTGACCTATCCGACGACCACGTTCAGCGACAGCATGACCGTGTACCTGGGCAAACGCCGGGTCGATATCAAACAGATCGGTCGCGCCCATACGGCGGGTGATGCGGTGATCCATGTGCCGGATCAGAACGTGATGTTCACCGGCGACATCGTGGAGGACCATTCGGCCTGTTATTGCGGGGACGGCTATTTCGGCGAATGGGGACAGACGCTGGACGCGATCAAGTCCTATGATGTGGACGCCATTGCACCTGGGCGCGGGGCCGCTCTGGTTGGCAAGGACGCGGTGGAGCGCGCCATCGAAAGCACGCGCGATTTCGTGACCTCCACCTATGAACCGGCGCGGAAAGTCGCGGTCAAGGGGGGCTCTCTGAAAGAGGCATGGGATGCGGTGCGCGAGGTCTGCGACCCCAAGTTCAAGGATTTCGCCATCTACGAACACTGCCTGCCGTTCAACGTGAGCCGGGCCTATGACGAGGCGCGCGGCATCTGGCATCCACGCATCTGGACCGATCAGCGCGATCTGGAAATGTGGGCGCAATTGCAGGGCTGACGCCGCGCAAGGGCCACCGGCCAGGAAGGGACACCGTATGGTTGACGTCAGATATGACCTTGCCTTCAAACTCTACCCTTATGAAAAAGTCGCGGCCCAATCCGCGCCACCCCAACGCCATCCGGTGGTGATCGTCGGCGGCGGGCCGATTGGCTTGGCCACCGCGCTGGACCTGGGGCGCAAGGGCATACCGGTGCTGGTGCTGGACGACCACGAAGGCGTGGGGCAGGGCAGCCGTGCGATCTGTTTCGCCAAGCGCACGCTCGAGATTTGCGACCGTCTGGGCGCAGGTCCGGCGATGGTCGACAAGGGGGTCGTCTGGAACGTTGGCAAGGTGTTTCACGGCGATGACAAGGTCTTTGAGTTCAATCTTCAGCCCGAGGGCGGGCACAAGCACCCCGCCTTCATCAACCTGCAGCAACCCTATTTCGAAAAATTCCTCGTGGATGCCATCCGGCAGGCCCAATCCAACGGGGCCCCGATCGAGATCCGTGGCGGCAACGCGGTCACGTCGCTGGAAACACAGGACGATCATGTAGACTTGACGGTAAACACGCCGGATGGCCCGTACCGGGTCGAGGCGGACTGGCTGATTGCCTGTGACGGCGCGCGCTCTCCGATCCGCGACATGATGGGCCTGAGTTTCAAAGGCCGTGTGTTCGAGGACAATTTCCTGATCGCCGATGTTCGCATGACAGCCGCGTTTCCCACGGAACGCTGGTTCTGGTTCGAACCGCCATTCAAGGACAGCGGCGCGTCAGCGCTCTTGCACAAACAACCGGACAATATCTGGCGCATCGATTTTCAACTGGGCTGGGACATCGACCGCAAGAAAGAGCTTGAGGAACAGAACGTGCGCGCGCGGGTCGATGCCATGCTGGGCGAGGGCGCGGAATACGAGCTGGTCTGGACGTCGATCTACACCTTCCAGTGCCGCCGCATGACAGAGTTTCGCCACGGCCGGGTGCTTTTTGCCGGTGACAGCGCGCACCAGGTGTCACCTTTTGGTGCGCGCGGGGCCAATTCAGGCATTCAGGACGCCGAGAACCTCGCATGGAAACTGGATTTCGTGATCAGGGGCCTTGCGCCTGAAACGCTGCTCGACAGCTATTCAGAGGAACGGGTGTTCGGGGCGGATGAGAATATCCTCAATTCCACGCGCGCCACCGATTTCCTGACCCCGAAGAGCGAGATCAGCAAGATCTTCCGCAATGCGGTGCTCGACCTTGCCCGTGACCATGCGTTTGCCCGGCCCATGGTCAATTCGGGCCGCCTGTCGGTGCCCTGCGTCTACGACGGGTTGTCGCTGAACGGGCCGGACCTGCTGAACGGTCCCGACCGCACCCGCGTCGGCGCGCCATGTGCGGATGCGCCACTGGCCAGCGGTTTCCTGCTGGACCGTCTGGGCGGTCATTTCACACTCCTCGCGATCAACACGGACGCGCCAGAGGTCGTCAACACCGGCGGAATTCCAGTCGACGTGGTCAGCCTGAAGACACCGGCGGACGACCCGACCGGAGCCGTCGTCGCGCGCTATCTTGGGTCGGCCGATCAGGCGCTTTACCTGATCCGCCCGGATCAACACGTTGCGGCCCGCTGGCCCAAGGCCGAACCCGCCGAGATCGCAGCCGCCATTCGCATGTCAACCGGGCAGGGAGCCTGAGCATGGACCTCAATCTGCACCCCAACATCACCGACCCGGACGGGTTCTACGACGAACTGCTCGCGGCGCATCACGGCCTGAGCAAAGAAGACAGCGACGCACTTAATGCCCGGCTTATCCTGATCCTGGCAAACCACATCGGAGACCGCACGATCCTGCGCGCGGCCTTGAACGCGGCAGGGCA
>CAYZAD010000268.1:0-4245 GCA_964476315.1 uncultured Rhodobacterales bacterium
CGCGATCTGCGGGTGCATCAGATCCTGGAAGGCACCAACGAAATCATGCGCCTGATCGTGGCCCGCCAGATGCTGGCCCGCTGACATTTCTCCTTTTTCCAAATACCTCCGGGGGTGAGGCCCAAAGGGCCGAGGGGGCAGCGCCCCCTGCCCGCATCACCAGAAGGCACCGACCCATGACCGATATTCACATCCGCAAAGACGGCCACGCCGGACGCATCACCCTGCAACGCCCCAAAGCGCTCAACGCACTGACCTATGACATGTGCCTTGCGATCGAAGATGCGCTTTGGGGCTGGCGCGCCGACCCCACGGTCAAGCTGGTGCTGATCGATGCCGAGGGCGAAAAAGCCTTTTGCGCCGGGGGCGATATCGCCGAGATGTACGCCACGGGCACTGCGGGCGATTATGCCTACGGACAGCGCTTCTGGCGCGATGAATACAGGCTCAATGCGCTGATTGCCGAATATCCCAAACCGGTTGTCAGTTTCCTGCAGGGCTTCACCATGGGCGGCGGCGTGGGCGTGGGCTGCCACGGGTCGCACCGCGTCGTTGGTGACAGCAGCCGTATCGCGATGCCGGAATGCGGGATTGGCCTCGTTCCGGATGTCGGCGGATCCTACATGCTGGCCAGGGCACCGGGACGTCTGGGGGAATACCTGGGCCTGACGACAGACCGGATGACGGCGGGCGACGCCATCCATGTGGGCTTTGCCGATCACTACATCCCGGAAACGGACTGGGAGGGCGTCAAGGTCGCGCTGTGCACGCATGGCGATGTTGCGGCGATCACCGGTGCTGCGAAACCGCCGCCCGCCGCGCCGCTGGGTGAGGCCCAGCCCGAGATCGATGTGCTGTTCGGGGGCATGACAGTTCAGGATATCGTCAACGCCCTACGCTCGGATGGCGGTCCGTTCGCAACGACATCGTTGGAAAAACTGCGCCGCAATTCGCCGCTATCGATGGCCTGCACGCTTGAAATCATCCATCGTTTGAGAACCGGCACACCGGATGTGCGCAAGGCGCTGGATCTTGAATACCGGTTCACGTCGCGGTCCATGGAAAAGGGCGATTTTATCGAAGGCATCCGCGCCGCGATCATCGACAAGGACAAATCCCCGAAATGGCGGCATGATCTTGGCAAGGTCCCGGCCGTGGACATGGCGGCCATGCTGCGGCCGGTCACCGGGGACAAACTGACATTCGAGCGAGAGGAGCGCGCCATGAAAATCGGATTTATCGGGCTGGGAAACATGGGGGCACCAATGGCCGCCAACCTTGCCGCTGCAGGCCACGACGTCCACGGGTTCGACACAGCCCCGGTGACCGTCGACGGGGTCACCGCAGCCCTGGGCGCGGTGCAGGCGGTTCAGGATGCCGACGTGGTCATCACGATGCTGCCCAATGGCGCCATTCTGCGCGCCGTTGCCTCTGAGATCATTCCGGCAATGAAACCGGGGGCGGTTCTGCTGGATTGTTCCACCGTGGATGTCGACAGCGCCCGCGCGGTTGCCGCCGAGGCCGAGGCGGCAGGTCTGGGTGCCCTTGATGCGCCGGTCTCCGGTGGGGTCGGCGGGGCCGCCGCAGGAACACTGACCTTCATGGTCGGAGGATCGGACGCGGCCTACCAGACCGCCCTGCCCCTGTTCGAAATCATGGGTCAGAAATCGGTGCATTGCGGCGCGTCGGGAAATGGACAGGCCGCCAAGATCTGCAACAACATGATCCTTGGCGTCACGATGATTGCCACCTGCGAAGCTTTCGCCCTTGCTGACAAGCTTGGCCTCGACCGTCAGGCGATGTTCGATGTGGTCAGCACCTCCTCGGGGTACAGCTGGACGATGAATGCCTATTGCCCCGCACCCGGCGTCGGTCCGCAAAGCCCGGCCGACAACGGCTATACCCCCGGATTTGCGGCGGAATTGATGCTCAAGGACTTGCGGCTGAGCCAGCAGGCCGCAGAAGGCAGCAATGCCGACACGCCCATGGGCAAGGCGGCAACGGACCTCTACCGGCGTTTCGTCGAAGAGGAAGACGGCCTGGGGCGCGACTTTTCGGCGATGCTGCCCCGGTTCGAAAAGCGCGACAGGGAATGAAGACCGCGCAATAGGTCGATCCGCGTCCCCAATGGCCCGCCGGACCGACCTTGATCCCGGACAGATTGCGCCCCTCACGCAGGGCTGTGGTGCGCCCTTATGCGCGTGTGATCCGCGTCAAACCCCACGCCCATGCTGGCGCAATTGCGGCAAGGCGCGTGGGTCGCGCCTTCCAAACTCCCAGAATTTAACGAATTCATAACGCACGACTGCCGCCTTGCTGCGCAACCAAGGATCGATTGACCACGGTTTCGAGTAAGGCGGTTTTCGAATGCCCATCGCAACAGAGCTTCCGATTGATTCCAGTGCATCCGCATTGGACATGGCGAATGCGATCTTTGGCAGCGGCGTCACGGTCAGCAGCGCCACATATACCGGCGATCCGTTGTCCTCGGGCGTTTACACCAATGGCGACACCGTATCGCCGGGCGTCGTTCCCGGAGATACCGGCGTGATCCTGTCCACCGGGTATGTCGCGGATTTCACGAACGATTCCGGAACCACCAACACCAATATCAGCGGCAGCACGGGCACCAACACGAGCGGCCCCGGAGGCGATGCCGATTTCGACGCCCTGGCGGGACGCCGCACATTCGATGCCGCGTTCCTGGAGGCCACGTTCACGCCGGATGGCGATTTCATCACGGTCGATTTCGTCATTGCATCCGACGAATACCCCGAATTCGTAAACTCCGAATTCCTCGATACCGTGGGGGTCTGGGTCAACGGAGTTCAGGCGACGGTCTCTGTCGGCAATGGCGAAGCCTCTGTCGGCAATATCAACAGCAACACCGCACCGAACCTCTACAACGACAACACCGGCGACCAGTTCAACACCGAGATGGACGGCTTTACCGTCACGCTGACATTCGTGGCCCCTGTCAATCCGGGCGTTGCCAACACGATCAAGATCGGCGTCGCGGACGTGTCGGACCCGAATTACGACACCAACCTGTTGATTGCAGGCGGGTCCGTTCAGTCCAGCATCGTGGCACAGGACGATGCCGTGAATGCCGGGCTCAGCAGTTCGAAAACCCTTTCGGTGCTGGACAATGACAGCACGTCCGGGGGCACGCTGACAATCACGCACATCAACGGTGTACCGGTCAGCCCCGGCGATTCCGTGACGCTGACTTCGGGTCAGGTTGTCACCCTGAACGCTGACGGCACCCTGACCGTCGACACAGACGCCGATGCCGAAACGGTGTACTTCACCTATACCGTGTCCAACGGATTGGGCAACGAAGACACCGCCATCGTGCAGGTCACCCAGATGCCCTGCTTTGTGGCCGGTACGCTGATCGACACACCGCGCGGACCCGTCGCCGTGGAAACGCTGCGCGCGGGCGATCTGGTGCAGACGCTGGATGATGGCCCGCAGCCGATTTCGTGGCTGGGCGCACAGACAACCCGGGCCGAGGGGGATTTTGCACCTATCTGCATATCAGCCGGCAGTTTCGGGGCAACACAGGATGTCTGGGTGTCGCCGCAGCATCGCGTGCTGGTGCGGGATATCTGGGCAGACCTGCTGTTCGGCGAACCCGAAGTGCTTGTGAAAGCCAAGGATCTGGTGAACGGAAAAACCGTGCGCCGGATCCCGTCAGACGGATCTGTCACCTATGTGCATTTCCTGTTCGACTGCCACCAGATCGTGAAAAGCCACGGGCTGGCATCGGAAAGTTACCTGCCCGGCCCTATGATGGCGCATTCGTTTGATGCTGAAACGCAGGCAGAAATCCTGTCCCTGTTTCCGGAACTGGCTGACATGGCCACCGGGGCGTGGCATGCCGCACGCCCGATCCTGAAGTCCCACGAGGCGCGTGCGTTGCAAGCCCACACTGGCTGACCGTTACTCGGCCGCGATCGGTTTCTTCGGTTCCAGCATCGGTTTGAGATATCGGCCCGTATGCGACTGAACCACCTCTGCCACGTCCTCGGGCGTGCCGGTGGCCACGATCTGCCCGCCGCCATCGCCGCCTTCGGGGCCGATGTCGATCAGCCAGTCGGCGGTCTTGATGACATCGAGGTTGTGTTCGATCACGATGACCGAATTGCCCTGATCCACAAGTTCATGCAGAACTTCAAGAAGCTTGCGTACATCCTCGAAATGTAAGCCAGTTGTCGGCTCGTCAAGGATATAGAGCGTGCG
>CAYZAD010000269.1:0-4244 GCA_964476315.1 uncultured Rhodobacterales bacterium
GGGACGGCGTCGACATGGTCTACATGTCCTTCGACATCGACAGCATCGACTGCGGGTTCGTGCCCGGCACCGGATGGCCCGAACCGGGGGGGTTCCTGCCGCGTGAAGCTCTGGCGCTGGCGTCAAAGGTCGCCGCCGAGGGCATTTGCGGGATGGAGCTTGTGGAAGTGTCCCCGCCTTATGACACATCCGATATCACGGCCCTGATGGGCACACGGGTGATCGTTGACGTGTTGGGCTCGCTCGTCGCGTCCGGAAACCTTGGCAAACACACCGCCCATATCGACAAGCCGGTCTCGATCCCGCACGGAGAGTTCGAAGGCAAGCGGTGGCACGGGCGGACCGGAGGATAGGACATGCCACATGACATCGTGAACGGCCATATCGGCCACAACCATTCCCATGACCATCTGCACAGCCACCTTCCCCCCGAGGACGAGGCGGCAGAGCTTCAGGTCCTGGCCACACAGTTCATAGACGGGTTCATCAAGGCGGCGGACAAGGCCGCCTATCTGCGGCTTGCGGGTGTCCCTCTCGAGAAACCCGGCAAGGCAGGGGACAAGGCTCTGAAACTGGTGGACGTGGAGTTGAAAACGGAATGGCAGGTCGGAACCGCATCGCCTGCATTCGGATCAAGGCAACTCAGCTATCTGCCATTTCCCGGCGAGATGATCGCCGAACGCACGAACATGTCCCTCGTTTATGTCTCGATCGACGAGAAATGCGTCACCGACATCCGGGATTTTCTGAACCATCGCGTGACGGCCCACGGGTTGTAGGCCAAGCGCCGCAGCCGCTGTCGGTCTGCGGTGTTTCCAGGCCGTCGCCCAAAGCCCCCATGCCATGTGTGGGGGCTTGCCGGGGGTTTGGCCTCTGCGCGTCCACAGGACACGTTGAGACGGTCAACGCATGACGCGCCAGACCGCAGCGCTTTGGCGTTCCCCGGTCGCTCCCGATCAGGGGCGCCGGGCACGCAGTCAAGCAAGCTCTGAAGGACCAACAGCGTCAAACGTGGCGACGCCAAGCTGACCCAATGCGCGCACCAGCTCAAGCTCGAGCAGCTCCTTGGCCCGCGCGGCCCCGGCGGCACCGCCTGCCCCTACCCCGTAAGCCATTGCACGCCCCGCGAGAACAAAGTCGGCACCAAGCGCCTTGGCCCTCAGAACGTCCGCACCGCGCCGCACGCCACTGTCGAGGATGATCTTGATCCTGCCGCCAAGCGCCTCCGAGATCGCGGGCAGGGCCCCGATCGTCGGAGGACCGAACGCGACCTGCCGCCCACCATGGTTGGAAACCACGATGCCATCACAACCCAGATCGGCGCATCTGACGGCATCTTCAGGATGCAGAATGCCCTTGACCAACAGCTTGCCTTTCCAGCGGGCGCGCAGACGTTCAAGATCGTCCCAGGTAAATCCGGGTGTGATCAGGGTCTTCTGCACATCCGCATAGGATGTCGCGCTTTTCAGCAGGTCCGCGTAATTGGCAATGTTGGGTTTGCCATGGCGCAACGTCGCCAAAGACCACAACGGGTTTGCGATCAGGCCAGCCACCACCTCTGGCGTGATCTTGAACGGAACCGCCAACTGGTTTCGGATATCCCGATCCCGCTTGCCCGCCGCAGGTACGTCGGCCGTCACCATCATGACGTCATAGCCCGCGGCCTCTGCCCGCGAGATCAGGCCTTCGGTAACCTCCCCGTCGCTGGACACATAAAGCTGAAACCAGCCATTCCCGTTCGCCGCTTCTGCCAGACGTTCAAGCGTTGTCGATGCAGCGGAACTTGCCACATAGGGCATGTTTTCGCGCGCGCACAGCCGCGCTAGGGTCAGATCGGCATCGGGCCAGAACGCATTCAGCATCCCGATGGGGGCCATGCCAAAGGGCACATCAAAGGTCTGACCGAACAGCGTTGCGCTGGTGTCGATGCTGGACACATCCACCATGTAGCGCGGGGTCAGTTCGATCTCTTCGAACGCGGTGATATTGCGCCGCAGGTTGCGCTCGTTCTCGGCCCCGCCATCGACCAGGTCGAAGGCAAAGCGCGGGATGCGGCGCTTGGCGCGGGCACGCAGATCGTCGATAGAGGCAGCGCGATCAAGGCCCATCAGATCGACCAACCACCGTCGACCGCAAACGCCTGCCCGGTGGTAAAGGCGGACAGGTCCCCGGCAAGGTAGCACACCATCTCGGCAATCTCTTCCGGCGTACCCAGACGCCCCATGGGTTGACGCTCCTTGAAGGCCGCCAGTGCCGCGTCAAAATCGCCCGTGGCCCGCAACCGATCTTCCAGTGACGGGCTTTGCACCGTGCCGGGGCAAATCGCGTTGCACCGGATACCCTGTTTCACGAAATCGGCGGCGATGGATTTTGTCATGCCGATGATCGCCGCTTTCGACGCGCCATAAGCAAACCTGCGCGGCGCGCCTTTCTCGCTCGATACGATCGACGCGATATTGACGATAGAGCCCGCGCCCTTGTCCAGCATGCCCGGCAAGACGGCCTGTGTCAGGCGGAACAGGGCCTTGGCGTTCAGGTTGAAGGACCGATCCCAAACGTCGTCGTCACAATCAAGGATCGTGCCGTCATGCACCCAACCCGCGCAATTCACGAGGATATCGACGGGAGCGACCTCCGAAACCAGCGCCTGAACTGCTGCGGCGTCCAGCACGTCCAGCCGATGTGCCGTGATCCGGTCGGACGTCGCCGCAAGGGCAACAACCCCGTCACCGTCAATATCAGTGGCGATCACCTGTGCACCGCGTGCGGCCAAAGCCTCTGCCGAGGCGCGACCGATTCCATTGGCCGCCGCCGTCACAAGCGCGGTTTTTCCTGTCAGTGTGTGTTCCATATGTCCTCTCTCAGCGTGCCAGCCAGCCGCCATCCACGGTCACGACGCTGCCATGGCAATACGCGGCGGCGTCGGATGCCAGGAACACGGCGGCACCGGCAATCTCTGATGGTTCGGCGAAGCGACCGGCGGGGATGCGGTCCAGCAATGCTTTCGACCGGTCTGGATCGTCCCGCAACGCCTGCGTGTTATCGGTGGCGGTGTAGCCCGGCGCGATCGCGTTGACGTTCACGCCCAGTGGCGCCCATTCGTTGCAAAGGGCCTTGGTCAGTCCCAACACCGCATGTTTGGACGACGCATAGGCCGGGACACGAAGTCCGCCCTGGCTTCCCAGCACCGAAGACACGATAACGATTTTTCCCGAACCCTGTTCGGTCATACGTTTCCCCGCTGCCTGACTGAGCAGCCAAACGGAATCGAGATTGACGGACAAGACGCGCCGCCACTCTTCCAAGGGCATGTCAACAGACTCTTCCCGATGGATGATCCCCGCATTGTTGACAAGGATATCGAGACCGCCAAGCGCATCGGCGGCAAATCCCGTGACCTCGGCTGCCGACGCTTCGGTCATGTCGCTGAAGTCGGCCTTGACGGCAGCCCCCTTGCGGCCCGTCGATTCGATCTTGGCCAACGTGGCTTCGGGTGCATGGCTGCGATACGTCAACGCCACATCGGCCCCGGCTTGGGCAAGGGCAAGGGCGATGCCCTCGCCAATGCCCGTTGCGCCGCCGGTCACCAGGGCCTTGCGGCCTGTCAGGTCGAACGGATTTCCCATCGGTCAGTACCGGTTCGCGATGGGCAGTTCCTCGGCGGGGAAGAGGCTGATCACCTCGCAGCCTGTTTCCGTGACCACGACCTCCTCCTCGATCCGGGCCGCCGAGTATCCGTCTGTGGCCGGGCAGTAGGTTTCAAGCGCGAAGACCATGCCGGTCTGAATCTCCATCGGGTGATCAAGGCTGACCGCGCGGCTGATGATGGGCCGTTCATGCAGGGCAAGGCCCAGACCGTGACCGAATTGCAGACCGAAAGCGGCATCCTCGTTCGGGAAGCCAAGGCTTTCGGCAGTCGGCCAGACCTCGGCCACCTTGTCGGTGGTGACCCCCGGTTTGATCATCGCAATCGACGCATCGATCCATTCGCGGGCCTTCACATAGGCGTCGTTCTGCGCAGGCGTCGCGCGGCCCACGTTGAACGTGCGGTAGTAGCAGGTTCGGTAGCCCTGATAGCTTTGCAGGATGTCAAAGAACGCCTGATCGCCGGGGCGGATCAAACGGTCGGTAAAGTTGTGCGGATGCGGGTTGCAGCGCTCGCCCGAGATGGCGTTGATCGCTTCAACGTCATCCGAGCCCATTTCGTAAAGCAGCTTGTTCGACATCGCGACGATGTCATTCTC
>CAYZAD010000270.1:0-4185 GCA_964476315.1 uncultured Rhodobacterales bacterium
CTATGACAAGGGCGACACCGAGGACGAGCGCACGGCCTATATCAACTGCCCGATGGATCGCGCCACCTATGACGCCTTCATCGACGCGCTTCTCGCCGCCGACAAGACCGAGTTCCACGAGGGCGAGACAGCCGGTTATTTCGACGGCTGCCTGCCGATCGAGGTGATGGCCGAACGCGGCCGCGAAACCCTGCGCCACGGACCGATGAAACCTGTGGGCCTGACCAATCCACACCAGCCAGACGTGAAGCCCTGGGCGGTCGTCCAGCTGCGCCGCGACAACGCGCTGGGCACACTCTACAACATCGTCGGCTTCCAGACCAAGATGAAGTATGGCGCGCAAACTGATGTATTCAGGATGATTCCCGGCCTTGAGTGTGCAAGCTTCGCCCGCCTCGGAGGCATCCACCGCAACACCTTCCTCAACAGCCCAACGCTGCTGGACGACCAGATGCGCCTGCGCTCCAAACCCAACATCCGCTTTGCCGGTCAGGTCACAGGCGTAGAAGGCTACGTGGAATCCGCCGCAATGGGCCTGCTGGCCGGACGCATGGCGGCGGCAGAGATGACGGGCCAGCCCATCCCCACCGTCCCGCAAGACACCGCTCACGGCGCGTTGATCCATCACATCACCGGCGGGGCGGATGCCAAAACCTTTCAGCCGATGAACGTGAATTTCGGGCTTTTCAGACCCGTCGATGGCTTGAAGGGCGGGCGCAGGGGCCGCAAGGATCGCTACAAGGCCTATACCGACCGCGCCAAACAGGCATGGTCACAGTGGCTTGATCTGCAAAGGCTGGACGCACCGGCGGCAGAGTGACAGAGTGGTCTCATGACCCGGTCCTTTCTCGACAAAGTCTATGACGTACAGGGCGCGGATGCGACGCGCGACCTCTATGATGCCTGGTCGCAAAGTTACGAAGCCGAAGTTTCCGAAAACGGCTATACGACCCCCGGGCGCTGCGCCAAGGCCCTTGCGCACGTGATCGAGGATCAAACCCAGCCCGTTCTGGATTTCGGCTGCGGCACCGGGTTGTCCGGGCTGGCGCTGAAGCTGGCTGGATTTACGCTGATCGACGGTGTCGACCTTTCGGCAGAGATGTTGGCGCAGGCCCGGGACAAAGCCATCTATCGAAACCTGTCGCAGATCGATGCAGACGGCCCGTTGCAAGACGCAGGTGCATATGCGGCCATCACCGCCATCGGGGTGATCGGTGCCGGGGCTGCGCCGCTATCCGTACTCGACAGCCTGTTCACGGCGTTGCGTGTCGGCGGTCACCTGTGCTTTTCCTTCAACGATCACACCCTCGAAGACCCCGCTTTTGAGGCCCGCGTCAAAGCCTTGATCGATGCGGGGGATGCACGGCAGAAGGTGCGCGACTACGGTGATCACCTTCCCGGCTTGAACATGAACTCCGTGATCTACGTTCTTGAAAAACAGTGATATTCATAACACGATTTGCGCCAAGCCCGACGGGTCACCTGCATCTTGGCCACGCTTATTCCGCACTGCTGGCGCATGACATGGCACAAGCCGCCGCAGGGCGGTTCCTCTTGCGCATCGAAGACACGGACAGCGCCCGTTGCACCGATGCCTACGAGGCGCAGATTTACGATGATCTGGCATGGCTTGGCCTGCGCTGGGAAACCCCCGTCCTGCGCCAATCCGAAAACACGGCAGCCTATGACGCCGCACTTGACCGGCTGGGCGAGATGGGCCTGCTCTATCCCTGTTCCTGCACCCGGGGTGACATCCGCCGCGCCGCATCCGCCCCGCAGGAAGGCGCACCGCTGCATGGTCCGGACGGGCTGATCTATCCCGGCACCTGTCGCCACCGCGCGTGGGCCGACCGCTCTGAAACCGACGCGGTGCGCCTGCATATGACCCGCGCGACCGATCAGCTTGGGCGCCTGCCGCACTACACCGAAACCGGCATCCACCCCGCTTTAACCCTCACGCGCACCCACCTGATCGAAGAGGTCGGGGACGTGGTCCTCGCCCGCCGCGACACGAAAACCGCCGCCTATCACCTGAGCGTCGTGGTCGATGACGCCGCCCAGGGCATCACCCACGTGATCCGCGGCGAAGACCTTGCCACGGCGACGCCGATCCATGTGCTGCTGCAGGCGCTTCTGGGCCTGCCAACACCCATCTATCACCATCACCGCCTGATCCGCGACGCACACGGCAAACGCCTTGCCAAGCGCGACGACGCCCGCGCCATCGCGACATACCGCGCCGAGGGTGCGCGCCCCGGCGACATCCGGGACATGGTCGGTCTATGAGACCCGCCCCCTGCTTCTTCTCTTGTCAAATACTCAAGACCTACACGTCCAAAGGCGCCATGATCTCCACTTCAGCGCCATCCTGTACTTCGGTGTAGAAACAGGACCGACGGTTCGTATGACAGGCCGGCCCCGTCTGGTTCACGGTCACCAGCAGGCAATCCCGATCGCAATCCACGCGCAACGCCACCAGTTCCTGCACATGGCCTGACGATTCTCCCTTGACCCAGAACGCCTGCCGCGACCGCGACCAGTAGGTGACGCGGCCGGTCTCCAGCGTTTTTGCCACCGCCTCGGCATTCATCCACGCCATCATCAGCACCTCGCCAGAGACGGCATCCTGTGCAATCGCCGGGATCAGGCCCGCGTCGTTATAGACCAAAGTCGCAGGATCAAATGTCATCGGAAAAAACCTTTTTGCATCCGTGGAGTGCTCGCCTATCTAAGGGGGGTACAGCGAAAGGGAAAGCCATGTCTGGCGATACCGATCTGATCAAACTTTACTCGGCCCGCATCCTCGAACTGGCGGCAGACATTCCGCACCACGCGCGGCTCGACGCGCCCGGGGCCACGGTCAAGAAACGGTCGCCCCTGTGCGGTTCAACCGTGACGGTGGACCTCACGCTCGAAGATGGCAAGGTCAGCGCATTCGGGCAGGACGTCAAAGCCTGTGCGTTGGGTCAGGCGGCGGCCTCTGTCGTGGGATCTGCCATTGTGGGTGCCACCCCCAAGCAGATCATCGAAGCCCGAAACGAATTGCGCACCATGCTGAAAGAAGACGGCCCTGCGCCCAAGGCCCCCTTCGACGGGTTGGAGGTGCTGCGCCCTGCCGTGTCCTACAAGAACCGTCATGCCTCGATCCTGTTGACGCTGGACGCCGCATCCGAGGCGGTGGCGCAATTGGCGGAAACCCAAACCGCCTGATCCCGACTTTTCCAAACAAAAAAATCGCCGCACTCCGGGGAAACCGAAGGCGGCGACATAGTGGCGTGTTCGTTGAGGCCGTCAAAGCTTTGTGAAGGCAGGCAACCTTCGCTTGGGACAGGTGCATCACAGTTGGGACAAGATGCGAAAGCTATCGGGCAGGAAGCACGCAGGCAGAAAAAGGCAACAGGGTCAGACAAGCACCGGAAGATGAAGCGCACCCACCAGCATCACGATCAGAGACATGGCCCCCAGCGCATCCTGCACCAGTGCCGTGTTCTTTTGGGCCTTGGCCGCGTGAAGTGAGGTTTTGATCCGCTGCATCACGATGATGTCCTCCTTGTTGCCCCTTTGTTCTCATACGCCTGACGTAATGTAAAGAACTTTTTAAGAACATTTGAGAACAAAACGCGTCAGCCGACAGAAATCAGTCGAATCGCTTCGTCCTGCCGCATGAGGTACAACAGCGCGCGCGCGGCCTTGCCCCGGTCTGTTTCCAGCGCCGGATCGTCCTGCAAAAGGCGCCGTGCATCATCCTGCGCGACTTGCATCAGCGCCGCCTGCCGTTCCAGATCGGCGATGTGAAAGCGGGGCAACCCCGATTGCACCGTTCCCAGAACATCCCCCGCGCCGCGCATTTCCAGATCGACTTCGGAAATGCGGAACCCGTCTTCGGTTTCGCGCAATGTCGTCAGCCGCTTGAGTCCCGTTTCGCCCAGGGGCGGCTGGTAGAGCAGAAGACAGGTCGAGGCCGCCGCCCCGCGCCCCACCCGGCCGCGCAACTGGTGAAGCTGGGCGAGACCAAAGGTTTCTGCCCGTTCGATCACCATGATCGACGCATTGGGCACGTTCACCCCGACCTCGATCACCGTGGTGGCCACCAGAACGCCGGTCTGACCTGAAACGAACCGCGCCATCGCGGCGTCTTTTTCGGCGGGCGGCATCTGGCCATGCACGAGGCCGACCGCGCCTTCG
>CAYZAD010000271.1:0-4166 GCA_964476315.1 uncultured Rhodobacterales bacterium
GGCTGTATCCGGACCGGGTCTTGGGCACCCGGTCGATCACGTGACAGGTGCCGGACCGGGGGCAGCTTTGATCCGCGACCCAGGTATGCTGGAACTTGTCGATTTCCTGGTCGGCCATGTCCTCGAAGGCGAATTCGCTTCCCACGAAGGACCCGGACCGACCCGATCCGCTGATCCGGCGCACCCGTTCAAGCGCTGGAAGGAAAAGCCATTGATCGTCGTTCTTGCCGGAATAGACATGGGTCAACAGAGCGGTGTTCCGGATATCGCCGGGCCATCTGAAAATCAGCAACGACCGCGACTCGCCCCCCCGTGTCGAGATCCAGCTGCTGTCGAACCGCCGCGTCGCCGTCTGGCCGCTGGAAGTTTTCAGGATCATTTCACCCGAACTGGTGATGTCTTTGTACCCATCGCTGCGATTTGACGCCTCGGTTGCAATCCGCAGCCCTTTTTGTTCCGCCGTTTCGGCAGAAACATCAGACACCCCGCTGGCAAAGACAGCGAAGCCAAGAACGGCGCTTAGGAAACTACGGCGGATGAGGGTCATTTGGCTTTTTCCTGCGTTGTCTTGATAAGTGCGGGCAGCAATAGCAGATCGCACAAAAGAGCGAAAACGATTACCACCGAGGTCAACAGTCCGATGTGCTGGTTGATCGAAAACCCCGACAAGGACATGATCCCGAAACCGATCAGGATGGCAAATGAGGTCAGCATGATCGACGATCCAACCACGGTGAAGGTTTCCTTGAGAGCCTCTTCCGTGCTCAACCCGCGACGGCGGTTTCGCAGGTGGTGCATCAGGAAATGAACGGTATCGTCCACCACGATGCCAAAGGTCATGGTCGTCACTACGGTAGAGCCAAGGTTCACATCGCCGATGGTCAGGCCCCAGACACCAAACGCCAACAAGGCCGGTGCAAGGTTCGGCACAAGGCTGATGATCCCGAAACGCACGCTGCGCAATGTCAGCATCAGAGTGATGGAGATCAGGCAGAGTGCGGTCAGAAACCCGTAGAGCATCTGGGAATTGTTGCGTTGTGAAATGCGGGCAAAGGCAATCGCCAGTCCCGAGGCCTGTGTCGCAAAATCGGGTTCGTTTTCCGCCAGCCAGCCATCCGCAGCATCGGCCAGCTCCCGCGTGACATCGCTGTGTGGCGCGCGGATGGTCGCCGACACAAGCGTTGATGTCCGGTCCACATCCATGATGGTATTGAGGTCCATGCCCAGCGGCAGCGACAGTTCATACAGCAACAAGAGCTGCGCATTGGCGGATTGCGTGTCCGCAATGCGATACGCGGCTGGGTCATCGCCGCTCATGCTGCGATTGAGGTCCTTGATCGTTTCGCTCAGCGACCCGACGGAGATCACGTTCGGCTGATCTTCGAGCCATGTGACGAAACGGTCGACCGACCTCAGGAACTCTGGGTCGAAAACGCTTGCCCCGTCTTTGGCCTGGAACGAAAACTGCAGAGAGTCGAGCCCGGTCAACTGGTCGAGGATCGCATCGGAATCCTGTCTGAATTCATATCTCTTGTCGAAATACCGAATGACATGATCGTCAAAGCCGATGCGCGAAATGCCGATCACGGCCAGGATGCCTGCTGCGGAAAACAGGATAAGCCAGACCTTGCTGTTTCGCAGTACCCATGCCGACAGGCGAAGCATGGTGTCGCCTTTCGCCATAAGCAATCCGGCCCGTTTCGGTGCACGGTTTGCCACAAGCGCGGGCAGCACCGAAAAAACCGCCAGATGACCGATCAGCAGGCCGAACGCAACGATATTGCCCATGTTTGCCAACGGTGGGGATGCCGCGAAATTGAGGCACAGAAACCCGAACGCGGTCGTCAGATGGCTGACGCTGACCGGTGCCAGATTGGTTTCGATCGCGTATTTCAGCGGGGTGTCGCTCAGACCTTTTTCCGATGCGCGAATGGTGCTGATCATGATGTGGATGCAGCTGGTCGACACGAGGACCAGAACAGCCATGGGGCTTATGGCCGTGCCTGCCGTCAGCGCGACATTGGTCCAGCCTGCAAATCCGAATGTGGCCAGCGTCGCGCTTGCCAGAACCACGAGGATCGCCCCGAACGCCACCCATGATCCAAGCGCAAGCACGAACAGGCACAGCGCGGCAACCAGCGCGATTGGCACAAGAACGGTGACATCCTGAAGCGCGACCTGCGCCAGCAGGCTGTTGCCGAAAATGCCACCCGTCGCGTGTATGGCCCATCCGGGATTCTGCGCTTCCCATGACGTCCACAGGTCGCGCAGGTAGGTTTCGACTTCGGTGCGCGCGTCAGGCTGATCGTCGGGCAGGACGAACTTGACCGTGATGCCATAGGCCTGTCCGCTTTCCGACAAGAGCGTGTTGCGCAGGCTTTCGGACGCCATCGCCAGCTCCCGGAACCGTTCTGCGGACTCCGCTGTGACCTCGGCAAATTCATCCAGAAGCGGTTCCACGAACAGGTCGTCCCCGTCCGCATAGCTGTGCATGTGATTGACGGCTGAATCCGCACGCAAGGCATAAGGCACCTGCCAAATGTCATCCGTCATGCTTTGCAGGGTCATGAGCGTTTCAGGGTCAAAAGCCGTGCCATCCGGAGGCACAACCATGATCAGAACGGTGTTTGACTGCGCATAGGTTTCGTCAAGATGCACCAGATTCTGGTATTCTTGGTTGCCCTCGCTCAGAAAGGCGCGGCTGTTGGAGGAGAGTTCCAGCCTCGGGATGCCGGCCGCCAGAAATACGATCAGCGCCGCAAACAGGACGAATGCCAGCAGGCGGAACCGAAATATGACCTCTGTCAGATGCGCGGCAAGGGTCATTTCTCGTCAGCGGCTCGCTGGCTCAGCAAGGGGTACCCGTATAGTTTGAAGATGTCGGCGAACTTCTGATCCATCAGATCGCGTGTCGCCTCTTCCAATTCGAACGCATTGGTCTTGTAGGGGCGGGCCGTCTCCAAACGCTTTTTCAGGATGGGTTCGACCTTGGAAAAATCCCCCAGATCAAGAGCTTCGTAGATATTGCGCATGCTGGATACTGTGTCCTGGCGCAGATCTTCATACCGGATGGTCGTGAACTGGTCTTTCGGAATGGTCTTGATGTCGGCTTCCAGGTACTCGTGGAATTTCACGAAGCCGTCTATCAGGGTTTCGTCCCGGTTCGGGTCGACCGGCAAGGTGTCCTGCAGTGCCGAAACGGAATACATCGCCTTGTTCGCTTCGCGTTGTGACAGGAACACGCGGACAGGATCCCGGCGGATATGGACGAATTTCGCATTCGGGAAGTGCCGCAACACCTCTGCGATACGCATTGAATGGGTGGGGGACTTCAGGACGAGTTGTTTGCCCGGGTTGATGAACTGGACGCTGCGCAGAAAACCAAGCCACTTCTTGCGCCACATCGCGGCGTCCTTCGGTGACATGGTTTCCGGTCGGAACACGAGAATTGGTTCTTCGTTGGGAAACAGGAGACTCGCGTAAGGCGACACGGCCCCTGACAGGCAGATGCCCATCTCGTCTTCCTCGGCGGCCGACAGATCAAGGTTGACGTTGTCCATCGGGCGGGTCTGCGGCAGCAGGCGCTGGACGATCGGGGCGATGAGTTTCCTGGTGGTCAGGAAGAACTCCGGCATGAAGCAATCGCCTTGTGCAGGTGCTGCAAAGCGTTGGTCCAGCATGAACAGGTTGTGCAGCCAGGTGGTTCCGCTGCGCCAATACCCGATCACGAAAATCGGATCGGGTTCGATGACAACGGCGTCCACACGGCGCCCGTACAGCAGCCGCGTCAGCCCCTTCATGGCCAGATTGCCAATGCTGAACAGGGTGATGGTCGCCGCCAGCGGATAGCGCCGCACAGACACCAGGTGCCACTTGCCGCGCATCATGCGCAACCAGGCATCCAGGGTCATGCCATGCCAGAGCCGCAGTGACAGCGGGTGGAACCCGAACTCACGCACATTGATGCGTTTCTTCGCCACAGAAGTGTCACTCATTATGCTTTCACCGACCTGGAGATGCGCACCACTATTCTGGTCAACCAGACACCGGCGTCATCAGTGAACCAATTCCCGCGTTTCCTCGTGCTCTGCAAGGCCATCCGCGATGGCCTGCGCGACGGTCTGATCGACGACATCCGTGTCATAGATCACGCGCACCGTAACACC
>CAYZAD010000272.1:0-4147 GCA_964476315.1 uncultured Rhodobacterales bacterium
CAGCCGCCGCCGCGCTACACCGAGGCGACGCTGGTCAAGAAGATGGAAGAGCTCGGCATCGGCCGGCCTTCGACCTACGCCTCCGTGATCTCGACGATCCAGGACCGAGAATATGTCCGCAAGGACAAGAACCGGCTCTTTCCCGAGGACAAGGGCCGGATCGTCACGATCTTCCTGCTGAACTTCTTCAAGCGCTACGTCGAATATGATTTCACGGCGGCCCTGGAAGAAGAGCTTGACGATGTCAGCGCCGGGCAGACCGACTACAAGGAACTGCTGGGCCGCTTCTGGCGCGATTTCTCGGCAGCGATTTCAGAGACATCCGAACTGCGCATCACCGAAGTGCTTGATGTGCTTGACGATGCGCTGGCGCCGCAGCTTTACCCACCGCGCGACGATGGCTCCGATCCGCGCACCTGCCCGCTCTGCGGAGAGGGTAAGCTGCATCTCAAGACCTCGCGTTCGGGCGGTTTCGTCGGATGCGGGCGTTACCCGGAATGCCGCTACACGCGCCCCATCGGCGGCGATGCCGCAGAAACCGGCGATCGCGTTCTGGGCGAAGACAATGGCGACGAAATCTCGCTCCGCTCCGGGCGGTTCGGCCCCTATGTCCAGCGGGGCGAGGCCACCGAGGACAACAAGAAACCGAAACGCGCAAGTCTGCCCAAGGGCTGGCAGGCCGACGAGATGACGCTGGAAAAGGCGGTGACGCTGCTCAGCCTGCCGCGCGTCGTGGGTGACCATCCAGACGGTGGGGCCATCAGTGCCAATTTCGGGCGTTTCGGGCCCTATATCATGCACAAGGGCCCGGAAGACGCGAAGCCGATCTACGCAAACCTGAAAGATCCGACGGACGTATTCGAGATCGGCATGAACCGCGCAGTCGAGCTTTTGGCCGAAAAACGTGCGAATCCCGGTCGTGGGCGCGGTGCTGCGGCCAAGCCCCTCAAGGAAATTGGCGAGCATCCAGAGGATGGCGGCATGATCGCCGTGATGGAAGGGCGCTATGGGCCTTACGTGAAATGGGAAAAGGTCAATGCGACGCTTCCCAAAGACGTCGAACCCGATGCCGTGACCATGGATATGGCTGTTGCCCTGATCGCAGAGAAAGCGGCGAAATCGGGCAAGAAGAAAGCGGCACCGAAAAAGAAACCGGCTGCCAAGAAAGCCCCTGCCAAAAAGCCTGCCGCGAAAAAGAAACCGGCCGCCAAAAAGGCATGATCGCCCGCTCCGGCGTTCACAAGACGCTGGAGCGAACGTGATTGGTGACCGGTCACGTCATGTGCAACCTGCGACGAAAAAACGTATCCGCGCAGGAGCAGTCATGCCAAACCCCAATGTCACACGCCGGGCCGTCGTTGCCGGCGTTGCAACGTCCTTGATCGTGCCGGCCGCGGCACGGGCCGAGGCGATCACCCGACGCAATATCTCGTCCTTCGTCAAACAGGACTGGCGCGACCATTTCGATGCGCTGGGCGAAGGCGCCATTGTCTGCGACACAGTCTCGCGGGCGCTGCATTTCTGGAATGCCGATGGGACACAGTATCGCGTCTATCCCACGTCGGTGCCCAAGACGGATGATCTGACCAGACGCGGCTACACCCGCATCGTCCGCAAGAAGGAAGGCCCGTCCTGGACGCCGACCCCGTCCCAGATGGAACGATTCCCCGACTGGCGACCGATGGGGCCCGGTCCGGATAACCCCTTGGGATCCCATGCGCTCTACTTCGACTGGCCCGCTTACCTGATCCATGGCACGCATGACACGCGCAAGATCGGGCGGAGATCGTCCGACGGGTGTATCGGTCTTTTCAACGAAAACGTGCAGGAACTGTATGCCACGGTGCAGATCGGAACCCAGGTCAGGCTTGTCTAAATTCCGGTCAAACGACGCATGCTGCGCACAAAAAGTGTCAACTTTGCCAATGACCTGCGAAGTTGACACATCGCTCTGGATCTTCCGCAGCCGTTGACTTACCGAGCGCGACGCGCCACAAGCAGGCGGCGTTGAATTCAAGGGGAACTGGCAATGAAAAAGGTCTATGGATCGGCGGCTGAGGCACTGGATGGGGTTCTGTCCGACGGCATGCTGATAGCCGCAGGCGGCTTCGGACTGAGCGGTATTCCCGAGCTTCTGCTGGACGCGATCCGTGAAAGCGGCGCGAAAGACCTGACATTCGCGTCCAACAATGCGGGCGTTGACGATTTTGGCATCGGCATCCTTCTGCAGACCCGCCAGGTCAAGAAGATGATCAGCTCTTACGTGGGCGAAAACGCTGAATTCATGCGCCAGTATCTGAGCGGTGAACTGGAACTGGAATTCAATCCGCAGGGCACGCTGGCCGAACGCATGCGGGCAGGCGGGGCAGGTATCCCGGGCTTTTACACCAAAACGGGCGTCGGCACCGTGATCGCCGAAGGCAAGGATCACAGGGAGTTTCCGACAGGTCCGGACGGCGCGCCCGAAACCTACATCATGGAACAGGGCATCTTTGCCGATCTGTCCATCGTGAAAGCGTGGAAAGCCGACACCACCGGCAACGCGATCTTCCGCAAGACCGCGCGCAACTTCAATCCGCCCGCCGCGATGTGCGGCAAGGTCTGCGTGATGGAGGTGGAGGAAATCGTCGAACCCGGCGAACTCGATCCCGATCACATCCACCTGCCGGGCATCTACGTGCACCGGATCATCCAGGGCCAGCACGAAAAGCGCATCGAACAGCGCACCACGCGGCCGCGACCGGCTGCGTAAACGGGGGGCAAGGACAGATCGTGGAACGCGTTGCCGAGAAACGCAAACTGACATCGGTGCTGGACGACAGTCAGGCACTGGCCGGGTTTTCCCGGCTCAATGTCGCTATGGTGATCTCGAACCCGCATTCAGCAGATAATCCGATCGTCTATGTCAACGACGCGTTCGAACGGACCACCGGGTACCAGCGCGCCGCTGTCATCGGTCGCAACTGCCGGTTCCTCCAGGGCCCCGATACCGATCCGGACACCGTGCGGAAAATCCGCAGCGCCATCGAGGCGGCGGAAGACGTGAGCGTCGACATCCTCAACTACCGGTCGAATGGTGAACCGTTCATGAACCGGTTGCTGCTTGCCCCGATCCTCGATGGCCGTGGCAAACCGGTCTACTTTCTTGGGATCCAGAAGGAACTGCGCGACGAAGAGCAGGATCAGGCGGCGGATTCAGCACGTCTGCATCTTGATACGGTCTGTTCGCGTGTCAGCAAGGACCTTGGCCTCATCGTCAGCTCTCTTGTTGATCTCACGGATCAGGAAGCGCCCAAGACGGACGAGGGGCGCAAACAGATGCTGCGTACCCTTGACGTTCTGCCGCGTCGGCTGGAATGCCTGCAATTCGTCTATGAAGAAATGCAGCTTGCCGATGAGCAATGGAACCGGGATGGCATTGACCTTGGCTCGCTCCTGTCGCGCATCTCGCACACCATCGCCCATAACGAGGGACGCCCCGGCGTGCGCTTCGTGTCGCTGGTCGAACCGCTCGAGGTCAATCTCGAAACCGCCATACGTGTGGCGCTGGTGACATTCGAACTGGTCTCAAACGCGTTTCAGCACGGGTTTGACGGGCTGGACCAGGGGTATCTCGAACTGCGCGTGAACCGCCTTGCGGCCGGCGGCTTGCGCATGACAATTGCAGATGACGGGGTCGGTATTCCCAAGAAACTGGATTTCCCGTCCCAGACATCCGTGGGGGGGCGTCTCGTGACCTCCTTGCTGGACGGTCTTGACGCGACATTGAACGTGGCACGCGGGGCGGCCGGCACAGTCATCATGGTCGATGTCCCCGTCGGCTTTACCGATATCAGAGAGTAACGGCACAGATCCGCCGAACCGCAGACAGACAAGGAACAGACCACCATGGCATGGGATCGCAATCAGATGGCCGCACGCGCCGCTCAGGAACTGCAGGATGGCTGGTATGTGAACCTCGGCATCGGCATTCCGACGCTGGTGTCGAATTACATCCCCGAAGGCGTGACGGTGACCCTGCAATCGGAAAACGGCATGCTGGGCATGGGACCGTTCCCCTATGAGGGCGAAGAAGACCCCGACCTGATCAATGCGGGCAAGCAGACGATCACCGAACTGCCCCGCACCGCCTATTTCGACAGCGCGA
>CAYZAD010000273.1:0-4134 GCA_964476315.1 uncultured Rhodobacterales bacterium
CCTTGGGCGCGGTCAGCCATTCGAACTGCACGCCCTCTTCCTCGGCGTTCTGCACTTCGCGCTGCGAGCCGGGCATGTTGGCACGGTCGCGACGGTAGAGACATTTCACCGACTCGGCCCCCTGACGGATCGCGGTGCGCACACAGTCCATCGCCGTGTCACCGCCGCCGATCACGACAACCCTCTTGCCCGCCGCGTTCAGCTCACCCGATTCGAATTCGGGAACGTCATCGCCAAAACTCTTGCGATTCGACGCGGTCAGATAATCCAGCGCCTTGACGATACCGCCCGCACCAGAGCCCGGCCCACCGAGGTCGCGCGACTTGTAAACGCCGGTGGCGATAATCACCGCATCGTGTTTCGCACGAATGTCCTCGAAGGAAATGTCTTCTCCCACGGTGCAGTTCAGCTCAAACGTCACGCCGCCCAGCTCTAGCTGTTCGTTCCGGCGCATCACCACCGGCTTTTCCAGCTTGAAACCCGGAATGCCGTACGTCAGCAGTCCGCCTGCGCGGTCGTACCGGTCATAGATGGTCACCTGTACGCCCTGGCGCCGCAGCACATCCGCCGCAGCCAGTCCACCGGGGCCAGCCCCGATGATCCCAACGCTTTCGGTGCGTTCCTGTGCCGGCTTGATCGGCTTGACCCAGCCTTTTTCCCAGGCCGTGTCCGTGATGTACTTCTCGACCGAACCGATTGTCACCGTTCCATGGCCGGACTGTTCGATCACGCAGTTGCCTTCGCACAAACGATCCTGCGGGCAAATCCGACCGCAGATCTCGGGGAAGGTGTTGGTCGCCTGCGACACTTCGTAAGCCTCCTCCAGACGACCTTCGGCCGTCAGACGAAGCCAATCGGGGATGTTGTTGTGCAACGGGCAATGCGTCTGGCAATAGGGCACGCCACATTGGGAACAGCGGCTTGCCTGCTCTTTTGCCTTCGCATCTGCATACTCTGCGTAAATCTCGTGGAAGTCCTCGCGACGCTCTTCCGCGCCACGTTTCACCGGCATGTCACGTTCAACCTGTACAAACTTCAGCATTGGCTGCTTGGCCATGACTTTGGTCCTTCCCTGCGTGTGGTCGCGCCTGAATAAACAAATGCATCACGAAAGAAAAGTAAATTATACTGACCTATTTTCCGCTTTCTCGACTGGCACACACTGTAATAATGCTGCAACGCGGCTAAATTAGGTCCGATACGGACTTAACTTAAGGCTTCCCCTTGGTTTTTATGGCTTTATACCCTGTTCCTGTAACCATTTCGGATCGTATCCCATGGCCCTGACCCACCTTCTGATCCTCGCACTGATCCAGGGCGTCACCGAATTCCTGCCGATTTCGTCATCCGGCCACCTGATATTGCTCCCGAATCTCACTGGCATGGAAGACCAGGGACAGGTCATCGACGTCGCCGTTCACGTCGGCACACTGTTCGCCGTTATTCTGTATTTCTGGCGTGACGTGAAGGTCGTCACCATCGGCAGTACGCGGCTGATACGCGGAAAGATCGATACCCAAGGGGCATTCTGGGCGCTTTGCCTGATCCTTGCAACCATTCCGGTGATCCTGTTCGGCCTCGTACTCAATCTGACCGGTCTGGACGACGCCCTCCGCTCGACTGCCGTGATCGGCTGGATGATGCTGATCTTCGGCATCGTGCTCTACTGGGCCGATCAGACCGGCCCCGTCGAAAAGACAGCCACCCAATGGAGCATCAAGGATGCCGCCATCATGGGGCTGTGGCAGGCGCTTGCACTGATCCCGGGCACATCGCGATCCGGCATCACCATCACCGCCGGGCGTCAACTGGGCTATGACCGCGAAAGCGCCGCGCGCCTTGCCATGCTGATGTCCATCCCCACGATCATCGCGTCCGGAACCCTGCTTGGCGTCGAAGTCGTTCAGACCGCTGACATGGCCGCGGCAAGGGACGGTGCAATTGCCGCCGTATTCTCATTTCTGGCAGCCCTTGCGGCCCTTGCGCTGATGTTCAAACTGCTCAAATCCGTCAGCTTTACACCCTACGTGATCTATCGCGTGATCCTCGGCATCATCCTATTGCTGATCGCATACACCTGAACCGGGCTGTTTCGTCCAATCAGGATATGCGCCGAAACGCCGTCAGGCGCGATGATACGGTGTCCGCGCCGCAATCGACGCGGCACGATACAGCTGTTCGGCAATCATCACGCGCACAAGCTTGTGTGGCCAGACCATCTTGCCAAAGGACAGCAGAAAATCCGCCTCACCACGCAAGGACGGATCAATGCCGTCTGCGCCACCGATGACAAAGGTCACGTCCGAACGCCCCTGGTCCGCCCAATCCTGCAACTGTCTTGAGAAATCCGGCGAGGACATCACGCGCCCGCGCTCGTCCAGACACACGATCAAGGAACCCGAAGGAATGGCTGCTCTCAACAGGTCGGCTTCAGCCGCCATCCCGGCGTTTTTCTTGTCCTCGACCTCGGTCTCGCTGCCAAATCGCCAGCCAAGCCCTCGCCCGGTCTGGCCGAACCGGGCAAGGTAGTCATCCACCAGCGCGCGCTCTTCCGACCGGCCCGCAAGCCGTCCAACCGCCCGCAGATGCACCCGCATCTAGTTCGTCTGCACCGCCCCAGCCGGAAGCCACATCTTCTCAAGCTGGTAGAACTCACGCACTTCAGGGCGGAACACGTGAACGATCACATCGCCTGTGTCGATCAAGACCCAATCGCCCGTGTCCTTGCCCTCGATCTTGGACAAGACCCCGTGATCGGCCTTCAACGTCTCGACCAGCTTTTCGGCAATCGCCGTCACCTGCCGGGTCGACCGCCCCGAACACACAACCATGTAATCGCCGATGGCAGACTTTCCGCGCAAATCGATTTGCACGATGTCCTCGGCCTTGTTGTCTTGAAGTTCCGCAAGAATAGCCGCGAGCAACGCGTCGCTGGCCGTTCTGTTTCCGGGTGTGCCGTTCACCGGCAGACCCCCGTCCGTAGCCAAAGCCACATCCGATTGAAGAGACAGGACATTGTCCTCCTTTGTCATCACGCCGCTCAGGCCCCGGCGCTGGGTACTGCTAAACTAGCATTTGTTCTGTGAATTCTCAATGATCGCAACCGAAAGGTCACGCCCTGTGGCGCAAAAACGCCCGTCTTACACACCGTAGGGCACCCAAACCATCTTTGTTTCGGTTGCCGCGTCCAGGAAAGAGTCGGCATCCGCCTCATACCAATCCCGCGCCAGCCCGTTGTTGACCCAGGTCCGCTTGAGGTTGGTTGCCGCGCCGCGCTCGATCCCAGCGGACAGGTCGGAGGACGAAAAGGACCAAACCGCTTCGACATCCATGTGACTTGCCAAGGCTGGCGCAATGTCCGTGTGCCGCCCGGTCAGGATATTGACCACACCGGCAGGCACATCAGAGGTCTCCAGAACCTGGTAGAAATCCGTCGCCACCAGGGGATACGGCTCGGACGCGACCAGAACCACGCGGTTGCCCATCGCAATCGCCGGCGCCATGACGGACACAAGCCCCAGAAGCGGATGATCGTCCGGACAGACCACCCCGATCACCCCGCAGGCCTCGCGCATTGCAAGGGCCACTCCGCGCACCGGCACCTGTGCCACGCGCCCATCGACCTTGTCGGCCCAGGCCGCATAGGTGAACAAACGGTCAACCGAGGCGTCCACCTCTTTCGCCCCGGTACGTCCACCTGTCATCTGGTTGATCCGCGCTGCAAATTCGTCCTTGCGCGCGGCAAGGTTCTCGGCCGCATAGTACAGGATCTGTGCCCGCAAATGCGCCGTAGTCGCCGACCAGGATTTCGCGGCATGGGCCGCTTCGACGGCGTTGCGCACGTCCTTGCGATTGGCCAACGGTGCCTGTCCGATCAGCTTGCCCGCCTTGGTGAACACTTCGTAGGCATACCCGCCATCCGGTCGCGCCTGTTTGCCCCCGATGTACAGCTTGGCCGTCCTGTCCACCGCCTGCGGCTCCGTATCCGGCCCGGAACCGAACCCGATCACCTTGGCCAAGGGTTTTGTCCGCCCTGCAGGTTTCGTGTAGGCGCGCATCCCCTCGGGGCCGCCTTCGCGGCCAAATCCGCTTTCGCGCACACCGCCAAAGGGCGCCGCCGCATCGAACATGTTG
>CAYZAD010000274.1:0-4125 GCA_964476315.1 uncultured Rhodobacterales bacterium
CTCAGCCGCCAGTTGGACAGCTGAGCGATGGGCGCGGGCGTCACACAGGGAAGCAGCGGAGGCGGCGGTCGCAGGCGGCGCAAGCGCCGCGCGCAGCCGATGTCCGAGATCAACGTCACGCCTTTCGTGGACGTGATGATGGTGCTTTTGATCATCTTCATGGTGGCGGCACCGTTGTTGACCGTCGGAGTGCCGGTGGAATTGCCCAAGACGGCGGCGTCGGCCTTGCCTTCGGAAACCGAAGAGCCGCTGACGGTGACCATCGCGGCGGATGGCAGCGTGTCGCTCCAGAATACAGAGATTGCGCGCGAAGAGCTTGTGCCGCGTTTGCGGGCGATTGCGGCGGAGCGGGCGGACGATCGCGTGTTCCTGCGCGCCGATGGTGCAGTGACCTATGACGTGGTCGCGCAGGTGATGGGCGCGCTGAATGCCGGTGGTTTCGGGTCGATCGGCCTCGTGACGGATGTGGGCGGTCCGGCGCTTGACGGGTCGGATGGCTGAGGGCGGCTGTGCATACGGGCCATTATATCTCGGGTGGCGCGCATGGATTGCTGATCCTTTGGGCGCTGTTCGGCGGCATGTTCCGCGGCGATCCTCCGCAGGTGGAGGTGGCTGAGGTGTCGGTTATCTCTGAGGCGCAGTTCGCAGCGATGATGCAGCCGCAGGCCAGCCCGCCGACCGTCGCGGAACCAACAGCCTTGCCCGTGCCCGAGATCGAGGACACCGCGCCGGAGACGCCGGTCGAGGACACGCAGCCCGTGGCACGTCCGGAACCGGTCGAACCCGAGGTTGCAGAGCCCGATCCCGTGCCGCAGCCGGCTCTGCCGGAGCCAGAGCCCGAGGCGGAGGTTATGGAGGAGGTGCCGCAACCGCCCGCGCCGGACCCGGTGCCGGAGGTGGAGGCGCCCGAGGTTGCGGTGCGCCCGATCCCGAGGCCAGCGCCGCGCGTGGCTGCTGAAGCCGTCCCGGAGCCGGACCCCGAGGCGGAGGTCGCACCGGAGGTGCAGGAGACGGTGGAGCAATCCGATCAGGCCGAACCGACGGACGCAGAAGAGCAGCAGGCAACGGCACCGGAGGCCGCGGCGACGGAGATCGTGACGGAAGCGGAAGAGCCCGCGCGGGCACCCACGGCGTCGGTCCGGCCACAGACGCGGCCCAGCCGCCCGGCGCCGACGCAAACTGCGGCAGCCCCCGAGCCCGAGTCGCAGCCCGCCCAGACCGAGGCACCGGAGGCCCCCGATGCGACCGCGGCCGCGATTGCCGGGGCGCTGGAAGAGGCGCTGTCGGGCGCGGCTTCGGGAACGGCGGAGGGGCCGCCGCTGACGCAGGGCGAACGCGACGGGTTCCGCATCGCGGTGCAGGATTGCTGGGTGGTCGATGTGGGCTCGCAGGCGGCGAATGTCACGGTGACGGTCGGTTTCGATCTGGAACGGTCGGGCCGGGTTTCCGGGGCCATCCGGATGATCGCGGCCGATGGTGGCGATGCGCGGGCCATCGAAACGGCCTTCCAGTCGGCACGGCGGGCCATCCTGCGGTGCCAGGGCGATGGGTATGCCTTGCCCCCCGAGAAATTTGACCAGTGGAAGAGCGTTGAAATGACGTTCAACCCGGAGAGTATGAGGATCCGATGATACAGCGCCTCGCGTCTTTATTGAGTGTCTTGCTTCTGGCCTTGCTCGCCCCCGGTTTGGCGATGGCGCAAAGCGGGCCCTTGCGGATCGAGATCACCGAAGGCGTGGTCGAACCGTTGCCCTACGCGGTGCCGGATTTCGTTGCGGAAAGCGCGGGCGCCCAGCAATTGGCGCAGCAGATCGCCAGGGTCGTGGCCGACGATCTGACCGGTACGGGCCTGTTCCGGGAAGTGCCCCGGGAAGCGCATATCAGCCAGATCACGAGCTTTGGCAGCCCGGTGCAGTTCGCCGACTGGAAGGCGATCAACGCACAGGCACTGGTGACCGGCGCGGTGAGTTCCGAAGGCGGGCGCGTCATTGTCAAGTTCCGGGTCTGGGATGTGTTCGCGGGCACCGAGCTGGGGCAGGGCATGCAGTTTGCCGGAACGCCTGATGGCTGGCGGCGGATGGCGCACAAGGTGGCCGACCAGGTCTATAGCCGCATCACCGGGGAAAGCGGCTATTTCGACAGTCGCGTCGTGTTCGTGTCTGAAAGCGGGCCCAAGGATCAGCGCGCCAAGCGTCTTGCGGTCATGGATTATGACGGTGCGAATGTTCAGTTCCTGACGGGCAGCACCGCGTTGGTGCTGGCACCGCGCTTTTCCGAGGATGGCCAGCGGGTGCTTTACACCAGCTACGAGACCGGCATGCCGCGTGTGCATGTGCTTGAGGTTGGCACGGTACAGAGCCGCATTCTGCAGGGGCAGGACGGTGTGATGAGCTTTGCGCCACGCTTTGCGCCGAACGGGCAGACCGTGGTGTATTCGCTGACGCAAGGGTCGAATACGGACATCTGGGCGATGGATATCGGCAGCGGCGGGACACGGCAGTTGACCAGTGCGCCTTCGATCGAAACCGCGCCGAGCTATTCGCCGGATGGCAGCCAGATCGTGTTCGAAAGCGACCGGTCAGGCACGCAGCAACTTTATGTCATGCCCGCCTCTGGAGGCGAGGCCCGGCGGATCAGTTTCGGACAGGGGCGCTATTCAACGCCCGTCTGGTCGCCACGCGGCGACATGATTGCCTTTACCAAGCAGAATGCCGGGCGCTTTCATATTGGTGTGATGCGCACCGATGGGTCCGAAGAGCGGCTTTTGACGGCGTCCTTCCTTGATGAAGGCCCGACATGGGCGCCAAATGGCCGTGTCATCATGTTTGCCCGCGAAACGCAGGGCGCGCAGGGGTCGTCCTCGCTCTATACCGTCGATATTTCGGGGCGGAACCTGAAGCGGGTGCGCACTCCGGAGGGGGCGTCGGACCCAAGCTGGGGGCCGCTGCAATGACCTTGCCGCGTTCACTCGAAATTAATATGGAGCGCCCAGAATTTTCTGACGAAAATTCGGGCGATCCACGCACGCCTATGCGCCGCAGCGCAGCTGTGGTAGATTTCCAACCAACAAGACAAGAGCAGGACATCTCATGCGACTGACCGCAAAACTCACCATGCTGATGGCCGTTCTGGCCGTTTCAGCCTGTACCAACGCCAATCGTTTCGACAACGGCGCGGTGGATCTGAATGCAGCAACCGGAAACGCCGGCGGCATCTTGCCGGGAAGTGCGAGCGATCCAAGCTCACCCGCGTATTTCCAGCAGACGGTTGGCGACCGCGTTCTGTTCGCCGTGGATCAATCCACGCTCAGCCCGCAGGCCCGGGCGACGCTGGACGGCCAGGTGCAATGGCTGATGACCAACACGGATTACAATGCCGTCATCGAGGGGCACGCCGATGAACAGGGCACACGGGCCTATAACCTTGCGCTGGGCGCGCGCCGTGCCAACGCCGTGATGGAGTACCTCGTGGCGCAGGGCATTCCTGCGAGCCGCTTGCAATTCGTGAGCTTCGGCAAGGAGCGGCCCATTGAACTTTGCTCCGAAGAAGCCTGTTATGCCAAGAACCGGCGCGCGGTGACGATCATTT
Source organism: uncultured Rhodobacterales bacterium (assembly GCA_964476315.1). Classification (GTDB taxonomy): domain Bacteria; phylum Pseudomonadota; class Alphaproteobacteria; order Rhodobacterales; family Rhodobacteraceae; genus Marivita. The sequence continues at coordinate 3,589 of CAYZAD010000274.1, forward strand.
CGGCCGGATTGTCGAGCTGACGGAGATCTGAATGCGCCTGACGTCCCTTGTATTGAGTGTTGCCCTTGCCGTTGTGCCGATCACGGGACAGGCGTCGGAAACGCTTGCGGATATTCGGCAGGACATGTCGGTGTTGTTCGTCGAGTTGCAGAAGCTCAAGCGCGAGTTGAGCACCACGGGCGGGCCCTCCGTTGCCCTGCCCGCGGGTGCGTTGGACCGGATCAATGCGATCGAGACGGAATTGCAGCGTCTTACGGCGAAGACCGAAGAGCTGGAGTTCCGTGTCGGGCGCGTGGCCGAAGACGGGGCACGTCGGTTGGGTGATCTGGAATTCCGGTTGTGCGAATTGGAAGATGGCTGTGACCTCGGATCGTTGGGGCGCGTGCCTGCGTTGGGTGGCGACGCTGGGTCTGCCACTGCCCCATCTGCGCCACAGCCTGCTCCGCCGACTGGTGGTACGGAACTGGCCGTGGGCGAGGAAACGGATTTTCGGCGAGCCGGGGAGGCGCTCGCCCAGGGTGACTTTCAATCCGCCGC
>CAYZAD010000275.1:0-4120 GCA_964476315.1 uncultured Rhodobacterales bacterium
GGGCTTTGAGGATCGCCTTCCCGAGGTGTGCCCGAACGTGACCCTGATGGAAACACAGCCGGGCGACTGGAACCGCGAAAAGTCGCAGCAGGTGATGGAAGCGTTTCTCGTGAAATATGACGACATCGACGGCGTCTACGCGGGTGATGACAACATGGGTGTGGGCGCGCTCAACGCCGCCAAGGCCGCTGGTCGCGACGGCATCATCTTTGTTGGCGCCACCAACTTTGCCGTTGGGTACGAAGCCATGGCGGCCGGTGAATACTGGGGATCGATCTACCAGTCCCCGGTTGACGACGCCGAAGCCGCTCTCAAGACGGCCATCGACGTTCTGAGCGGCGAAGACGTTCCGTTCCTGAACTACTTCGACACGCCGAAAATCACCCAGGACAACATGGGCGACTTCACCAAGCCGGTGTTCTAAGGGTCTTCCCCCCGTGCGGGGTGGGCACGCCCTGCCCCGCACACCTTTCTTTACCGTAAAATCGAATTTGGGGAGACGCGACATGGGACGTGTGTCTGATCGTGTCTGCATCGTGACCGGTGCGGCGCAAGGCATCGGTCGCGCCATTGGCGAGGCGCTTCTGGACGAAGGTGCCAAGGTCTGTTTCGCGGATATCAATGGCGCAAAGGTGGCCGAGGTGGCCGAGGCCAACCGCAGTCGCCTGAACGGCCATGCCGATGCGGTGACTTCGGCTCAGGTGGACGTCACCGACCGCGCCCAGGTCCGGGCCATGGTCGCGCACACCGTCGAAACCTTTGGCCGCCTTGACGTGAAGTTCAACAATGCCGGTGTGAACAAGCCGATGAACTTCATGGACGTCACCGAAGACAACTGGAACTTCATCATGGGCGTGAACGGGTTGGGATGCATGATCGGCATGCAGGAAGCCGCCCGGCAGATGATTAAACAAGGCACCGGCGGCAAGATTATCAACACCGCCTCCATTGCAAGCAGGCAAGGGTTTGATAACGTTGCGCCATATTGCGCGTCGAAATTCGCCGTTGTGTCACTGACGCAGTCAGCCGCACGCGATCTCGCGAAACACGACATCACGGTCACAGGGTTCGCGCCAGGCGTCGTTGCGACGGAAATGTGGGAACAGGTCGATCAGGACCTCATGGAAATCGGCGCGGCGGAACGCCCCGGACAGGCCATGGAGGAATTCTCGGCCGAGATCCTCAAGGGCCGCGTCGCGACACCGTCCGACATCACGGGCACGACGACGTTCCTGGCCGCAAAAGACAGTGACTACATGACAGGACAGATTGTCATGATCGACGGTGGCATGACACTGGTTTGACGCTGAACCGCCTGAAACGTCAGGCGACAGAGATATCACGGAACGCCAGCGACCTTAGGGAGGGGATCATGGCAGCAATGACAAAACAACAGATCGGGAGCGTTCTGGCCAAACAGGGCATCCTGATCGCATTCGCGGTCTTTATCATCGCGTTCACCATTGCCAGCCCGAAATTCCTGAGCGTTGACAACGTGTTCAGCGTCATCCGAAGCTCTGCCATCCTGGGCATCATGGCGCTTGGCGTCACGTTCGTCGTCATCAGCGGCAACCTTGATCTGTCGGTCGGGTCGATGATGTCGTTTTCGACGATTGTGGTGCTGGATCTGCACGACAAGATTGGCCCGGCACTCGCCATCCCGGCCATGTTCGCGATGACACTCGCGCTGGGTGCGCTGATCGGGTTTCTGGTCGGATATCTCAAGCTCAACTCGCTGATCGTCACGCTTGGGATGTTGTCGGCCATTCACGGTCTGACCCTGACCTATTCCGGCGGCAAGAACATGGATATTGCCGACAAGGAGGGCACGTGGTTCAGCGTCTTCGGTCAGGGAACGGCACTTGGTATACCCGTCCCCATCCTGATCTTCGTCGCCATGGCCGCATTGCTGGGCATCGTTCTGGCCAAGACCAGCTTTGGTCGCAAGGTATACGCGGTAGGCGGCAACGGCACGGCGGCCACGTTTTCGGGCATTCGCCGCGCCCGCACCGTGTTCTTTTGCTACCTCATGTCCGCAGCCTGCGTCGCAACGGCCGGCCTGATCCAGGCCAGCCGATCCCTCGGATCGCAGAACACGGTCGGTCAGGGCTTGGAGCTTGAGGTCCTTGCCGCCGTTATCCTGGGCGGTGCGTCCTTGCTGGGTGGGTCCGGCACGATCTTCAAGACCGTGATCGGAGTTCTGATCCTCGGGTTCATCCAGAACGGGCTGCTGCTGATGGGTCTGCAATTCTATGTCCAGTTTGTCGTGACCTGGGTCATCATCATCCTTGCTGTCTGGCTCGATATTGCAGCCAAGCGCGGCAAGCTCTTGTCACCAATCGCGTAAGGAAGGGGGCCGTCATGCAACCGGGAAAACTGTCCACGGCGCTCAAGAATGGGGCCATCTGGGGTTTCATCGTACTCGAGTTGATCTTCTTCTCGGTCGCGGGAGAATTCATGTCCCTGTCCGACAAGGCTTTCATGGACTGGGAAAACATGCTTCTGCTGCTCAAGCAATCGGCCCCGATCGGGATCATTGCGATGGGCATGACCATTGTCATGGTCAACGGCAATATCGACCTTAGTGTCGGCGCGACCTTCGCCATCGCTGCCATCGTCCTGCTCGACAGCATGACCTGGCCGATCTTTGCCGGGCTCGGTGACTGGGTGATCCCTGTCGCTTGGCTGCTGGCGCTGGGCACAGGCACCGTCCTTGGTGCGCTCAACGGTCTGATCGTCTGGAAAACCGGTGTTGATGCCTTCATCGTCACGTTGGGGTCGATGCTGGGCTACCGTGGCATCGTCTTCATGTTCAACGGCGAAAACCCGACCAGCCATCTGAACTGGACCCTCGTCGATTTCGCCGAAGCCGAATTCCTTGGCCTTGCCACGGCATCGTGGTTCCTGCTGATCGTGACCTTGGCGATCTGGTTTCTGATGACCAAAACCGTACATGGGCGCAACGCCTATGCCATCGGTGACAATCGCGAAGCCGCTGTAAACGCCGGCATACGCGTCGGCCCGCACATGATGATCAACTTTGCCATCATCGGGTTTCTGGCGGCCCTGTCCGCCGTGGTGTTCTATTCGGAAAGCGGCTCGGTCAACCCGAATGACGGTCAGCTTTATGAATTGTGGGTGATCACTGCCGTCGTGCTGGGCGGAACCAAGATCACCGGCGGCGCAGGCAATGTGATCGGCACCTTTGGCGGCGTCATCGCCATCCAGCTGTTGCGCAAGGGGTTGGGCCATATCGGCGCTGACACCTCGACGGTGAACCTCGTGATCGGTCTGATCCTGATCGCCGTGCTTATCCTTGATCGCCAGCTGAACGTGAAAGGCAAAGAGGAGTTGAAGGTATGACCTCTGCGAAACCGGTTCTGCACCTCGACAACATCGTAAAAACCTTTCCCGGCGTGCGGGCTTTGGACGATGTCTCGTTTTCCGTCATGCCAGGAGAGGTCCACGCCCTGATGGGCGAAAACGGCGCTGGCAAATCGACCCTGATGAAGGTGCTGGGTGGCATCTACCAGCCGAATGGCGGCGCGATCTACATGGGCGACGAACAGGTGGTCATGTCCGGCCCGCTCGAAGCCAAGGCCAAGGGCATTGTCTTTATCCACCAGGAACTCAGCCTCGCGGAAGAACTCAGCGTGGCCGAAAACATCTACCTCGGCGAATTGCCAAGAAAATCCTTTGGCCGTGTCGATTGGGGCAGGCTGGCCGATCAGACAAACGCCATTCTGAAAAAGCTGAATGTGGGCTTCGATGCGAAAACGCGGGTGGGCGACCTGTCGATTGCAAACCAGCAAATGGTCGAGATTGCCCGCGCGCTGACCGTCGATGCAAAGGCGGTCATCTTTGACGAACCGACCGCATCGCTGACCGACGCCGAAAAAAGCGTGCTGTTCGATGTGATCGACGACCTGAAACGCGACGGCGTGGGGATCATCTACATCTCGCACCGGATGGAGGAAATCTTCAAGATCACCGACCGGATCACCGTTCTGCGGGATGGTCAGTACCAGGGAACCGTCGACACCGCGGATACCAACGAAGAATCCGTCACCCAGATGATGATCGGGCGCAAGCTCGACCTCAGCCGCAATGAAACCCACCA
>CAYZAD010000276.1:0-4058 GCA_964476315.1 uncultured Rhodobacterales bacterium
GCACGTCGCGTGAAAAGGAGTTTCGGCTGCTGGGTGACCTGATTTGCAAAACCCTGGCCAACAGGGCGCTGGACATCAGCGTATTGGGCGACGTGTCCAAGAAATGATCGTTCAGGGGGATATGGTGGAGCCTAGGGGGATCGAACCCCTGACCTCTTGCATGCCATGCAAGCGCTCTCCCAGCTGAGCTAAGGCCCCGTTGTGCGCGATGGATTACGCAAAGCCGGGGGCGGGATCAAGCGCGATTCCGCCCCGACGGCAGAAATTATTCGTCGTCGTCTGACGCGACGTCTGCAATATCGTCCAAAGAGACGTTATCGTCTTCGTCGTCTTCCAGAACGTCGTCGTCTTCCAGTTCGACATCGACATCATCATCGTCAAGAACATCGACCTCTTCCGCGTCGTCGGCTTTGGCCTTGCTTTGACGATCCGCTTCATCCGCCGCGATCATCCGTGTCTTGCCGGTGTCAATCTCGACCACTTCGCCCGTATACGGGCTGATGATCGGATCGGCGTTCAGGTCATAAAAGCGTTTGCCGGTGGTCGGGCAGACGCGTTTGGTGCCCCATTCTTCTTTGGGCATGGGTCATCCCCTTCAATTGCGTGGTCATATCGACAATTCGGGCCAACTGCCATAACACCGAACCGGTGTCAAAGGCTTTACGGCACTGATCTCATCGAGCGGACCATGGGCATAAGAACTCTTCCGGGTGATCCCGAGATTGTGCTGAAATTGCGTAAAAACGCACGTGCCCGGCGCATGACGCTGCGAATCTCGCGGGTCGATGGCGGTGTCACGCTCACTGTCCCGCGTGGTGTGTCCGAACGGGAGGCGATGGCCTTCGCGGTAGAAAAGCAAGGTTGGCTTCGCAAACACCTCGCACGACAAGACACCCGGGTTGTCGTCGGGGCTGGCATGTCGCTGAGCGTCGCGGGGCAAGTCATGCGGTTGGTTGAAGGACAAGACGCGCGTTTGCGCCTTGATGGTGACGCGATCTTGCTGCCGCAGCCCGAAGAAAGGGGCCGCAGGCAACTCCTGGCGTGGTTGAAAGAACAGGCGCGTGCGGAACTGACCCGTGCGTCGGATCATTACGCAAACGCCCTTGGGCGACGTTATTCCAAGATCACGCTCAGGGATACACGGTCGCGTTGGGGGTCCTGTTCGTCGGCTGGTGCGCTGATGTATTCTTGGCGCCTGATTCTCGCGCCGCGGTCCGTGCTGACCTATGTTGCGGCACATGAGGTCGCGCATCTGGCCGAAATGAACCACTCCCCGGCATTCTGGCAGGTGGTGGCCGGTCTTTACGGTCCCCATGATGAGGCCCGTGCATGGTTGCGCTCCGAAGGTCCCCGCCTGCATCAGTATCGATTTGACGCTTGACCGGGGCCTGTTCTGTGATCACATTTTGATATGATCGTCACGAACCGCCCTGTTGAAGCGACCGTCTCTGCCCATGACCGCGTGTATCGCGGATTGCGGAACAAGATCATGTTCGGTCAGATGTCACCGGGCGAGCACCTCACACTTCGCGGCATTGGCCGGGATTACGAGGTTTCGATGACCCCGGCGCGGGAAGCGGTACAAAGGCTTGTTGCGGAAGGGGCATTGTCGATGTCTGCGTCAGGCCGCGTGTCCACCCCCGAACTGTCGAACGACCGGATCGAGGAATTGGCAGCGCTTCGCGCGCTGATCGAGGTCGAACTGGCAAGTCGCGCATTGCCGCGTGCCCATCTTGCCTTGATTGACCGGCTGCAATCCATCAACGGCACGATTGCCGATGCGGTTTCCAACAGGGATGCCGTTGGCTACATCAGAACCAACCTTGATTTTCACCGCACCCTGTACCTGCGGGCGCAGGCCCCCGCGATGTTGGCCATGGCCGAAACCGTATGGTTGCAACTTGGCCCGACAATGCGATCGCTTTACGGACGACTGCGGCGCACCGAGGCGCCGCAGTATCATCGATTGATCATCTCTGCGCTCAAGGCTGGCGACGAACCCGGCTTGCGTCTGGCGGTGCGTTCGGATGTCACGCAAGGCCTGCGTTTGCTGACCGGGTAGGAACGCGCTTCCCTAATGCGCCATGAAAACGGGCACCTCAGAGGTTTCCAGCATGTTGCGTGTGGCCCCCCCGAGAATGGCTTCGCGAAACCGGGAATGCCCGTATGCGCCCATCACCACCATGTCGGCGTCAATGTCTGTCACATGTCGGCGCATCACGTCCGACACCCGCGGCAGTGCCTTGGAAAGCACATCAATCTCGATATTGACGTTGTGTCGCGCCAGATATTGCGAGAGCAATCCACCTGGGTCCGACCGGTTGGGCCCATGCGCGGGCGGATCGATAACCACGATATGCGTGCGTTGCGCTGACTTGAGGAGTGGCAGGGCGCTTCGGACAGCGCGAAGGGCCTCGGCGCTTTCGTTCCAGCCGATGGCAACCCGTTCGGGCAGTTTCAGCTCTTTCGAATTGACGGGCAGAACAATCACCGGGGCCTGACCCTCGAACAACGCGCCTTCGACCACCGGTTCGAGTTCGATGCCTCGGTCGTCGCCATAGGGGCGCGGCAAAATGGCCAGATCCGAGAACCGCGCATAGGACGCGACAACGCGCGCGATATCCGCCAGTTGGCAAACGGCATCTGTCACGCCCCAGCGCAGATCTGTTTTGTCCAGCTGCGCGCGCGCGGCCAAGGCCAACTCGGCCGCCTCGTTCTTGGCCTGGTTCAGCGTTTCCTGCAGCACGGCTGCATTCATGCCCGCATAATAATAGCCGGTTTGTGTGCGATCGACCCCAAGGCAGACAACATCCAGATGCGCGTCCAGGCATTCTGCAAAACTGATCGCCTGCGCGATGGTATCATTCAGATGCGCCTTGTCGGTGACCACAGTCAGCAGAGTTTTGAAAGACATGACCATTCTCTTTCTTCGATAGTTCCGTTTGTTCCATGCTGGCCGGTTTCCTGAAGGGGCGCATTGATGCCTGTCAACTAAGTCGCATGAATCTTTTGATGCAGATCAAGGATAGGTTTCCGGCAATTCCCCATTAAGGCCCCAGTCGAAAAACCGCCCGCGCGGCACTCGAATCGCGCGGGTTTGACGAAGGGACGAAAAATGTTGAACTATATCAAGCTGATCGCGCTTGGTCTGGTCACGCTCTTTGCGATGATTGCGGCCAGTTATGCACGCGATTTGGCCTATCAGGTTCACGCCATTATCATTATGGCAGTATCTGCTGGGCTCTTCCTCTGGACGTTGCGGAACACCGATGAACCGGTACCGGCGGCTGTTCTCGAAACCAGCTACATGGACGGCGTTATCCGCTACGGTGTGATTGCCACGGCGTTCTGGGGGGTGGTCGGGTTCCTTGCGGGCACCTTTATCGCGTTTCAGCTGGCTTTTCCGGTGCTCAATTTCGAATGGGCGCAAGGGTATCTGAACTTTGGACGTTTGCGTCCGTTGCACACCTCTGCGGTGATTTTTGCATTTGGTGGTAACGCCCTGATCGCGACCTCTTTCTATGTCGTGCAGCGCACAAGCGCCGCGCGTCTTTGGGGAGGCAACACGGCCTGGTTCGTGTTCTGGGGCTACAATCTTTTCATCGTATTGGCGGCGACAGGCTATGTTCTTGGTGGCACCCAATCGAAAGAATATGCCGAACCCGAATGGTATATCGACCTGTGGCTGACAATCGTGTGGCTGGCCTATCTGGCCGTGTTCCTTGGCACGATCATCAAGCGCAAGGAGCCACACATCTACGTGGCAAACTGGTTCCTCCTGAGCTTCATCATCACGGTGGCGATGCTGCATGTGTTCAACAACCTGAGCATCCCGGTCTCGATCTTCGGCTCCAAATCGGTTCAGGTCTTTGCAGGTGTGCAGGACGCCATGGTGCAGTGGTGGTACGGCCACAACGCGGTGGGCTTCTTTCTGACTGCGGGCTTCCTGGGCATGATGTACTACTTCATTCCCAAGCAGGCCGAACGCCCGGTCTTCAGCTATAAACTGTCGATCATCCACTTCTGGGCGCTGATCTTCCTGTATATCTGGGCCGGTC
>CAYZAD010000277.1:0-4013 GCA_964476315.1 uncultured Rhodobacterales bacterium
TCACAGCTTCCGCCCTCGTCCTGACCGCCTTCGCCGCCAGCGCATCGGTCACCGCCGAAATCGACACATACGCCCCCGGCGTCGACGTCTCGACCCTCAGCGATGCCGAAATCAACACCCTCCTGTCCGTCATCCATTCCGGTGACAGCGAAGGCGAAAAGCGCGCACTCGTCCAAGCCCTCGTCAAGTGAGCGCAAAACGGGCCATGACGCCCGCACACCAAATCCCGCGACAGGGCACCCAAATCTGACCTGTCGCGGACGATGACCAGGCCGCCCAAAAGGGCGGCCTTCAAGGCATTAGTGGGCTGTTTCGTCCGTCGGTTCGACAGTGAAGAACCAGTCTTCGTCCGGTTCCCGTAAAAGGACCTCATCGGGTACAACCTGAGGCCCTGACAGAAACACGTTTGACCCGAAATGGGCGTGCAGCCGGGACAGTTTTTCCAACCGTCGCCCTGTCAGCTCCGCATGAAATTTCGCGTAATTCTCTGTTGACCGGAGGGCATCGATCTTTGCGCGATGCGCTGCGACGGCGGCTTGATGTGCATCGGCTATTTCGGGGTCTGCCATCAAACGCGCCAACGCGTCTCGCATCATCGGCAGCCGTTTCTGGATCGACAGGTCTTCTTCGGCATTGTTGTTCATCCGAAACCAGTAGGCGAGGCCCTGATCGCGGTCGACATGGTTCACCCGTCCCCGGTCCCGTTTGACCAGAAAGCTCTCGGCAGAGCGCACCGCGTAATGGTTGAGTTGCACCAAATCGTACCCATAGGTGTCCGTCGTCGATCGCCAGCCATTGCGGAACATCTCGCGCGGCATGGGCTGGCCCGACCCGTTCACCCAGTTGATGTCTTCCCACAGTTGTGGATTCAGCCCCTTGGGCCGGTGCACACCCATCTTCTTGAACAGACCGATATTCTGGAACAGCGTCTTGAATCCCCAGGCCTGATGCGGCTTGCGGGCAAACTCGGGCGCGCAGCGCAGGAACTGTTCAGTGATCGGCAGATCGACATAATCATGCACATCGCTATTGCCGAAAAGCCGCCATGTCATCGCGATCATGTTGGCGTCCGGCAGCGCGTCGAACAGCGCATCCAGCGTGCCGTCCCCCACCTTGATGTTCACGAATTCGTCCACATCGATGCAGGTTACCCAGGCTGCGTTCTTGATGACAGGTTCATCATCGGATGCTTGCAAGGCCGCGTGCTGCGGTTTCAGGCCGCTTTGCCTGAACGGATTTTCACGGTGTTGAACCAGTCCTTTCCGCTCCAGCATCTGCAGCATCGTATCGGTGCCGTCGGTGCAATCGTTCGTGTAGACAAGGATGTCATCAAACCCGATAGCGCGATGGTAGGCCAACCATTCGAGAATGAACGGGCCTTCGTTCTTCATGGTTGTGACAATGGCCCTGCGACCCTTGCCCCTGGGCAGTGTATCTGGCGTCAACACCGGCATTCTGACAGGCTTGTGACCCCAGTAGCCTTGTGACATCTCAAGCAGCGGCGGATGTTCGATCAGCGATGTTTTCGGCACGATTTTCGAGATCGACGGCGCCGGGTGGCGCAGCGCCATGTGGCGATAGAACAACTGCGTGCGCCCTCGGTCGGGTGCTGCGTTGCCAATGCGAATAAGCCGCCAGATCACAGACTCCGGCGCTTTGGCAGGGGCGATGCACCAGCGTTGGCGCCCCCCCTTGGCATCGAATTGCACGCAGATATGATCCGCGAAACGGGTCGGTTGATCCTTGCGCACACGCCACGGGTAGCAATGGCGACCGATCAGAGCGATCACGCCGCCTTCGGCGGCTACCGCACTATCAAAGACGTTTGGCGCGTCGACCGGCATAAGATCATGCACGTCGAGATTTGCCACCGCGCGGGCCTCGGCCAGAAAACGGGTCCGCAGGATTTCGTAGAGTGACATGGCGCCAAGCGGCGCGTCCCACGGAGAAGGATCAGGGGTCTTCATCCGGTCTTTGCCCGGCGCCTCGGGTACGGTGATCGGATGCGCTTCGGCAGGGCTGTCAGCTTTGCCCAAAGGCTGGTCGCTGGACAGCAACACGACCCGTATAGTCTGGTCCATCGCAGCCACGGCCCTGGTCAGATCGCGGGCGAACGCGGGGTCGGTTCCCGGCTGTGCCCGGTCCAGTATCACGACGCCCTGCAGATGTTGCGTCGTTACATGGTGCTGCAGCCAGGTTACGACTGTTTCCGCATCCTCCCCGTTTCGCACCGCGGCAATGGTGTTTTGCCCTTCGAACAGCGTGACCTCTGCCGCGGCTGGCTCTAGTGAAACGGTCATGTCAGCCAAGGTCACGGACACTGGGCCGGTGCCGGGAACCGCATAGGTCACGCAGACCGCGCCGCCCACGCGCTGTTCGCGATAGAACTGACCGCCAGCGACCGAGACTGCACTCGGGTCACAACCGGCCGCGAAGAACAAAGTGATGAGCCTTTGCCCATTGTGCCGGGTTTCAACGGCATCAAGCAGCGTCACGGCCCCTTGGCCGAAACCCACCATCCGTCGTTCAATCACCTGTCCCATGTTGCGCTGCCCCCGGACCAAGCCGTTTGTACCGTGCACTCCAAACAGTTTCTGAATCGCTACAAAGCCGCTTTCAGACCGTTCACCAGCTCATCCATTTCCGGGTCCATACGCAGTGACGCCGCCTTGCGTTTGTGCCAGTCGACCGCGCGTGTATGCAATTCCTTGAGCACCGGGTCGGACTTCAGCTCGCGCGCCAGCTTTCCGGACTTTGCCTTGTAGCGATCTATGCTCGTGTCCTTTTCGTCGTTCAGGTTGAACCGCTCCCAATACTCCAGCCCCAGCACATGATGCGAATGGTTCGCCCGTCCGCGGGCGCGTTTGACAAGAAAACTGTCCATCGACCGCAACGCGTAGTGGTTCACCTGGGCATGGGTGAACAAAGGTGGGTTTTCGGTACGCTGACCGTTGACGATGTACTCCGCCCCGCCGGGAAGCACGCGCAGCGTGTCCGACACATGCTCGTCCAGCGACACCGGCGCGTGCAGGCCCATGCGCTGGAACTTGTGCTGATTTGTGTACAGTGACTTGACGAACTTGCCGGTCTCTGGACGCTCTTGGGCGTCCCATTCAAGCTCACCCATCCTGAATTGCTGGGTCACCGGTTTGTCGGCGAACGCCTCGATCCCGTTCGGGCCAAACACCCGCCAAGGCACCGAAATCACATCGGCATGCGCACCCGAGCCTTCGACGAGGTCCCGAACGGAACCATCGCCGATATGGATATTGAGGTATTCATCCACGTCGCAGACGAACACCCATTTGGCATCCATAACGATGTCGTAGCGCCGGCTTGCCTGCCGCAAGGCACTGCGATGAATGCCCGCGCGCCGGACGATGGTGTTATGTTGCGTGACCAGCCCCATCTCTTGCAGGCGCAGAAGGATATCGACCGTCGTATCGGTACAGTCGTTCGTGCAGACAAGGATGTGATCAAAGCCCAGCGTCTTGTAATGAGCGACCCAGTCGATGATGTAGGGGCCTTCATTCTTCATGGTTGAGACAACCGTATAGGTGTCTGTGCTCATCTCTGCCTCATGTCGGCGCATCGTTTTGCCGATCGCCTTTGTTTCGCTTTTGGAAAAAGTATCGCACCGGCCCTATTCGGCGCAAGCGGCATGGCCATACCGCCACGGATCGCGGAAATACTGACGCAAAAGTCACGCAGGCTATTCAAGACAGCATTCATTTCGTAGGTTTGCCTTAACCGACGCGGCCCCAAAAAGAAGCCGCGCGCAGTTGAGGACATGCAGATGCCACGCACCCGCGAGGTTGGAACGCTTTGGATCGGAGGGCCGCTTTCGTGGATGGAACAGCTGTGCTTGAAGTCCTTTGTCGACAAGGGGCAGAAGATCACGCTGTTCAGCTATGAGCACATTCCCAACGTCCCCGAAGGTGTGATCCGCCGCGACGGACGCGAGATCATCGATACCGACGATTTCATCAAGTACGAGCAGAAGAACAGCTATG
>CAYZAD010000278.1:0-4004 GCA_964476315.1 uncultured Rhodobacterales bacterium
CAGGTCGACCATCGCCGACGCCACGTATTCCACCGTCTGAAACCCCATCTCGTACGTGGCAGCGCCCAGCACCTTGTCCAACATCTCCTGCGGCATCGGCTCGCCCGTCTCGGCATGGGTCGCGAACTCCGACAGAACCTCCGGCACCTCCAGCCAGTGTTCATACAATTGGCTTGGCAACTCCACGAAATCCCGCGCCACCGATGTGCCCGAAATCATGTCATAGGTCACATCCGACAGCATCTGATGCAGCGCGTGGCCGAATTCGTGGAACAGCGTCCGCGCATCGTCATAGGACAGCAGCGCGGGATCGCCCTTGGCAAAGTTGCACACGTTGACGACGACCGGCGCCTGCACATCCGGAAACTTTCGCTGCGACCGGAACGCCGAACACCACGCGCCCGACCGTTTCGACGCCCGCGCAAAGTAATCCCCGATGAACACGGCCACGTGCTTGCCGTCCCGCGTCACCTCCCATGCCCGGCAATCGGCATGATACAACGGCACATCCAGCGGCTTGAACGCCAATCCGAACAACCGTGACGCACAGGCAAACGATGCCTCGATCATCTTCTCCAGCTGGAAATACGGCTTCACTTCGGTTTCATCCAAGGCGAATTCCTCGCGCCGCCGCGCCTCGGAATAATAGCGCCAGTCCCACGCCTGCAGCGGCCCGTTCACGCCATCCGCCCGCATCCGTTCCTCCAGCAGCGCCGCATCCGCCATGGCCTGCGCCTTGGCCGGTTCCCAGACATCCATCAGCAACCCGCGCACCGCGTCCGGCGTCTTGGCCATCTCGGTCTCAAGCTTGTAGGACGCGAAAGACTGATACCCCAGCAGCTGCGCCCGCTCCTTGCGCAGGTGAAGGATCTCGGCCACCGCCGCGCGATTGTCCGTCGCGCCGCCATTCTCGCCCCGGGCCACCCAGGCGCGCCAGGCCTCCTCGCGCAGACTGCGGTTCGGGCAGAACTGCAGGAACGGCACGATCACCGATCGCGACAGCGTCAACACCGGCCCATCCGCGCCACGCTCCTTGCCCGCGGCGCGCACGGCGCTGACGACGAAGGCAGGCAACCCCTCCAGCTCTGCCTCGGTCAAGGGCCGCTGCCAGTCACGTTCATCGGCCAAAAGGTTCTGCCCGAACGACGTGCCAAGCGTCGCCAGCCGCCCCTTGATCTCTTTCATCCGGTCCGACGCGTCGCCTTCCAGCGCCGCACCCGCCCGCACGAAACCGCGCCGCATCAGCATCAGAACCCGGGCTTGTTCGGCCGACAGGTCCAACGCGTCCCGCTGCTGCCAAACCGCCTCGATCCGCGCAAAAAGCGCCTTGTTCGCGTAAATCGCCGCCGAATGCGCGGCCAGTTTGGGCGAGAACTCCCGCATGATCTCTTCCCGGGCGGGGTTCGAATCCGCACCGGCAAGATTGTAGAACACGCCCAACACCTGATCGAGCTTTGCTCCGGTCTGCATCAACCCTTCGATGGTGTTCTCGAATGTCGGTGCATCCGGGTTGGCCACCAAAGCCTCGACCTCGGCCAAATCCTCCGCCATCGCAGCCTCGATCGCAGGCGCGAAATCACTGTCCGAAATGCGCTCGAACGGCGCCAGTCCAAACGGGGTGTCCCAGGTGTCAAGCAACGGGTTGGTCATGCACGCTCTCCTTGTTCATGCCCAAAGACCTAGGGGCGCGCGGCAGGCAGAGCAAGCGATACCACATCCTCTCTTTCATTTGCGTCTCGATACACGTCTTCGTGGCATCCAGACGCAAAGAAAGCCTTAACGCGCTGGGGCAACGTGCCCACAAACCGGGCAATCGGGCCGCTTTTTGACGGCAATTTTCCGCGTCTCGCCCCACAGCGCATCGTAGATCAGCATTTCTTCGCGCAGGGGCTGGCCCGCACCGGTGATCAGTTTGATCGCCTCCACCGCCATCATCGCACCAATCACACCCGGCAACGGCCCGATCACGCCCGCCTCGGCACAGGACGGCGCCAAACCGGCCGCCGGCGCCTCGGGAAACAGGCACTGGTAACAGGGCGCACCGGACGCCGGATCAAACACCGAGATCTGCCCTTCCCACTGCGACAGCGCCCCCGAGACCAGCGGCTTGCCCTGCGCCACCGCCACCCGATTGGCAAGGTACCGCGTCTCGAAATTGTCGGTCCCGTCCAGCACCAGATCGTAATCCGACACCAAATCCGCGGCGACCTCCTCGGTCAGACGACGGTGATAGGGCCGCACCTCCACATACGGGTTCTGCGCCACCATGGCCGCCTGGGCCGAAAACACCTTCGGCATGTCGATATCCTGATCGCGATGGATCACCTGCCGCTGCAAATTGGCGTTTTCCACGACATCGTCATCGATGACCCCGATCGTGCCGACACCGGCGGCGGCAAGATACTGCAGCGCCGGCGCGCCAAGACCGCCCGCGCCGATCACCAGCACCTTTGCATCGCGCAACGCCTTCTGCCCCGGCCCGCCGATTTCGCGCAGCACGATATGGCGCGCATAACGCTCAAGCTCGGCCTCGGAAAACCGCTCTCCGCGCACGGGCGCCTTCGGTTCCGTGCCTTGCTTTTCCTCCGCACGCACGCGCAACCCCTTGACGACGCGCCCGTACAGCACCGCGATCCCGGCAAAGACACCGATCAACACCCACAGGGCGGCACTTCCCCCGGTCGCCTGCCGCAACGGATGCGCGACGGGAAGGGCAATCTGCAGAAACAGGACGCCGATATAAAGCAACCCGATCATGTAAAGCCGCCCCGAACGCGGTATCTTCATGATCGCGCCCAATCCCCAAAGCGCAGCAGCCATCGCGAAGACAACGATCATGACGCCACCCCCGTGGACCCAAAGCCGCCAGAACCCCGCACCGTCTCACCCAAAGCAGAGACTTCCCTGAACGTCGCGCGCACCACCGGCGCGACGATCATTTGCGCAATCCGGTCCCCGTGCGAAATCTCGAAAGGCTCGGTCCCCGCATTCATCACGATCACCCCAAGCGGCCCGCGATAATCGCTGTCGATGGTGCCCGGGCTGTTGGGCAGCGTGATCCCGTGCCTGAGCGCAAGCCCCGAGCGCGGCCGCACCTGCACCTCGAACCCGTCCGGGATGGCCAGACGCAATCCCGTCGGCACGAGGGCCCGCGCCCCGGGTTGCAGAACCAGCGATCCGCGATCGGCGAAATTCGCGCGCAAATCCGCGCCCGCCGCACCGGCCGAGGCATAAACAGGCATCCCAAGGGACCGGTCCGCCCCGTCCTCCCATGTCACCTCAATCGCGACCACGCCCACTCCTTCTCCTTTTTGCAAATACTCAAGATGGCACGCCCGTGGCCTCAGACCAGCGCGTCGGCAATCCGTGCTGCCAACTGTCGCGCCACGGCATCTTTGCCCATGCGCGGCCAGGCCTCTGCACCGGTCGCGGTGATCAGCGTGACGGCATTCTCGGACCCGCCCATGATCCCGGTGGCCGGGGACACGTCATTGGCCACGATCCAGTCGCAGCCCTTGCGCGCGCGCTTGGCCGTCGCGTTCTCGACCACGTCATCGGTCTCGGCGGCAAACCCCACCACGAGGCGGGGCCGTCCATGCGCCATCTGCGACACCTCGGCAAGGATGTCCGGGTTTTCCTCGAAACGCAGCGTCGGCAGGGCGCCCGCCACCTTCTTGATCTTGCTGCCTGACGCCCCGACCACCCGCCAATCCGCAACCGCGGCGGCAAACACTGCCGCATCGGCGGGATGCGCCGCCATCACCGCGTCGCGCATCTCGGCCGCTGTCTGCACCGGCACCACGTCAACTCCGTCAGGCGGCGCAATATCCGCCGGCCCGGTCACGAAAACCACCTCGGCGCCCAAGGCCCGCAAGGCTGCCGCGATGGCGGTACCCTGTGCCCCCGACGACCGGTTCGCGATATAGCGCACCGGATCGATCGGCTCATGCGTCGGCCCGGAGGTCACGATGATCCGCTTGCCCGCCAATGGCCCTGTCGTCAGG
>CAYZAD010000279.1:0-3994 GCA_964476315.1 uncultured Rhodobacterales bacterium
ACCGCTTGCAGGCGTCAGGGGATGTCGTGGGCTTTACCGTTGTCCTTAAAGAGGACGTCGCACAGGACCCGGTGCGCGCGCTGATGATGATCGGGATCGAGGGGCGTGGCACCGACCGCGTGCTGCGCCTTTTGACCGCCTTGCCGGAAGTGCGGGCACTGCACTCCACCAATGGCCGTTGGGACGTGATCGCAGAGCTTGGCACCGAAACGCTTGAAGCGCTGGACGATGTGCTCTCGCGGATCCGCAAGTTCGACGGTGTCACCCAGTCTGAAACGTCACTGCTGCTGTCGACCCGGAAAAGCGGTGTTTAGGCCGGACGCCGCGCCGCCGCGATCCAGAGCCCCATCAGCACTAGTGAAATCACCATGTTCCAGCTTGCCATGGACAGGCCCAACATCTCCCACGGGACCTCGTCACAGCGCACCAGCGGTGCGTTCATGATCTGGTCGAAAAGCTCATCCGTAGACAAACCGCCGATGGGCCCCGAGGAACACGTTGACGGACCCTCCCACCAGCCGCGTTCGACACCCGTGTGATACGCCCCGACGCCGGCCGTGGCAAAGGCCGCCAAAGCGCCCAGCCAGGCCAGGGTTGCAGTGCCAAAGCGGATTGCCAGCAGACCGATCGCAATGGCAACCACATGCGGGTACCTTTGCCAGATGCACAGCTTGCAGGGCGGCAATCCGCCAAGGTATTGAAAGCCGAAAGCGCCGATCATCAAAGCAGCCGACCCGGACGCGGCTACAAGCATCAGCATGTTGCGTGTCACGCGCATTTTACAGACCCACCCATGTCTTGATCAGGCTGGCGAGCGTCGCTCCGGCAATCACGAGCGTTGCGATCCAGGCCGTGCCCAGTACGGTGCCAAGAATGACCAGAATACCGTCGCGCTGCAACAGCCCCATCGCGACCACGACGACCGCGATCCCCGGGACGGTGTTTGTGCCAGGCAGCGGCACCAGAATGGAGGCACTGAACAGCACCAGCGCGAGTCCGACCAAGCGGTCCAACGGTGTATGTGTCAGAAGGCTCAAGCGTGGGCGGCTGATCGCCTCGATCCGCCGCAACCAAGGGCCCGCGCGGTGTGCGAGGGCGCCCAGATCGGCAGAAGTGACGGTGCGCGCCGCCAGCCGCGATGGCAGCCAGGGCACCTGACGTCCAAGCAGAATCTGGGCCGAGACAAACATCAGCGGCAGCGCCACGACCTGCGGAATGCCGTATAGGAACGGGATGCAACAGGGCAGGGCCAAAACCAGCAGGAACAATCCGAACGCGCGCTCGTTCAACTGCCTTAGCACCCAGTCCAGCGTCACGGTCTCGTTCTGTGCGTCTGCAGCAAGCTGGTCGAGCCGATCCGAGATCGCCATTTCCTGTGATCGGGCCGCTGTCATCTGGGGTCTCCTGCGGCCTCTGGGGCGCGTGCTGCTCTCATCTTTCGCAGAGGGTTAGCAAATCGCTTTGCCCTATGCCAGCGTCAGGCTGGCGCAGGTTGGCCGCGCGGCGTCATGTGGTGTGGCCTTGCAGCATGACGCGTCTTCGCAGCAGGACAGGTTCGGCCTGTTTCCGCGCGATTTGGTCTGGACGTTCCGGAACAAGTTCGTTAGCACGAGGGCCTGTGCCCAAGTGGCGGAATGGTAGACGCAGGGGATTCAAAATCCCCCGCCTTCACGGGCGTGAGAGTTCGAGTCTCTCCTTGGGCACCAATCACTTACATCCGTCTGTTTGCGCGACGCATGAACTATGCGTCTTTACATACTGTTTTTATGTAATTTATTGCTATTTGAGGTCGCAGTCTCTTCTTGACGGATTCCGGATGACCTGTGCTCCGCCATCCGAACCCGCTGGCGACGGCCTTAACGGTCCATGATCAGGACAGTGCCGAAGGGCGGCGTGGTTCGGGCAGTCTTTGGGACGGACCAGACAACCGGGAAGCGGGGCTTTTCGGGGAGGGGCGCGTCCAGGTCCGTCAGAACGATCAGCAATGAGGGATCGAGTGACGTCGCCGATGCAAAGACCGGTTTGAAATCGGTTCCGCCGCCGCGCCGGATTTCCAGGTGTTTCAGGCTGTTTGCGCTCTCAAGCCGAAACTGGCTGTGAAGCGCGGTGTCAAAACCGAATACGATGATCTCGGCCGTGCTGCGCCGTGCGATCCCCAGGAGTTCGGAGGCGAAAAGGTCAAGTTGCATGTCGGTGATGGAGCTTGAGGTATCCAGTGCCACGACGACGCGCGGTTGTTTGAGGTCGCGGTTGTATCCGGGCTCGAACGCGGGCGCTGGCGCGTCTGATCCGCGGGCAAAGGCCTCGCGGGCCACCCAGCGCGAGGAGGGGCGCTTGTAAGACAGGCGCGGCACGTCATGGGTGGCCTTTGCCAAGAGCCGCCGCAGCCGCGTCTCCCACGGGGTGTGCGACACGGGAAGATCGGCGAAGCGGACAAGCTGTGGTCCGATGCCAAGACCGGCGGATTTGCCCAGTTCCAGTGCCTGATCCACCCGGTTGGCCCACTGATCCGTTTCCGTTTCGAAATGGCCCTGGGACATCAGGTCGGGTGCGAACCGGCGTTTGCGCATGTAGTCCTCGATCGCGGGGGTCACCTGCGATGGATCGCCCGGCATCGGTTGTGCCAAGGCATGATAGAGACGTTCAGTGTCCCATTCCGCCAGCAGGGTATGGGAAGGTGCCCCGGAGCCGGGCAAGAGTTCGATCAGTTCTTTTGCGCGGACAGCGGGGCGGGGCAGGGCGTGACCGCCTTGCAGCAGGGCCTCGTTCACGATCGCATCGCTGGCGAGGTTGTAAAGGCGGGGCTTGAACGCGCGACCGAGCCTTGAGGCCATGTCCGCCTGACGGGCGCTGTGGCGCAGCGCGACGTGCAGAACATGGTGTGCGGCCAGACCGACCTGTTCGGGGAGTGCAAGCTGTTCGAATGACGGACCGTACAGAATGGTGTCACCAACCGTACGGGTCTCGTCATCATCATCGCGATGGGTGCACCACAAGGCAAGCGCCGCGATGGCCGGATCGACCTCGGTCATCTGGGTCAGGGCGGCGCGGGCGCGGCGGCTGTGATGGCCGCTTTCGATCAAGGCGCGTCCGCCTCGGCCTGGTCGCGCGCGTATTCGGCATAGGCTGCCGAGGTGCGAAACCCGTCCTCCAACCCGTTGGCCAGCGCCTTGCGGATCAAAAGCTCGAAGCCGAACCGCGTCAGTTCCCCAAGGGGCAGGGATTGCACGGCCGGATTTTGCAGCGACCGGATATCGGCCATGACCTCGATCGTGTCGGTGATCGTGTCTTTGTCAGCCTGCGCAACGAGACCGTAAATCAACCCGACCAGCCCGTTCATCGACGCGGGATACAGGTCGGGCCGCTTGGCGCGGGGCGTTTGCAGCAGGTCCGACACGGTCACCATCGCGTCAAGCTCTTCGGCCACCCGCATGAAATCGGCAGCGGCGGCCGTTCCGATGGTCCCGGCCACCATGACAGACCGCACCTGCCGGTCAGAGATGGCCTGCATGATCTGGCTGACCCGTTCCCAGGACCGGGGCGTGCAGGCGATCATCTCTCCACGGCGCAAGGTCTCTTCGGTGGTGTCCAGCAAATCCGGGCGCGACCGCAGGAACGCCGTGACCGCCGGGTGCAAGGCTTCGTCCACCGCGTAGCGTTCCAGCCAGTCTTTCGCGCTCGCCGCGACGTGCAGGTGCACAAGGCGGTCCGACAGTGCGGTTCCCATTTCATAGGCCACGGCACCGTCTTCCACCGTGTTGCCCGCGGCCACGATAAAGACGGAGTCCGGCAGTTGGTGCCGTCCCACGCGCCGCTCTTGCAGCAGGCCATAGACGGTGGGTTGCAGGTAGGGCGAGGCCGCTGTCAGTTCGTCAAGAAACAGAACCGCCGGTGTGTTGGGCGCGTCCGGCAGGTCTTCGGGCCTGTACCACTGCGTTTTTCGGGTTTCGTGATCGTAATAGGGCAGGCCGCGCAGATCCTGCGGTTCGATCGT
>CAYZAD010000280.1:0-3986 GCA_964476315.1 uncultured Rhodobacterales bacterium
GTCCGTCGAAACGGGTCGGGCGCTGAGGGTGACGTCGTTCAATTCGCGAAAGAGCTTGCGTGTCATCGCGGCACGGTACCCGGCATAGCCTTGGGACGTTTCCACGAATGCGCCAAATCCGAAACGAACCTCCCGTTGGAAATAATCCAGAACGTTCGGTGCTCCGCCCAGCACCGCCAACCCGTTTACTGTCACATTGGCAAAGGGAAAGTTCCTGTAGGCCAGGCGTGGCGGGAAGCCGTCATTGTTTTCGCCATCGCCCGACACATCGATCACCTGCCTGTCGCAAACCGGGCCACGGTCCAGAAGGGTGGCGCCAAACCCCAGCGCATAGCCCATCGCGGTTGGAAACCGGCTGTGGCTTCGCGGGGCAGAGCGCAGCGTGTCGATGACATGGTCAATCGCCGCATCATCCATCAGCGCAACCCAGTCGCTGACCATGGCACTCTGACGGCGCCCGCTCCATTCGTAGATCGCGATGGAAACGTGCCCCGATCCGTCAAGAATGGCCTTGCGGATCTCGGGCGCATCAAGCGCCGCCGCCAGCCCGTCACGTTGCAGGACATATTCGTCCGCATCGACGGAAGATGACACATCCAGCGCCAGGACCAGGGCCAGTCGGCAATGCTCGGACGCCTGTGCCGACGATGAAACCATCGCGGCACAGACCGAAGCAAGCAAGGCGGTCCACAGGCGCATGTACCTTACCAGTGCCCGGTGTTTTCCATGCTCGCCCATGGTTCTTGCGGCGGCAGGTCATCGCCCGCCTGGATCAGCTCGATCGAGATGTTGTCGGGCGACCGCACGAAAGCCATGTGCCCGTCGCGTGGTGGTCGATTGATCGTGACACCATTGTCCATCAGGTGCTGGCAGGTCGCGTAAATGTCATCGACCCGGTAGGCCAGATGCCCGAAATGGCGACTGTCCGACGGCAAACCTTCATCGCCATCCCAGTTGTAGGTCAGTTCGACCGGGCAGTCCTCCTGACCCTCCGGCGCCATGAAGACCAGCGTGAAGCGGCCTTTCTCATTGTCCGTGCGGCGGGTTTCCTTGAGGCCCAGAAGGCCATAAAATTTCATCGACGCGTCCAGATCTTTGACGCGAACCATGGTGTGAAGGTAGCGCAGTGGCATGAAGTCCTCTTGGATTACTGTCCCCCAAGGGTATGCCAAATTGCCGTGATGTCGAGACGGGTTTTCAGAACGCCGAGCGCACGCCAAGCTGGATGCCAACGCTTTCCGTTTCGTAGATATCGATGTTGGCGTCGGTGCGCTCCATGCGCAAGGTCATGGTCGGGATGAAGCCGTAGTAATCCAGATCCGGCAGAACCGCGGTGACTGTCGCCTCGACCGACCGTTCCTTGCGACCGTCCGACGTGAGGTCGGATCGGTCATGTACCTTGTCACCAACGGTCAAACCGAATTCGAGGCGGGCAGGGCCGACCGGTTCGGCCAGGCTGTAGCGCACGCCGACCGCGCGCTGCGTGTAATCCAGGTAGTCGGCGTCACTTTCGGCCCGGGTCAGCGTTGTGGACAGGGACACGCGGTCGCCGTTTGCAAGACGCATGCCGTATCCGATCCGCGCGGTCCAGATCGAAGCGTCGTCCCGTCCGTTCAAACCGTCCTGGGTTTCGCGATTCAAAGAGACGCTTGCCAACCCGTCTTCGCCGACGGCGTGCTGGTAGATGCCGCCCAATCGCCCGTAACGCAGCAGTTCATCGCCGCCATACCAAGTCTGGCCAAAACGGATATTCCAGCCCACCTGTGCCTGCGGGTTGGGCAGCCTGTAGGTTTCAGCCAAGCCAACGAAGGCGGATGTCGTTGCAAAATCCGCACCGTCCGCATCAGGCGCAATGTCTTTTGCCTCGTCCGACAGGACATATGTCCGGTGGCGTGCGCCAAACTGCAGATCCGTGCGTTTGCGGTCCGTCGCGACCAGCCGGTATCGCGTGCTGAACCCGGTCGCGATTTCGATGCCGGACAAGGCCCGAGCCTCGCCTTCAAGCTGGAACTCGAAGGGCAGGTCAAACAGCTCGGACGTGTCATTGCGACTGCCATTGTTGACGTTGGAACTCGGTGAGACGGAAAAACTCAGCGATGTCGACCAGGGGTTCCGCCCGCGTACATATCTGAAATCCTGCGCGGCCTGCTGCCGCAAGGCCTCGTTCGGCGCGATCTGGACGGCCCGCCGCAGCCAGAGTTGCGCTGCCGTGCGACGGCCCGAGGACGACAGTGCCTGGGCAACTGCAAGTGCCGCAGCGTATCTTTCATCCTCGTTCCCCGAAAGTGACCACGCGGTCCGCGCATGCGTCAGCGCATCCTCGTTCCGTCCCAGATCGCGCGCGGCGCGGGACCGGATCAGGTGCGCATTCAGGTCAGTCGCGTCACGCGCGATCAAGGCACCTGACAGGTCAAAGGCAAGTGCCGCCTGTCCCTGCAAGACGGCCTGACCTGCCAGTTCGCGCATTTCTGCCGGGCTGAGCGTGACCTGCGCAGACGCACCCGTTGTGGCCGCCAACGCGACACAACAGGCCGTTGCCAGACTTCGGAACGCGCGGACCATCACTGACGATAGACGACAAACCCGCCCGTTTCCTGGTACGTGGTGCCATCGACGCGGGGATCGTCACCTTCCAGCACCAGTACGCCGACCACCTCTCCGGCGTCCGCGCCGGACATGATGGCGAAATAGGTTCCTTCGCCGGTGATCTCGGTCGTACCGTCATCGAACACGGTGATCTCTTGCATTTCACCGGCGATTTCACCGTTCGCATCTGCGTCATCCGGCGAGATGATGGGATTGATGCTCGGAAGCACGAAATTGCCGTCTGCATCCGTTCCGAGGATGATGTTCCGGCTGCCGCTATTGTTCTGTCCGTCGGCCGAATCGAGCACGTCGCCGAAAATGCCGCTCCCTCCGCTACCGCCGCCGGATGTGTTCAGGGCCTCGAGATACTGTCGGGTGATATCGTTGCCGGCGGCGTCAAACAGGCGACGGTTGCTCACGAACAACGCAACGCCCCGCTGACCGTCGTTGAAATCCTTGAAGTCGATCCGCATTTCGGCGTCGCCCTGGACATATTCAAACCCGCTGCGACCGTCAAAGATGCGCAGGCCGGCGTAATCGCCAAGATAGCGGGCATCGCCTTCGTTGGGCAGAATCAGGCTGACCTCGTCGCCATTGCTGTCGACGGCGTTGCGCTGATAGACGAACCCGCCGAAACCGTAGTCGATATAGGACCCGGACCGCACGATCGCGAACTCCGTTTCGCCTGTCACGCTGCGCCCATAGATTGCGCGGTAGGTGAACGTGTTGAGGGTAGCGCCGGTGACCGGGTCGGTGGTCTGTTCGGCCCCTTCGTAAACGGCATAGGGCCCAAGCTGCGCCACGCCGGTGACCGGGTCGCCCCGCGAGTAGACGTTGTTGCCGTCGAAAGCGATGTTGTCGACGATGAATTCGTCCTGACCTTCGTCGTTGCGATAGACGATGTTCGTCGCGTAGCCGCCGCCGTTTTCCTCGTTCAGAGCTTCGCGGCGTACGATGGTGGTGTCGGGGGTCGGTGTTTCCGTGCCCGGCGGAAGTTCCGGCGTCCGGCCGTCGCCGCTGATCGGCGTTTCATCATCGCTGCCGCCATCGGTCGCAGGGGGGGTGGCGTCATCGGTGGGTGTTTGCAGCACATCGCCGCCGCCAGCGTCGCATGCCGCAACAAGGCCCAAACACAAAATCAAAGAGAGAATGCGCGTCATGAAGTGTACTGCCCCGATCATACCTTGGTCCTCTATGCGACCTCGTGGGCGAAGGTCTGGCAGGGCGGCTCGAAAGTCAACGCAAAGCAGAGTGGCATATGTGAAAAAGCGGCCCAGTGCGGCGCAGATGCATAACACCATCCTTGGTGGTTCCTACGGGCATACCCCCGAGATATAGTCGGTGCCGACTCATCCTAGTGGGAAAGGATTCGCCATGCCCCTGTCGCCGGAACAAGAGGC
>CAYZAD010000281.1:0-3952 GCA_964476315.1 uncultured Rhodobacterales bacterium
TCGACACCCGCGCCCGCAGGTTCCGCGCCTTGCCGACATAGAGCACCCGCGCCTGCGCATCGAGCATCCGGTACACGCCGGGACTCGAATCCAGCGTCTTCAGGTATGCCTGAATGCACTCGTACCCCGTAGGACTGTCAGTACTTTCATCCAGTGTCATGTAAGCCCTTATTGACACGCGTGTCGAATTTCCGATTCTTGGTCACTTGCTGCAAAACTGGGCCTGCTTGTGCAACCGAAAAGGCATCCACGGTTTCTGTGGATAACTCTGCGGAGAAGTTCTGGGCAGCCACGATTTTCCTAAGCTTTCCGGCCCTTTCGCTGGATTGCCCAATATTTAGGCAACACAGCAAGCTCTTGTTTTTAATTGATTTTATTATCCGCAGAAACCAAGTTACTGAAAACATTAACACTTTTGTAACGTGTTTCTCAAGGCTTTGTGACCGGTGCAAAACTCGCACCTGAGTTGCATTATTCAACCCCGATCACGTCCGGTGTCTGCCACGCCAGATGCTGTGCACCGTCCACGCAAAGCAGTTGCCCCGAGACCGCCGGCGCATCCAGGAAATAGCCCAGGGCCGCCGTGATATCCGAGGTGTTCGCGCCCCGCTCCAACAGCGTTGCGGCGCGCTGTTTTGCAAAATGCGCTTCGCTCTGACGGCCACCGCGAAGCGTCGGTCCGGGGCCGATGGCATTGACCCGGCATTTCGGTGCCAGGGCCTGCGCCGCTGTCTGCGTGAACGCCCACAACCCCATCTTGGCGATGGTGTAGGTCATGAACTCCGGCGTCAGCTTGCGCACCCGCTGGTCGATCATGTTGATGACAAGACCTTGTGCGACAGGCTCATCCATCTCGTCGCGCAACGGCTCTGGCAGTTGCGCTGCGAACGCCTGCGTCAGCACGAAGGGTGCGCGCAGATTGCTTTCCAGATGACGATCCCAACTCTCGCGGGTCGCGGACGCGATCGTGTCATATTCGAAGATCGACGCGTTGTTGATGAGCACCGTCAGCGGCCCGCCCAGACCGGCCACTGCGGCGTCCACCACTGCCTGCGTTTCGGTTTCCCGCAGAAGGTCCGCCTGAACCGTACAGGCCAGGCGGCCTTTCGTACGGATCTCCTCTGCCACGGCCTGCGCCGCGTCTTCCGAACTCGCGTAGTGCACCGCGACATCGAACCCGCGATCCGCCAGATAAAGCGCCATGGCGCGGCCCAGCCGTTTGCCTGCGCCCGTGACCAGTGCCTTGCTCATCGCTCACCCCTGTTCTTACATGATGACGATGGCAATGTAGCCCAGATACAGCGCTGACAAGACGATCCCCCAGAGACGGGTCAGATCCCGTCCCCAAAACACCAGCGGCACGATCAACACGGACGCGGCCAGCATGACCCACAGGTCGAACCGCAGGAATTCGGGGTCAACCGGAATGGGTGTGATCAGGGACGCGACACCGATGATGGCCAAGAGGTTGAACATGTTCGACCCGATCACGTTGCCCAGCGCCACATCCGCCTGTCGCCGCAGCGCCGCCATCACCGTTGTGGCCAGTTCCGGCAGCGAGGTGCCCAGCGCCACCAGCGTCAGACCGATCACCGTGTCACTCACGCCGAAAATCTTGGCGATCTGAACCGAGCTGTCGACCAGCAAATCGGCCCCTAACGGCAGACCGACCAGACCCAGGGCAAGAAACAGGCTGATCTTCCACCAGGGCATGTTTGGATCGGCCCCTTCGGGTTCGTCCTCGTCATCGGCCTCAAGCCCCGCACGCCTGTGCACCAAGGCTTCGCGGATGGAGTCGCCGAGGATCACCGCAAGCACCGACAGCAGAACAAGACCCGCGATCCAGTCAAACACCCCCCGGAAGGCCAGCGCGATGAACAGCACCGACGCGACCAGCATGATGACATAGCTTTTTCGCGTGTTGCATTGGCTGGTGTGCATCACGGCCAAAAGCGCGGGAAGACCCAGAACCAGCAGGATATTCGCGGTGTTCGAGCCAACGACATTGCCCAGCGCGATACCCGGGGCGTCGTCCAGCGCCGCATTGATCGAGATCAGCAGTTCCGGTGCCGAGGTTCCAAAGGCGACGATGGTCAGACTGACGATCAGGGCCGGGATGCCGATCCGAAGCGACAGGTTCACGGCCCCCTTGACCAATGCGTCCCCTGCCAGCAGCAGGATGACAAGCCCGACGACGACACCTCCCCAGATCATCAGCATATCAAGAGGCCTTTCCCGAACATGGACACGGGCCCTTGCCGATCCGGTAGCGTCCGCATTTGCGGCACTTGGCACTGGCGAGGCGTTTCGCACCCGGCACCTTGAGCTTGCCGAACATGGCAAGCACGGCGATGAATGCCAGGAACAGAAAGACGATTTTGGTGATCACGTCAGAGTCCGTACCGCGCGAACTCTGCGCGCTCTTCAATCACGCCGAGCGCGTCTGATGTCAGTTTGGCACCCAACCGGCCCAGAAAGGGGCGGCGCTGTTCGTAGCGGCGGAATTTCACTTTCTCGCCAAAGCGGTCTTTCATCATTGGAACAAGGTGACCCACGCCATCGGCGAGGCCAACATCGACGGCATGCTGACCCACCCAGATCTCTCCGGTGAACAGATCCGGATTGTCGGCAAGCTTCTCGCCCCGGCTGGTCTTGACCTGATGAATGAACGTATCGTGCAACTGGCCCAGCAAGCGGTTCAGCCGCGTGATGTCTTCTTCGTTTTCGGGGCGGAACGGGTCGAGCATGGATTTCGACTTGCCCGCTGTGTGGACGCGCCGTTCGATCCCCTGCCGTTGCAGGAAGACATGCGCACCGAACCCGGCAGAGATCACTCCGATGGAGCCGAGGATCGAACTCGGGTCCGCATAGATTTCATCCGCCGCAGAGGCGATCCAGTAACCGCCCGAGGCGGCAACATCTTCCACGAAGGCATAAACCGGCACCTCGTTTTCATCCGCAAGGCGACGTATCCGCGACCCGATCAGCGAACTCTGGACGGGCGAGCCGCCGGGTGAATTGATCTCGAGAGCGACGGCCGCAGGCTTTCCCTTCCGAAAGGCCTTTTCAAGGATATCGCGCAGGGACGCATCGCTCAGGGTGCCCCGCGTGCCCGCCGCGATTGTGCCCTGAAGGCGTATGACGGCCACGATGGGGTCGGATTTCATGAAAGGGATAAAGCGCTTCATGCAGGCCCATGTAGATTGGGCAGATGTGGCATACAAGGCATGGGCCGAAAAAGGGGGGCAGTGTGGGATGCAAGCCGCGACCGGAAAGGGCGCATATCCTGACCCATTGTTTCGCGCGCGAAACAATGGGACCGGAACGGACCTATTAAGGATTTGTTAACATATCGCCTGCAGCATCTGTGATAATGGCACCCTCGGTTCGGAGAACGGAAATGTCGCGTGACACGGCAACATGGACAAATGCGTCAACCGGGAAAGTGTACAATTGCACCTATGGGTCCTGCAGCAATGGCGACATGATCTTGAAGGGCACGTATCTTTATCATGCGGGCACCAAGGTCGCGTTGGGCGCGGACCGTGATGAGGAAGCCGGGCTTTTGCGGCCATTCGTGTATTTTTCAACCGTCCGAGAGCGTTGCGCGCAGTTTGGCGGCGAAATCCAGGTCTTTCAGCTGAGCCAGAACCTGCCAGCCACCTACACGGGGGTCCGTGGGGGTGACGAGCATGCGCAGGATTTTTTCAAGAACAATGAGCGCGTGGCGTATTTTTCGAACAAAGAGTGCGAGGTCGTGATCGCGACCAGGTATCTTGACCAGTATCTTGAACACCCGACAAGCATTGCCGGGTCGATCTGGTATTATCTGACCTGTTGTTTGCCCTGTTGCGGCGCGCCCCGGCATGTGGATTGACCGCAGACGATGTTCGAACGTCAGTAAAAGCTCTGCGGGTCGATGTCGATCGCCATGCGCAGCTCTCCCTTGAGG
>CAYZAD010000282.1:0-3945 GCA_964476315.1 uncultured Rhodobacterales bacterium
AGATCGACCTGAACGAGTTTCCCAATGTCAGAGACTGGTATCTGCGGATTGCAGAGCGTCCTGCGGTGCAGAAGGGCTATCAGGTCCCGAAATTCGTGACGGATATTCCGATGCCGTAGCGCTTGGGCGTCATGGCAGGTTCATCTTGCGGACCGTGGCCATGAACGCGTCAAGAGCATCCGGTTGCGCGGGTCTGCCGGTGAACCCCTCCAGGTAGGGGGCGACCCGCGACAGGCGAAGTTCCATCGTCTCGCGTACGTCGAGCGCATGATAGCCAAGCTGCATGAAATAGAGGATCCGGGCGCGGGCATCTGCATCCGTCGCATCATAGCCGTGTTGCCGGTACATTGACGTGACTGCCTTGATCCGCGCCTTGTCGGCGGCATCGACGCGCAACCGCAGGGCTTCGTCGCGGCGCGCCCATTCCCGGACGGCAAAATCGAGGCCTGTGTCAAATTTGGCGGGATCAATGAAGCACAGGAAGAAATTGCAAAGCGCCTGCGTGATGGACGAGGCGGGCAGGCGGCAGTGTTCGACAATGCGGGCAGTGTTGCGCGTTTCCCATTCCGCAAGCAGGGCGTCCAGCAGGTCGTCCCGGTTCTTGAAATACCAGTAGAAGCTGGACCGGCTGACCTCCATCCTCTCGGCAAGGGTCAGGATCTTGATCTTCTCGACGCCTTCGTTGACCAGGGTGTCGCGGGCCATGGCAAGCCAGTCTTCGCGGGTGACCTTGACATGGCCCAGCAGTGGTTCGCGATCCGGGTCGTTGCGGTGGAGGAGGGGGGTCTCCTGGCTCATGTGGTCTAGCTTTCTGGCGGGGCGCCGCCTTCGGCGATGCGGCGGTCGATGAAATCGGTGAGGGCGGCCATGCGGTCGGGACGGGTGTAGCAGGTGTGATCCGCACTGACGATGCCTTCCCAGATGGCCGTGGCCCGTTCCGATGCCGTCAGGCCACCGCGTTCTGTCCATGTGCCGAAATTGGCATAATCATGAACGACCGGGTCATAAAACTCGGTGTTGTAGCGCTCCATCGTTTGCGGGGCGGCAAAGAAATGCCCCGACGGCATCACCTGTGACAGCGCATTGGCAAAACCGATCTCGTCGGTGCCCGCTTTGCGCCCGGCGCAGAGTTCGGCCACCATGTTCAGGACTTCGGCATCCGTGACAAGTTTTTCATAGGACACCGACAATCCGCCTTCGAGCCATCCTGCGGCATGAATGATGACGGTTGCTCCGGCCAGAAGACAGCCCCACAGGCCAAGCTGGTTTTCGTTGGCCGCCTGCGCGTCATTGGTGTTTGACGCCGACCCGGCGGCAGAGCGCCAGGGCAGACCGAGCATCCGTGCCATCTGGCCCGCCGCGAGCGACGCCTGGAAATGCGTTGGCGTGCCGAACGCGGGTGCGCCGGATTTCATGTCGACGTTCGATGTGAAGGTGCCATAGCAGACGTGTGCGCCGGG
Source organism: uncultured Rhodobacterales bacterium (assembly GCA_964476315.1). GTDB lineage: Bacteria > Pseudomonadota > Alphaproteobacteria > Rhodobacterales > Rhodobacteraceae > Marivita. The sequence goes on from CAYZAD010000282.1 coordinate 1,461, forward strand.
TGCGACAAGCTGGGTCAGGGTGATTGCGGCAAGGCATTCGGCATGGCTGAGCGTGATCGCACCCGCGACGGTGATCGGCGCCATCGCCCCCATGAGCGTGAACGGCGTGACAATCGAAAGTTGACCCCATTTGGCAAAATCGATCAGGCCTTGCGCCATCGGCACATCGAGCGTGCGCGGAGAGTTGGTGTTGATGATCGTGTAGGCATGCGGTTCTTCCCGGAATGCATCTTCGGACAGCCCGCGCGCGATTTGCAGCATCTTGAAATTGTCGATGGTCTGCGGTGTGCCGCGTGCAAACAGGAACGGAAACTTGTCCGTGTAGTCGACTTGCGTCCTGGTGGTGAAATAGTGCCTGATTGCGGGGGAAACATCCTGTGGTTCCACCGAGGGCGACATCATTTGAAAGACATCAAAGTGATGTGCGATCTGGGTGTATTCGCGGAAATCACTTCCTGATCCGGGCCGCCGTCCGCGTCTCAGGTCTGTGGCGTGGGGCGCGCCTGCACCGGGTTGGAAATTGAGTGTGCCCAGTTCAAGCACTGTGTCGCGATGGCGCGACCCGGCCCGGCAGGTGATGGATTTGGGTGCGGTGGCCAATGCCGCCTCGACCATGTCGCGCCCGATATAGACCATGTCTTCATCGACCCGCGCGCCTGCGGCGGCATAGATGTCTCGTGCTGCGGGCAGGAGCACTTTCATACCCAGGTCTTCGAGCATCCGCAGCGCGGTGTGGTGCATGTTGGCGGCTTCGTCGTCGGAAAAGACAGACATCACCGGAAACGGGTTGCGCAATTGGCGGTAATTGACCTCTCGCTTGGGGGACGCGTCCCCCTCCGCCCGGCCACGCCGCCGGTTGGAGCGGCGCGCCGATTGAGCCCCGGCATCCATCCCCTAGGCCCGCATCGCTGCGCCGGTCGGGTCGTAGGGCGAATCCGCGATAATGCGGGCCGGGCGCGGCTGGCCGACGACATGCACTGTGAATTCGGTTCCCTCGGTGGCCAGATCCGTGTCGATCATCGCCATCGCAAGCGACTTGCCAACGGTGTGACCATATCCGCCCGAGGTCACGAACCCGACCAGCTTGTCGTCTTTCCACACAGGTTCGTACCCGCTTGCATCGGCATCGTCGGTCGCGACTTCCAACGTGCGGATCACCTGCGGCGGCCCGTTGCCATCGCGTTCTGCAATTGCGGCGTCGCGCCCGACGAAACCGGGTTTGTCCCATGCGATCCAGCGGTCCATGCCGGTTTGTCCGGGCGTGTAGCCTTGTGTGAATTCTGCACTCCAGATGCCGAAACTTTTCTCGAGCCGCAGTGACAACAGTGCGTTGAACCCGATCTCCTGCATGCCAAGGTCGGCGCCTGCCTCCAGCAATGTCCGGCGCAGGCCGATATGCTCGGCGGCCGTGCAGTGGATCTCGTAACCCAGTTCCCCGCAGACAGAAAGCCGCCCGACCTTTGCGCGGATGAGGCCGATGTCGAAGGTGCCGCAGCCCATGAATGCCAGGTCACCAATCGGGCCATCCGTCAGTTTCTCAAGCACCTTGCGGCTGTTGGGGCCTGACAGGGAAAACCCGACCATCGTATCGGAGAGATCGGTCACGCGCACGCCGTCTGACATGTGGTCATGGAACCACCGCATGTGCCATTCGCGCAGGTAATAGCTGCCCATGATCCACCACGTGCCGTCGCCCCAGTTGAACACCGTGAGATCGCCTTTCAACTTGCCTTCGGGCGACAGCATTGGCGCCAGTTTCGCGCGGCCCGGTTTCGGCAGGTTGGACGCCATGATCGTGTCCAGCCAGGCCTCGGCCCCGTCCCCGGTGACTTCGAAACGGGAGAAACCGGAAATGTCGAGCAACCCCACCGCCTCGCGTACGGCCTTGCATTCTCTTGCGACGATGTCGAAGGCGTTGGAGCGTTTGAGTGTTGGTGTTTCCGTGAAATCAGGCGTGGGCGCAAAATAGAGCGGGACTTCCAGACCCCAGCTTGCGCCCCACTGGCATCCAGCAGCGGTCATGTCGCTATGGGCCGGGGCCATCTTGAGCGGCCGCCCGGCAGGAAGTTGTTCGTTCGGATAGGTCATCACGAACCGGCGGGAGTAGAATTGGCCCGTCGTTTCCTTGATGAACCGCTTGTTCAGCGCGTAGTCGCCGTAACGCGCCACGTCCATCCCATAGACATCTGCCTCCGGCTCTCCGTGGATCATCCATTCGGCCAGCGATTTGCCGACCCCGCCACCTTGCAGGAACCCGGCCATCACGGCGCAGGCGCACCAGTACCCGGGTTTGCCCCGCACCGGCCCGACCAGCGGATTGCCATCGGGTGAAAAGGTGAAGGCGCCATTCACCCATGTCTTCACACCCACCTCCTGCAGGGCAGGGTAGCGTTCAAAACCAAGGATCAGTTCCTTTTCGATCCGGTCCGGGTCTTCCTGCTGCAACTCGAATCCGTATTCCCACGGCGCGCCGTCCATCATCCAG
>CAYZAD010000283.1:0-3900 GCA_964476315.1 uncultured Rhodobacterales bacterium
TTTCCCAATCGTCTTCGACGAAACGGATATCGTGCAGGTCCATGTCGATCCCGATGGCCCGCAGCGATCCGAGGTAGATGTCCTGCAGATCGGGGGGCGACGGTTTGATGATGACCTGAAACTGGTAGTAATGCTGCCAGCGGTTCGGGCTGTCCCCGTAGCGCCCATCGGTGGGGCGGCGCGATGGCTGCACGTAGGCCGCGGTCCAGGGTTGCGTTCCCAAAGACCGCAACGTGGTCGCCGGATGGAAGGTTCCGGCCCCGACTTCCATGTCGTAGGGCTGCATCACGGCACAGCCTTTTTCCGCCCAGTAGGCTTGAAGCCGCAGGATAATCTCCTGAAAACTTCGCGGTTTTGTGACGGTCTGATCCATGGTGCGCTCACCCCGGTTACGTTGGCGCCTGATTAGGCGCATGGGGAGCAAGGGTCAATTGCACGAGAGGCCCAAATTTTCGCGTTCCCGTTACGACACAATCTTGCTAGACCGTGGCCGTGATAAAAAGAGTTCGAGCAGGTGAGCCACGCATGATGCGCAATGTATTGTTTTCGATCCTCGCAGCGCTGCTGCTCTGGACGCAGTCTGCCTTCGCACAGGATCAGGTTTTCATTCAGATCGAAGCACAACCCAGCCTGTCTGTCGCCAATGATCGCTTGCGCGACTATTCGGCCGTCTTGCCCGATGTGAACGGGTTTGACCTTGGACGCGGCTGGTATGGGATCGCACTTGGGCCCTATCCTCGATCGGACGCGGCCACCTTGCTCCGGTCTCTTCGCGCGCAACGGCTTGTCCCCAGCGACAGCTACCTTGAAGACCCCGGACGCTACGGACAGCGCATCTGGCCCATCGGGGCGGGTGCCGCGACGACGTCACCGCTGGCGGCGCTGCCTGAGGCCACGCAAACCGCAGATCCCGTGCCACAGCCGGCACCCGCAGATGAAACACCGCGCGAGGCCCGCGCCTCCGAAGCGTTGCTGACCCGTGAGGAACGCATGGACCTGCAAATCGCCCTGCAATGGGCCGGTGTCTATACGGCCGGGATCGACGGTGCGTTTGGTCGCGGCACGCGCGCTGCAATGGAGACGTGGCAGCTTCAAAACGGGTACGAGGCCACGGGTATTCTGACCACGGCGCAGCGCGCCGAACTGTTCCGGCAGTATAATGCGGTTCTGGACGGTATGGACCTTCAGACCGTGCAGGACGCCACGGCAGGCATCGTCATCGATCTGCCGTTGGGGGCCGTGACCTTCGACCGGTATGACAGCCCGTTTGCGCATTTTGAACCCACCGGCACGGTTGAGGCTGCAAAGGTTCTGCTGATCAGCCAACCGGGCGACCGTGATCGGCTGGCCGGTCTCTACGAGATCATGCAAACCCTTGAAATCGTGCCGACAGAAGGGGACCGCAGCCGCAACAACACGAGCTTTGTCCTGACGGGTCAGAACAGCCGTATCGTGTCGCATACCGAAGCCACGCTCGAAGATGGCAACATCAAGGGGTTCACACTGATCTGGCCCGCTGGTGACGAAGAGCGCCGCAGCCGCATCCTTGCCGCCATGCAGGACAGCTTTGCGCCCATTGCCGGTGTGCTCGACCCGGCCACCATCGCGGAAGACACCCAAAGCGTTGACCTTTTGGCGGGCTTGCAAATCCGCCAACCGAAACAAACCGCATCGGGGTTCTTTGTCGACCGGCAGGGCAGGGTGGTCACCACCGATGCCGCCATCGGCAATTGCGACCGCATCACCCTGAATGGCACCTACGATGCCGAAGTGCTGGCCTCTGACGCCGCGACCGGCGTCGCGGTCCTGCAGGCCACGCAGCCGCTTGCGCCGACCACCGTGGCCAATTTCCGCGCTGGCACGCCACGCCTGCAATCCGAAATCGCCGTGTCCGGCTATTCCTTTGGCGGCGTGCTGCCCTCGGCCACGATGACCTTTGGCCGCCTGTCCGACCTGCGCGGTCTGAATGGCGAAGACACGCTGACGCGCCTTGCGATCAAGACGCTGGACGGGGATGCGGGCGGTCCGGTTCTGGATGACACGGGCGCGGTTCTGGGCATGCTGTTGCCGCGTGAGGCCGATGGACGGCAATTGCCGGCAGAAGTCAGCTTTGCCACCAAGGGCGATGCGCTGCGCACGGTCTTGCAACAGGCCGGGGTGACCGTGCAGGCCACGGACGACATGCCGCGCCTCGACCCGGTCGACCTGACCCAGAAAGCTGCCGCGATGACGGTGCTTGTCAGCTGCTGGGACTGACCGCGCGCGCGAACAGCCGCCGCAAGGCACCCCATTGGCTAATGAAAAGCCCGCCCAGGATCAGGCCCATCGCCAAAAGGAGGATGGGCTTGAACGGTTCGCCCAAAATCAGGATGCCCAGGATCACCGACCACATGGGGACCTGGTAGTTCACCAGGGTCATGAACACGGGTCCGGCGCTGCGGATCACCAGGATACGCAAAAGGTTTGCGCCCGCCGTTGGAATGAGCCCAAGGATCGCCACAACCCAAAGCGTCTGTGGCGATGGCATCACCGGCGGTCCCTCGACCAGAAAAGCCGCAGGCAGGACGAGGGCCGTACCGAAAATCAGCGCGGTCGCAGCCAGCCCAAAGGGGTCGATCGGCGGCAGGTTCCGCACGATGATCGAACTGACGGCGTAGCAAAACGCGGCACCAAGACAGGCCATGCGACCAAACGGTTCGAGCGGATCGCCGGTGGAGTCGAACATCTGCCCGCCAAGCAGGATCACCACCCCGGCAAAGCCGATGCCAAACCCGATGACCCGTCTCAGGGTCAAGCGCTCTCCCGGCACAAAGAGATGTGCAAGGGGCAGAACGATCAGCGCGACTGCCGCCATGGACACACCCGCAAAGCCGGATGTCACCGTCTGCTGGCCCCAGCTCAGTAGCATGAAGGGGATCGCCGAATTGATCATGCCCGAGACCACCAGCGCTCCCCAGGCGGTTTTTTCGGTCAGAAACACCTTTCCCCCACGCAGTTGCCAGACGACACAGGTCAGCAGGCAGGCAAACCCGATCCGCGCCGCGGCCAGCCAGAACGGCGTGATGCCGGTCAGCGCCAGTTCGATGAACAGGAATGTTGCGCCCCAGACCAATCCCAACGTGGCGACCATGGCCCAATTGGCCGGTGTGATCGTCGGAGGCGTCTGCATGGAGGGCGATGACCTTGATTGGATGCGCTGGAGGGATGCCGACACAGGGTTGTGCCGATGCCATGGGCTCGACGCTCTCTATGGAAGGGCTTGCAGCGCGGCAACTCCGCATTTCTGCACAAAATCACAGCGCTGATGTGCATTCGCAGCCTGAAACCTGTGCTGACAGCAGATTGAACTGTCTTTGGGCGGACGCCTGTGTTCCGCTTGTGGCACCGGGTTCGATTGATCCCCTCACAACCGGACCGAGGCCAGTGCTTTCAACACGATCACCCGTCGCTCCATCAGGGCGGCGGGTGTCGTATTTGGAACCCTCACGGCGCGTCGCGTCTTTGCCTGCGGAACGTGGCGCGTTTTTCGGGTCAGACTTTCAGGCGGTCTGTTAACCGACCTGTGCGGCGGCAGGCGCGCATCAGCGCGGCGCATGAAGGCGCATGAAAAAGGGCGGCCCGTGGCGGCCGCCCTAATGTCATTGAACGCTGATCTGTTTCGATCAGTTCTTCGACTTGTCGACCATCTTGCCCGCCGAGATCCACGGCATCATGCCGCGCAGGGTTTCGCCGGTTGCTTCGATCTGGTGTTCGTCGTTGATGCGGCGTGTGGCTTTGAACATCGGCTGACCCACGGCGTTTTCCTGCATGAAGTCACGCACGAATTTGCCGGTCTGGATGTCGGTCAGAACCTCTTTCATGCGCTTCTTGGTCTCGTCGTAGGGCAGGATGCGCGGGCCG
>CAYZAD010000284.1:0-3900 GCA_964476315.1 uncultured Rhodobacterales bacterium
CATCCGCAACGAAAAGATCAACTACAAGGTCCGCGAACACAGCCTTGGCAAAGTGCCGGTGATCCTTGCCATCGGCCACCGCGAGGTCGAGGACAAAACCGTCACGGTGCGCCGTCTTGGTGAAAAGCAGACGTCTGTAACATCGCTGGCGGAGATCGTGAGCAGCCTCGGCAAAGACGCGACACCACCGGATTTGCTGTAACAAACTGAAATGAAAATCACTGCTGAGGGCCTCGTTTTGTTACGGGGCCCTTTGTTTTTTCTTCGCAATCCGCTGAAATGGGTATGATTGCCTCACCACGTCTCACGCCCGCGTGATGCACATCGCCGTGAGTGGCGCGGCGGGCCGCCGCAGGGCATTGTTGGGTCATCGGCGCCGATCAAGGCGCTGCCCGAGTTCGAAATCAAAAGTCACCTACCACAAGGATCACATCCAATGTCCAAATCGCTCAAAACAGTTGCCATCGTCGGTGCCGTTGCTGCCAGCCTCGCCGCCCACACATCGACCGCGACAGCACAGGCCAAGGAAAAATGCTTTGGCATTTCTCTGGCCGGTCAGAACGATTGTGCCGCAGGTCCGGGCACAACCTGCGCCGGCACGTCCACAGTTGATTACCAGGGCAACGCCTGGACACTGGTTGATGCTGGCACATGCACAGAGATCGAATTGCCCGCGATGGCGGATGGCACGCCGCGCGTCGGTTCCCTTGAAGAGCAGTCCCGCGACCTTCCGGGCTAAGACCACAAGAGCGGGCCGGGTTGTCCCCCGGCCTGCACCACTCTCGTCGGCCGGGCGGCAGCCCGGCATACGCCATAAGGACGCAACCGATGCCCGATGCAACTCAGAGCTTCCCCCATCTGCCCAGCGCTCCGGGCGTCGGATACAAGGCCCAGCATTTCACCGACATTCTGAATAACCCGGCCCCGGTCAGTTGGCTTGAAGTTCATGCTGAAAACTACATGGGTGATGGCGGGCGCCCCTTGGCGCAACTGCGTGTCCTGGCCGAGCGTTTCCCGATTTCCGTGCATGGCGTGGGCCTCTCCATCGGCGGCGAGGGCCGTCTGGACGCAGACCATCTGGCACGGCTGAAACACCTTTGCGACTGGCTGAACCCCGCCAGTTTTTCCGAACATCTGGCGTGGTCGACCCATGACAGCCACTTCCTCAATGATCTGCTGCCGCTGCCCTATACCGATGCCACGCTGAACCGCGTGGCCGATCATATCGACGAGGTGCAAACCGTTCTGGGCCGCCGGATGCTGCTTGAAAACCCATCCTCTTATCTGGCCTTTGCGGAAAGCACATGGTCGGAAACCGATTTCCTGGCCGAGCTCGTCCGCCGCACCGGATGCGGCCTGCTCTTGGACGTGAACAACGTTTTCGTCTCTGCCACCAATCTCGACTACTCTCCCCAAGGCTATATCGACGCCTACCCGCTTGAGGCCGTTGGCGAGATTCACCTTGGCGGCCATGACGAGGATGAAGACGACCACGGCGCGCCCCTGCTGATCGACAGCCACGGGCGCGCGGTTGTTGACCCGGTCTGGACGCTCCTGGACTACACGCTGGCGAAATCCGGCCCCAAGCCGCTGCTGGTCGAATGGGACACCGATGTGCCCGACTGGCCGGTACTGGCCAACGAGGCGCGCCGCGCCGATGCTGCCCTGAACCGAGCGCTGGCATGATCTCTCAGACGACATTCCACAACGGGCTTCTGAAGCCCGAAACGCCGGTTCCGGAGGGCCTGACAGATGGGCAAGACCGCCCGGCAGGCCGCCGCTACGGCGTCTATCGCAACAACGTCACTGTATCCCTGCGCGACGCGCTTGCCGAAGGATTTCCGTCGATCGTCAGCCTGATCGGCCGCGAGAATTTCGACCACGTCGCCCGTGCCTACCTGCGGCAATCGCCGCCCACATCCCCATTGATGATGCATTACGGCGCAGACCTGCCCGATTTTCTGACCGGTGTAGAGCAACTCAGGCACCTGCCCTACCTTGCCGATGTCGCCCGCATCGACGTTGCCATGCGCCGCAGCTACCACGCAGAAGACAGCACAGGGATCGACCCCGCGGCATTGCAAGCGCTGGACGAAGAGACGCTTCTCAAGACCGGCTTTGCCTTTGCCCCCTCCATGATCCTGCTGCGCTCTCAATGGCCTGCCGGGTCGATCTGGCACTACACACTGCGCGGCGGTGACAAACCGACAGGCGCCGCACAGGACGTGCTGGTGCTGCGCGCTGAATATGACCCGGAACCGTTTGTTCTGGGGGTGGGTGCCGGGGATGTTCTGACCGCGCTGATAAACGGCACGCCGTTTGGTGACGCGCTCAACGCCGCGCCAGAGGGTTTTGACCTTGGTGCACTCCTCGGCCTGCTGCTTGGCCAGAACGCCATCATATCGCTGCAACACGCGCCACCTGTTTCACTTTGACCACGAACCCGAAAGACTTATGCCATGGACCGCCTGACCTTCCTTCACAACTCGATCTTCTCTGCCATTGAACGGTCCATGAGCGGCCTTGTCCCGCTCTTTGCGCGTCTTGTCTTTGCCGCCACGTTGCTGGGGTATTTCTGGGCCTCGGCCATGACAAAACTGGGCGACGGCGTGATGGGCATCTTTGTTCCGTCGACGGGCGCTTACGCGCAGATCTTTCCCAAGCAGATGGAAGCGGTGGTATATGACGTGTCACAACTCAGCGTCTTTCACTGGCTGGTCGTTGTCGCCGGCACCTGGGCCGAGTTCATCCTGCCCCTGCTGATCGTCATCGGGCTCTTCACCCGTCTGGCCGCGATTGGCATGATCGGGTTCGTGGTGGTTCAAAGCCTGACCGATCTTTACGGCCATGGCGGCATCGAACATGCCGAGACGCTTGGCGCGTGGTTTGACCGGGTGCCGGACAGCGTGATCCTGGATCAACGCGCCTTCTGGATGCTGATCTTCGTGACACTGGTCATCAAGGGCGCGGGCGCCGTGTCGGTGGATCGCATCCTGTCGCGGCAGGTTCTGGGCGAAGACACGGTCACCGTCTGAACCCTTGCAGCCAGCCCCCAGACCTATATCTGACAGGGAAAGGCAAATCGGGGGCCAGCCATGTCGGATCGGACCATTCTGAAAATCAGCGGACCAGACGCGCGGGACTTCCTGCAGGGTCTGGTCACCAACGATGTCACGAAACTTGACAGCGGCCTGGTCTATTCCGCGATGCTGACCCCGCAAGGCAAGTACCGCGCAGACTTCTTCATGGTGCCTTTGGACAACGCCATCGGCCTCGACATTGCGACAGCGCTCGCACCCGGGATCAAACAGGCCCTGATGATGTACAAGCTGCGCTCTGCGGTCGAGATCGAAGAGACCGAAATGACCGTGTCCCGTGGTCTTGGCACTCCGCCCGAAGGTGCCTTTGCAGACCCGCGACATCCGTCGCTTGGATGGCGGGGGTATAACGGGCAAACCGGTGACACGGATGTGGACTGGGATGCGCTGCGCGTCGCAGCGGGTGTACCCGAAAGCGGGATTGAGCTGACGCCGGACAGCTTCATCCTTGAAATGGGGTTTGAACGCCTGAACGGGGTCGATTTCAAGAAAGGCTGCTATGTCGGCCAGGAAGTCACCGCGCGAATGAAGCACAAGACGGAATTGCGCAAGGGATTGGCGCAGGTCGATCTATCCGGCTCTGCCCCCGTTGGAACAGAGGTCCTTTCGGCGGATAAACCGGCTGGCACGCTCTATACGCAAGCCGGAGACAAGGCGCTGGCCTACCTGCGATTTGACCGCGCCAGCGGTGACATGGTGGCAGGCGACGCCGTCGTGCGATACGCACCCGCCGACTGACCTGTCTCACCCGATCATCTTGGTGCAAATCCCGGCCCAAGACAGCGTGCCGTTGGCGGCATGG
>CAYZAD010000285.1:0-3874 GCA_964476315.1 uncultured Rhodobacterales bacterium
ACGAGACCGATTTCACGCTGATCGGCACCACCGATGCCGAACATGACGACCCGTCGGTCAAACCCCACTGCACTGCCGAAGAACAGGCCTATCTGCTGAATTTCGCCAATCAGTACTTTCGGGACACCCTGACCGACGACGATGTTGTCTGGACCTATTCCGGGGTGCGTCCGCTTTATGACGACGGCGCCAGCAGCGCCACGGCAGCCACGCGCGACTACACGCTCAAGGTCGATGCGCAGGGGGGCGGCGCGCCCGTGCTCAACGTGTTTGGCGGCAAGATCACCACCTACCGCCGCCTTGCCGAAAGCGCACTGGACAAGATTTCAGAGCACTTGCCGCACGCGACGGGCAAGTGGACTGCGGGCGTTCCCCTGCCCGGTGGGGATTTCCCGGTTGATGGTGTCGACGCTCTGGTCGAAGCGCTCAAGGACGCGTATCCGTTTCTGCCCCATGCCTGGGCGCGGCGCCTGGTGCGGGCCTATGGAACCGAAGCGCATGATGTGCTGGCCGGGGCCAAGACCGTCGGGGACCTGGGCACGGATTTCGGTGCAACCCTGACCGAAGCGGAAGTCACATGGCTGATGCAAAAGGAATATGCGCGCACCGCCGAAGACGTTGTCTGGCGTCGTAACAAGCTGGGTTTGCGCCTGAGTCCGGCACAGGTTGCCACGCTTGACGCGTGGATGGCCGAACATCGCACTATGCAGACCGCCGGGGCCGAATGATGTCTTGCGCCCCGTCATCCGATCACCTTTTGTGACCTTGAAACACTGACCAACACACGACGACCGAGGGAGGCGCACCATGACTTACATCCTTGCCATCGACCAGGGCACCACATCGACCCGCGCCATCATTTTTGACCAGACGCTCAGCGCGGTGGCCTCCGCGCAGGAAGAATTCGACCAGCATTATCCCCAAAGCGGTTGGGTCGAACACGACCCCTCCGACCTGTGGAGCACCACGGCAGCGACATGCCGCGCCGCAATTGAAAAAGCCGGCAGCAATGCGTCGGATATTGCCGCTATTGGTATCACCAACCAACGCGAGACGACACTGGTCTGGGACCGGGCCACGGGCAAGCCGGTCTTCAACGCCATTGTCTGGCAGGATCGCCGCACCTCTGATCTGTGCAAGGCGCTGAAATCAGACGGGTTCGAAGACATCGTGACCGACCGCACCGGGCTTTTGCTGGACCCGTATTTCAGCGGCACGAAACTGGCGTGGATCTTGGACAATGTTGAAGGGGCCCGCGCCCGCGCGGAGGCCGGAGAGCTTGTCTTCGGCACCGTCGACACCTGGCTGGTCTGGAACCTGACGGGCGGCAAGCTGCATGTCACTGACGCAACAAATGCCGCAAGAACAATGCTGTATGACATTCGCAAAGGGCGGTGGTCGCAGACGATCTGTGACAGGTTGGGGATCCCCATGTCGATGTTGCCAGAGGTCCGGGACTGCGCCGCCGATTTTGGGGAAACGCGCCCCGATCTGTTCGGTCGCGCCATTCCCATTCGTGGCATCGCCGGCGATCAGCAGGCCGCCACGGTGGGGCAGGCCTGTTTCAAGCCGGGCATGATGAAATCAACCTATGGCACGGGGTGTTTCGCGCTTTTGAATACGGGCGACACGCCGGTCACATCCAGCAACCGATTGCTGACAACCATCGCATACCAATTGGATGGAAAGCCGACCTATGCGCTGGAAGGGTCGATTTTCATCGCGGGCGCTGTGGTGCAGTGGTTGCGGGACGGTTTGAAAATCATACGAGAGGCGAAGGAAACACAACCGCTGGCGGAAAAGGCCGATCCCACGCAGGGGGTCGTGCTGGTGCCGGCGTTCACCGGGTTGGGCGCGCCGTATTGGAATGCCGAATGCCGGGGCGCGATTTTTGGTTTGACGCGCAACTCAGGGCCCGAAGAATTTGCCCAGGCCGCGCTGGAAAGCGTCGGCTACCAGACGCGCGATCTGCTCGAGGCGATGAAGGCGGATTGGGATCACGCGGGCACGGCAGCCCTGCGCGTCGATGGCGGGATGAGCGCATCTGACTGGACGATGCAATTCCTGTCCGACATCATCGATGCGCCGGTCGAACGGCCGCAGGTGCTCGAGACGACGGCGATGGGCGCGGCGTGGCTGGCAGGGGTCAAGGCGGGCGTTTTGCCCGACATGGACACCTTTGCCGCGCAATGGAAAGTCGACGCCCGGTTTGACCCGGACATGTCGGCGGCGACGCGGGACACCAAGTACGGCGCCTGGAAACGGGCCGTGGAGGCCACCATCGGATTTGCCGGTTAGCGCGCGCTGTGCAGGAAGGGCGCAAAAGCGCCCCGTTCTGCACCTGATGTTCTGGATGAGATGACGGGCGTAAATGTCTGGCATCACTTATAAATAAGAATCCGTTGCGCCGCATGGGGGCGGCGGGTGGCGTCAATTCACCCGAAGCACGATTTTTCCGATATGTTCGGACGCTTCCATGCGCGCATGTGCTTTGGACGCGTCGGCAAGATCGAACGTGCTGTCCATCACGGGGGACAAACGCCCGCTGGACAGGTGCGGCCAGACCTCTGTCTCCAATTCGCGCGCATAAGCGGCCTTGGCTGCCACCGATTGCGGGCGCAGCGTGGAGCCGGTGAGCGTCAGCCGCCGGGTCATCATCTGCACGAAATTCATTTCGGTCTTGGGGCCTTGCAGGAAGGCGATCTGGACGAGGCGTCCATCATCCGCCAGGGCTTTGACATTGCGTGGCATGTAGCTGCCACCGACCATGTCGAGTATCACATCCGCCCCGCCTTCGGCGCGCATCAGCTCAACGAAATCCGTCTCTCGGTAATTCCAGGCCTGCTCGGCCCCAAGCGACAGGCAGGCCGCGCATTTGTCATCCGTTCCGGCGGTGGTGAACACGCGCGCGCCGCGCAGGGCGGCCAGTTGGATCGCCGTCGTGCCGATGCCGGACGATCCGCCATGCACCAGGAACCGTTCGCCCGCCTTCAACGCGCCGCGCTTGAACACGTTTGACCACACGGTAAAAAACGTCTCGCACAGGGCAGCCGCCTGATCGAGTGGCATGTCGTCGGGAACGGGCAGGGCGTGGTCGGCATAGGTGAGCACGTATTCCGCGTAGCCGCCACCGGGCAAAAGCGCCGTCACCGCATCGCCGACCGACCAGCGCGACACACCTTCCCCGACCGCCACGACGTGACCCGAGGCCTCGAGCCCGGGCAGCGGCGACGCGTCGGCAGGCGGTGCGTAGTTTCCGGCGCGTTGCAGGGCATCGGGGCGGTTGACCCCGGCATATGCGACCTTGATCAGGATCTGGTCGGTGGCCGGGGTGGGCACCGGCACGGTAACGGGGCGCAGTACGTCCGGCCCGCCATATTCCGAGATTTCAATGGCGGTCATCGTGGCGGGCAGGGGCATGATCTGGGCTTTCCGTGGTTCGCTTCGGTTCGGAGCCAAGTTTCGCAGATTGCCGGGTGACCGCAAGTTCCAAGAACCGGCGTCTTGCGAAACCCGCCGGGTTTGGAACGTGGTTCCCGGAGGCCGGATCCGACACCAGTGCCCGTCCTTTCCCGATTGCCGGGAGTTGTGACCGCAGGCGCGATGCCCTAATCCTGTGCACAACAGATAACCACCCAATGGGGAACACAACCATGACCGACGGACCCGAATACGGCTTCGATACACTTCAGATTCATGCAGGCGCGCGGCCCGATCCGGCCACCGGCGCGCGGCAGGTGCCGATCTACCAGACCACGGCTTACGTGTTCCGCGATGCCGATCACGCGGCGGCTTTGTTCAATCTGCAGGAAGTGGGTTACATCTATTCCCGCCTGACCAACCCGACCGTCGCCGCGCTGCAGGAACGCATGGC
>CAYZAD010000286.1:0-3858 GCA_964476315.1 uncultured Rhodobacterales bacterium
TGATCGACCGCGGCTGGGGCCGGGTGGTGAACATCACCTCGCAATCGGTCAAGGCCCCGATCCCGCAACTGGGCTTGTCGAACGCCGCGCGCACCGGTCTGACCGGCTACGTCGCCGGGACCGCGCGGCAGGTGGCCGAGCATGGCGTGATCGTCAACAACCTGCTGCCGGGCATCCACGCCACGGACCGCGCCGACCAGTTGGACGGTGGTGTGTCCAAGGCGCAGGGAATTTCCGTCGAACAGGCCCGCAAGAACCGTCAGGCCACGATTCCCGCCCGGCGCTACGGCACGCGCGAGGAATTCGGGCAGACCTGCGCGTTCCTGTGTTCCCAGCATGCCGGGTTCATCGTGGGGCAGAACATCCTGATCGACGGTGGCGGCACCAACGCGACGATCTAGGACATGGCACGCGGACCGGATGGAAAAGGGCAGGCGCAGGGGTTTTCCCTGAAAGACGAACTTTTCAACGCCGACACGATTGGCGATCTGGCCCGCGAACATGCCGTGCTGCCGGGGTTCGACCCCGCGCGCTTCCGGGACAAGGCTGTTGCGGGTCTGCAGGACCGGGGCCTGCTGCAGCGCCTCGATTGGCTGGCGGATTGCCTTGAAGAGCAACTGCCCGCCGATTTTCCGGCCATGGCAGAGGCGCTGGAGGCGGCGATGCCGCCGGTGTTGAGCCCGGACCGCACGGATGACGATTTCGGTCGGTTCATCCACGCCGTGCCGGGCATCCTGGCGGTGCGCCACGGGTTGGAACGCCATCGGGACAGGGCGCTGGACCTGCTGGAAGCGGCGACGCAACGGTTCTCGATGGAGTTCTATATCCGGCCCTTTCTGAACCGCTGGCCCGAGGACACGCTGCGACGGCTGTGGGATTGGACCGACCATGACCATTACCATGTGCGCCGCCTTGTCAGCGAAGGCACGCGGCCACGTTTGCCCTGGGCTGCGAATATCGATCTGGAGCCGACGGTGCCGCTTGATCTGCTGGACAGGCTGCATGCGGATCCGACGCGATACGTGACACGGTCGGTGGCCAATCACATGAACGATCTGTCCCGGCTGGCCCCCGATCGCGTGGTGTCTGTGCTGTCGGAGTGGCGCGGCGCCGGGCGGCAGAGCGCGAAGGAACTGGACTGGATGACACGCCACGCCCTGCGCACCGCCGTAAAACGCGGAGAGCCCGGGGCGCTGCGGTTGTTGGGCTATGATCCGGATGCGGCGCTGGAGGTGACAGCCGCGCTGTCCCCGAACCCGGTGCGCATCGGCGACGGGTTTTCCCTAGAGATCGGTCTTCGGTCCGTGTCGGACGTGTCGGCCATGGTGGATTACCGCATCCTGTTTCACCGCCCGAACGGCCGGTCCGGTCAGAAGGTGTTCAAGCTGAAATCGGTGGATCTTGTCTCGGGCCAGCCTGTGCAGATCTCCAAGTTTCACCGGCTCAAATCCAATGCGTCGACCTTTACGCTGCATCCGGGGCCACATTCGGTGGTCGTTCAGGTCAACGGCATTGATCGTGCGACCGTTGGGTTTGATCTTGTCGCCCCGGACGGGTGAGCGCGGACTGTCAGGTGGACAGGCTGGTCCAGCGCGCTTCGAGTTTTTCGAGCGCGGCGATGCGTTCGGTCGTCTTGGGATGCGACATCAGCCATGCCGGCATGGCCCCCGAGCGGGACTGGGTCAGGTCCTCAAGCTTGGCAAAAAGGGATTTCTGGCTGGCGATCCCGATGCCGGCCTTGTGCAGCAGCGCGGCTGCATAGGCGTCGGCCTCGTATTCGTCCCCGCGTGACAGGCGTGCGGCCAGCAGGGTCGCAACGCCATTGGCAATCCAGACGCCAATGCCCGGCAGAAAGCGGGACAGGATCATGGCCAGTGCCGTGCGCAGCGCGTTCTGGCCGGAAAAATCGATCATGCGCCGACGTGTGTGGCCCAGGGCGACATGGCCCAGCTCGTGCGCGATGACGCTGGCCAGCTCTTCTGCCGATACTTCGCCGTTCTGATATTTCCGGTAGAAGCCGCGGGTGATGAAAATGCGCCCATCCGGCGCAGCCAGACCGTTCACCGGGTCGATTTCGTAGATATGAACCCGGATCCGGTCCAGATCGAGCGCCGCTGCCAGGCGATCCGTCAGCTTCTTGAGTTTCGGATCCGCCAGCTCGGTCGAGCGGGCGTCCAGTTCGCGCTTGGTGCGCCAAACCGAGAAGTGATACATCACCATCGCATACATGATGGCAAGAAGGATCGGGGTCAGCTTGATCATGCACCAGATATGGGGCGCTTCGCGGAGGACGGCAAGGGCATCCGGGCGCTAGTGGTGCGGCGGTTTGTGGCCCTGTTTCAACCGTTGGCGCAACATCCAGCCCAGCCCCACGGTCGCAAGCCCTGCCACGAGGAAACCCGACAGGTTGCCCATGAAGGCGACCAGCGCATCGAGTTGATCTCCGAAGAAAAATCCAAGGCTCAGGTAGCCCGTCACCCAGATCGCCTCACCGGCGGCGTCCCACAGGGTAAAACGCGTCCATCCCAGACCGGCGACACCAGCGGTCAGGTTGACCCATGGCCCGAGCGGCGCAAACAGCCAGGTCGAGAAAAAGACGCCCAGCCCGCCCTGCTGACGTACCGTGCTGCGCGCCCGTTCGATCAGGTGATGGCGGCCGGGTGATCTGCCGAGCCGGTCAAGCAAGCGGCTGCCCGCTTTCCGACCGATCCAGTAACCGGTCTGATCGCCCAGCACCGCCGCCATCCACGCAAGCGGCAAAAGCGTCGAATAGTCCAGATCGCCCGACGCGGCAAAGGCACCGGCGGCGAGCATGACAAGGGCCGTGGGGATCGGCACGGCAAGACAGGACAGGTAGGCCGAACCCATCACGATCCACACGCCATAGGTCGCGGTGAGGGTCAGGAACGTGTCGCTCATTGCTGGTCCGGTGCGGTGGTCTGATAGGCCGCAATGGCCGCATAGAGCAGGGCGGTGATGTCTTCCTCGGGCAGCCCGCTTTCCTGCGCCAGCCGTTCGATGGGAAGACGGCGGCCCGGTGCATCGCCGGGCAATACGTCTTGCAGGGCGGCGATCAGGGCTTCGCGGGGCACCTGCCAGGACCGTCCGACATAGCCGATGGTCATCCAGCCTTCGATCTCCTGGTTCTGGTGGCGCGGATCAGACCAGTAGACGGCGCGCATGACGGTCTGCGCGCCAAACCAGCCCGTCAGAAGCAGCGCGACGGCAAAGGCGCTGGCAAGGATCGGAGCCTGTCTGAAGACCCTGCGAAGCCGCGCGATCACCGGGCCAGCTCTTTGATGCCACGGGTGATGCCCTCAAGCGTCATCGGCACCATCGCATCCTCGAAGATGTCGCGGATCATCTGGATCGACTGGGTGTATTGCCAATAGCGTTCCGGGGTCGGATTGATCCAGAGATTGGAGGGCCATTGCTGGCGCGCGCGCTGGAGCCAGACCTGTCCCGGCTCTTCGTTCCAGTGCTCGTTGGCGCCACCGGCAAAGGCGATCTCGTAAGGCGACATGGAGGCGTCGCCGACAAAGATGCATTTGTAATCGGGACCGTAGGTGTTGAGCACTTCCATCGTTGGGGTCACGGCATCCCAGCGGCGGCGGTTGTCTTTCCATACGCCTTCATAGAGGCAGTTGTGAAAGTAGTAATGTTCAAGATGCTTGAATTCGGCCCGCGCCGCCGAGAACAGCTCTTCCATGACCTTGACATGCGGGTCCATCGATCCGCCCACGTCGAAGAACAGGATCACCTTGACCGCGTTGCGCCGTTCGGGCCGGGTCTGGACGTCGAGATAGCCATGTTCGGCCGTGGCGCGGATCGTGCCGTTCAGGTCGAGTTCTTCATGCG
>CAYZAD010000287.1:0-3852 GCA_964476315.1 uncultured Rhodobacterales bacterium
TCTGCGCTTCGTCAACATTCGAAAGGAGCTCTGAGATGGACCGCCGCTCCCGCAGCTTCTACGTTCTTTCCGCCTTTTTCGCGCTGTTCGTGCTGTTTCTCTACGGCCCGATCCTGACCATCGGCATCCTCAGCTTCCAGGGTCCGCAGGGCGGTCTGACCTTCCCGATGAACGGTGTCTCCATGCACTGGTTCCGCGACCTGTTTCAGGAACAGGCGGTCGGCGATATCTGGGGCGCGTTCCGGCGCAGTTTCGGGCTTGGCCTGATGGTCATGGTCACGACGGTGGTGGTTTCGGTCATGGCAGGCCTGGCCTTCCGCAAACGCTTTTACGGCTCTGGCCTGCTGTTCTACGCCGCCATCACGTCGCTGGTGATCCCGTCGATCCTGGTTTCGCTGGGTGTCGGTCTGATCTTCAACCAGCTGGGGTTCAGGATCCACTGGGCCACCAGCGGGTTCGGCTCGCAACTGACCTGGACGCTGCCCTTCGGGTTGCTCATCATGTTCGCCGTCTTCAATCGCTTCGACAAAAGCTACGAGGAAGCCGCCCGCGACCAGGGCGCGACCGCGTGGCAGACACTCCGCTTTGTCGTCTTGCCGATCATCGCACCGTCCCTGATTGGCGTGGCGCTGTTCGGCTTCACACTCAGCTATGACGAATTCGCCCGCACGCTGTTGACGGCAGGCAGCTACAACACCCTCCCGCTCGAAATCTTCGGCATGACAACCAACGTGACCACTCCGGTGATCTATGCACTTGGCACCCTTACAACCGTCTTTTCGTTTGTCATCATCGCCGCGTTCCTCCTGACGGTCTGGATCATGGGGCGGCGGCGCGCGCGGCTCGGGTCAGATGCGGGAAAGGGCGTATGAACCTCGCCTATATCAACCCCAATGCCACCGCGAGCATGACGGACGCCATCGTCGCCACCGCACGCAAGACGCTGCCAGACGCCCGGATCATCGGGTTCACCAACACGGCCGGACCGGCCGCCATCCAGGGCAAGGCAGACGGTGACGCCGCCATACCCGGCCTTCTGGACCTGCTGCCGGTCGCCCGCGCGCGGGGTGCGGATGCCATCGTGATTGCCTGTTTCGATGACACCGGCCTGGCCGAGGCCCGCGCTCAGGCCGACTGCCCGGTTCTGGGGATCGGGCAGGCGTCCTACACGATGGCCTCGCTGCGGGGCCTGCCGTTTTCCGTGGTGACATCGGTCGCGGCGGCCATTCCGGTGATCGAAGGCAATATCGCATCGCTTGGCTTTACCGGCTTGTGCGCTTCGGTCCGGGCCAGCGGGCTGCCCGTGCTGGCGATCGACGAGGCCGCACCGGAAACCGTCGACCGCCTCGCGACGGAAATCGAAAACACGCATCATCGCGACGGGGCAGGCTGTGTCATCCTCGGTTGCGCCGGCATGTCGCCCCTGAAACCCGTTCTGGAACAGCGTGTCCGCATCCCGTTGATCGACGGTGTCGAATCCTCGGTCCTGCTGGCCCGCGCCGTCACACACGGCCTTGCAGCCAAAGCATCGTAACCGGCCAAAGCGCGTCATCCGCCGCGATCCAGGCCGCTCACGATTTATCATGATAAAATTAGGCTACCCAAGGCCACTGAATCTGGCTATCGATTCAAGAGAGGGAATTGAGGTGGCCATGGACGGCGGACTGGAACAGAAATCGCGACCCAAGCGGTCAAGGCCCGTGCTTGTGGCAGACGAGATCAAGCAATGGGTCGTGGACCGCGACCTGCGTCAGGGCGACAAGCTGCCCAACGAGGCCGAGATGATCAGCCTCTTTGCCGTCTCGAAAGGCACCGTCCGCGAAGCCCTGCGCATCCTCGAAGCACAAGGGCTGATCGTCACGCGCACCGGCCCCGGCGGCGGCAGTTTCGTCGACAAGGTGTCGGCAGAGCGGGCCAAATCGCTGCTGGGCAACTATTTTTATTTCGAAAACCTGTCGCTTGCCGATATCTACCAGGTCCGCAAGGCGCTCGAACCCGAGATGGCGGCAAGCCTGGCCGGAACACTCTCCGACGCGCAGCTTGAGGAATTGGAGGCAATGGTCGGCCTTTACCCGCAACCGGCCAAATCGTCCGAAGAAGAAAAGGCACAGCATATCGCGTCGCTCGCCGTGCATGCCAAGCTTGCCGATTTTGCGGACAACCGGCTCTTGGGGTTCGTGATCAGTTTCATGGCCCGCATGCTGACCGAAATGACCGTCTACCGGCGTCTTTACGACCAGCACAATTACGAACTGTGGCGCAAGGGCCGGGACCACCACACGCAGTTGATCAGGGCGCTGCGATCCGGCGATGCAACCGCGGCCCGGCGCATCATGGCCTCGCATATGTGCATTGCCGAGGCCTTGATGAAGGCGCAGGAAGCCGAGCTGTCCCGCCAGTTCATCCAAGACTGACACCCTGCCATCGCTGATCGGCCCAAGGCCATGCGCCGCTCATCGCTGTGTGGCCGTATCCTGCTTTGGCGGGGCTTCGGGCGACCGGTACGGATCGGTTTGCACCGGCACCTCGTCCAGCCACCCGGCATAGGGATGCGCGCGGGTGCGCAGCAAAAGCTCTGACAAGGCGACCAGCGGCGCGTCCGCGTAATCCACGCGGATGTCCAACGGCGGGGCATTCGGCGACACAACAAGCATCGCCGCCGATTTCAGCCCCCTCGAATCACCTCCCGCACGGTCCGCAGTCCGAAGCGCCGACATCAGGCGATCCGCCACGGACCCGGTGACCGTCAGGAACGTGTCGGCAAGCGCCTCCAGCACCGCGGCATCCGCCAGCATGTTTCCCGCAACCACCAGGTTCGGCATGCAACGATGGCCTGCCCAAGCGACGCTTGCATCGCCGGTAAAGGCGCTGGTCCCGCCGGACCGGTCCAACACCGCAAGCTGCCGGTGCGCCCGTCCGTCATCTGGCAAACACACTGAATTCAGGGCGTTTTCCGCCGTGTCGCCAGAGCCCATGCGCTGCAACGCCTCGTCCCGCCACAAGGTCGATGGCGCCGTGCCCTGGCTTGCCACCATGCCCGCGCCCAATTGCCCGCGCAGCACCCAGCCCCCGACACACAGGCTGCCGGTGGCACAGGCCCCGGCCAGGACGCCTGTTTTTTCATCGCGGGCAAGAATCGAAAAAGTCATGCAGCCTCTTATAAACATTTCCCTTGAAATTATCATGATAATTTGCCTGACTGCAATTAATCATGATAAATATTGCAGGAGAGGAAACGCGATGACCCTTTTGAAAATGACGCGCAGAGCTTTGCTCGCCGCAGGCGCTGCAACGGCGATGGCCATGTCGGTGACAGGCGCGCAGGCGCAAACACCTCCGGGCGTCCTGATCGTGGGCCAGATTGCCGAACCCAAGGCGCTTGATCCCGCAGCCGTCACGGCCGTGAACGATTTCCGCATCTTGATGAATGTCTATGACGGCCTCGTGCGCTACAAGGACGGCACGCTCGAAGTGGAACCTGCACTGGCGACCTCCTGGGACATCAGCGAAGACGGAACCGTCTACACCTTCACCCTGCGCGAGGGCGTCACCTTCCACGATGGCAGCGCCTTTGACGCCGAGGCGGTCAAGTTCAACTTCGACCGCATGCTGGACGAAAACCACCCCTTCCACGACACCGGCCCCTTCCCGCTCGCCTTCTTCTTCTCGTCGGTCGAATCTGTCGAGGTCGTCGATCCGATGACCGTCAGGTTCACGCTCAACGCGCCCTATGCGCCGTTCCTGTCCAACCTCGCCTATCCCACCGGGCTGATCGTGTCGCCCGCCGCCGTCGAACAGCACGGCGCGGATTTCGGGCGCAACCCGTCCGGCACCGGCGCGTTCAAGTTCGGT